>DATFPQ010000232.1:0-9406 GCA_035264765.1 Actinomycetales bacterium | reverse complement strand
GTCAGGGTATGCGATCGGTGTGGCCGAAGGGTAGTAGTACCTTGGTACTACCCTGAGTAGTCGCCAGACTGACATAATGTTGCTTATCGGCGTTACAGGGACGCGCTTCCAGACGGCGTCTGGGCGCCGAGTCGGGACAGCCGTCGTCGCATCACGGTGAGGCGCTCGGCAGCCACCTTGGTGCGACGACGCCTGCATCAACACCTGCCTGCAACGACGGCTACAACGACGGCTGCAACCAACGGCGGCGGCCGGAGGGCGCCTGCGACGAATGGCGGCGGCCGGACGGCGCCTGCGACGAATGGCGGGGAGCTTCGGGGAAACTGAGGGCGGCGGTGAGGAACGGCGGCCGTGAGGAACGGCGCGGCCGTGTGGAACGGCGGGAGCTGGCGAAACCGCCTCGAAAAGACGTCGGGTTTCGACAAATCCGGGCGGCACTGAGCGCGGCGGTCGCCTAGGACCCGGACGCACTCCAACGTTCTCGACCCGGGCCATCCGCCAGTACCCGACGGCGGCGGCCCAGACGACGACGAGCAGCCCGGCGACGACGAAGCCGACGCGGCCGAGGTCCAGGGCGGCCACCCAGCCGGTGACGGCATCCGTAAGGCGCAGCCGGTCATGCAGGACGCTCACCAGTTCGATCGAGCCGATGACCAACGCCACGGCAACGGACAGCCCGGTGACCGTCAGGTTGTAGAACACCTTGCGCACCGGGTTGGCGAACGCCCAGTGGTAGGCGACGTTCATGAACGTCCCGTCCAGCGTGTCGAACAGGCTCATGCCGGAGGCGAACAACAGCGGCAGGACGAGAACGGCGTACCAAGGCAGCCCACTGGCCGCGCCGCTGCCGGCGAGCACGAGCAACGAGACCTCCGTGGCCGTGTCGAAGCCGAGCCCGAACAGCAGCCCGACGCCGAACATCTGCCACGAGCGAGTGACCGAGCGGGTCATCCGGCTCAGGACCAGGGTCAGCAGGCCGCGTGAGTCGAGCGCCGCCTGCAGCGAGTGCTCGTCCAACCGGCCGCGCCGCATCCGGCGGAAGACCCGGACGATGCCGACGAGCGCCACCAGGTTCAGGAGCCCGATGACGTACAGGAAGAGTCCGGACAGACCTGTGCCGAGCAGGCCTAGCAGCTGGTGAGTTCCGGAGCTGTCGTCCAACAGCGTCGTGGCCGCCCGTGCGCCGGCCGCGATGAGGACTGCCAGGACGACCACCAGGCTGGAGTGCACGAGCGCGAACCAGAAGCCCACCGCCACCGGGCGCTGCCGGTCGGCCATCAGCTTGCGGGTGGTGTTGTCGATCGCCGCGATGTGGTCGGCGTCGAAGGCGTGCCGCATGCCGAGCGTGTACGCCGTGACGCCGAGCCCGACGCCGAAGACCTGGGTTCCCACGGTGAGGCGCTGCGGCACGACGGCGAGCAGCAGCGTCCCCCACGCGACGACGTGCATGGCGGCCACCACGGCCAGGACCGCCGCAGTGCGGACCGTGTCGTCGCGCCGCCACCTCGTCGGCGGAGCCGTCGTCCCGGTCGCGGACTGTTCGGATTCCGCACTCCCGACTGACCGGTCGGTCGCAAGGGATCCGACCGACCGGTCCGCCGCCGAGGAACTGACCGCCTGACCTGTCCCCGCGGACCGACCGGCCCATCTGTCCCCGCCGACGCGACCGGTCGATCGGTCGGTGGCGAACCGGCCGACCCATCGGCGGCCTCGTATCCGACCGATCGGTCGGTTGGTGGCGGCAACGGCGGGGTAGGGACGCGTGCGCTCATCGGGCCGGCCTCTCCAAGTCCTCGTGGATGAGTGTCGTGCAGCGCCGTGGCCGGTCTCCTGGCTGACGGGCCCGGGCACCTGGTCGGACGGTGGCCGGACGCCCGTCCCGCCTTCCCGGGTGCAGGCACCCAGTGGCGTGCCGGGCGGACCCGGCGGTGGACGAGCTGTCCCGATCACAGTGGCGAGGGCCGCGCCGGCATCCCACCGGCTTCCCGAGCACCACGGCCGTCGGACCGTAGCCGCCGGGCACAGTCGCCCGCAACTGCCGCACTCCCCGCGCGCCGCCCGCAACTGCCGCACTCCCAACGCGCCGCCCTCAGCGCGTCGCACTCCCCGCGCGCCGCCCGCGACGGCCGCAGCGCGTCCCCCGCCGCAACCGCCGCCGTGCGACCCCGACCGCTACAGCCGCCCTCCCCCTGTGCGCCGCCCTCGCCGGCCACCGGGTCACTCCGCCCGCCACCTCCGCCGCCCGGCTCGCCGCCGATGCCGATGCTCACGAGGCACGCCAGCACGCGGCCTTGGCGGGTGCTTCCGTGGCGTCGCCGGTGAGCATCGGCACTCGCCGTGAGTACGCCGGGCGCTGGCCGTGAGTACGCCGGTGAGCATCGGCGCTCGCCGTGGGTACCCGGTGAGACGGCAGCGGGCCCCCGACCATTCGGTCGGGGGCCCGCCGGAGTATCAGCCGCGCGTCACTTCGCGACGACGACGTGCTCGTTCGGCACGCAGTGCGTCATCTCCTTGCCCGAGACGTCGCGCAGGCCGTTCTTGCCAAGGTTCGCGGCGCGCTCGAACTCGGCCTCGGTGAGCGTCTGCGAGGCCAGCGGCTCCAGGCCACGGACGTCGTCCGGCGTGATGCCGAGGCCCTCGCCCACCCGCAGGCCGAGCTCGTCCTCGCACATCAGCAGGTGCCAGACCATGCGCTCCTGGATCGGGCGGTCGCACTGGGTCAGCGCGGCCACCAGGTTGGCGACGAGGTCGTCCTTCTCCCACTGCTCGGAGAGCAGATAGCGCTCCCCCGCCTGCTGGTAGTCGTTGGTCCGCGGGATCCGCTTGCGGGTCAGGCGGCCGACGATCTCCGGGCCCTGGTCGTCGTGGGTCGGGTACTGCGCCTCGCGAAGCCCGCCGGTGATCGAGGGCTCGTAGTTGACGTGGGGGTTCTGGCCCTCGCCGAGGTCGACGCCGTAGGCCATCTGGCCGTCGCGCTGGTTGGTGGCCACCCGGGCCTTGGGCGAGTTCACCGGCAGCTGCAGGTAGTTGGGGCCCACCCGGTAGCGCTGGGTGTCGGAGTAGGAGAAGGTCCGGCCGACCAGCATCTTGTCGTCGGAGAAGTCGAGGCCGTCCACCAGGACGCCGGTGCCGAAGGCGATCTGCTCGTTCTCGAGGAAGAAGTTCTGCGGCATCCGGTCGAGCGTCATCGTGCCGACCTTGCGCAGCGGGAAGGCGTCCTCCGGCCACACCTTGGTGTCGTCCAGCGGGTCGAACTCCAGCTCGGGGTGATCGTGGTCGTCCATGAGCTGGACGTACAGCTCCCACTGCGGGTACTCGCCGCGCTCGATGGCGTCGTACAGGTCCTTGGTGTGCGCCCCGAGCGTCTCGGCCTGCACCGCCGCGGCGTCGGCGGCCGTGTACGACTTCACACCCTGCTTCGGCAGCCAGTGGTACTTGACCAGCTTGGTCTCGCCCTGCTGGTTGACCCACTTGTAGGTGTTGACGCCGAAGCCCTGCATGTGGCGGTAGCTGGCCGGGATGCCGCGCGGGCTGAACACCAGCGACATCATGTGCATGGCCTCGGGCGTCTGGCTGAAGAAGTCGAACGCCCGGTTCGCGACGCTGGCCTCGAAGGTGACGGGGTCGGGCTTCTGCGAGTGGATGAAGTCGGGGAACTTGATGGCGTCGCGGATGAAGAAGACGCCGAGGTTGTTGCCGACGAGGTCCCAGTTGCCGTCCTCGGTGTAGAACTTCACCGCGAAGCCGCGCGGGTCCCGCGCCATCTCGGAGGAGTCGCGGCCGCCGGCCACGGTGGAGAAGCGCAGCGCGACGTCGGTGCGCTTGCCCTTCTCCTGGAACAGCTTGGCGCGGGTGTACCGGCTGATCGGCTCGTCGCCCACCGTGCCGTCCGCCTCGAAGTAGCCGAACGCGGTCACGCCGCGCGCGTGCACGACCCGCTCCGGGATGCGCTCCCGGTCGAAGTGGCTGATCTTCTCGAGGAACTGGTAGTTCTCGAGCGTCGCCGGACCGCGGGCGCCCACGGTGCGCTGGTTCTGGTTGTCGTACACGGGGTGGCCCTGACGGTTGGTCAGGACGGCCCGGTCGTCACCTGCTTCGGGGCCCTTGCTGGCCACGTCGGTCATATGGTGCGTTCCTCTCGTTCCACTTGGGTTGGGTTCTCGTTCTGACATTTGGGGCAGCGGCCCCAGAAGACGACCTCGGCCTCGTCGACCACGAAGCCGCCGGTGGCGGACGGGATGAGACACGGCGCCGCGCCGACGGCGCAGTCGACGTCCGTGGTCCGGCCGCACGAGCGGCAGACCAGGTGGTGGTGATTGTCCCCCACCCGCCCGTCGAACAGCGCGGGCTGCCCGGCGGGCTCGATCCGCCGGGCCAGGCCGGCCACGACGAGCACCTCCAGGACGTCGTAGATGGCCTGCAGCGACACCGATCCGAGCCGGTCCCGAACCTTTCCCGCCACCTGCGCGGTGGTCAGGTGCTCGTGGTTCCGCGTCGCGTCGTCCAGCACCTGCAGCACGGTCGAACGCGGCGCGGTGACGCGCAGGCCGCTCGCGCGCAGCCGCTCCTGCACCGTCAAGGTCATGCCCTCACCTGACCACCTTTTCTGGAATGAGTCAAGATCAGGTGGTCTGGGGTGCGCGTGTCGCGCTACCGTCAGGGCCGTGACCGAGCTGACGGACGACGAGCTGGCCTTCCTGCAGCGGGCCCTGGACCTGGCGCGTGAGGGCGCCACCGAGCAGCTCGCAGCGTACGTCGACGGCGGGCTGCCGGTGAACCTGACGAGTGGCGCGGGCGACAGCCTGCTGATCCTCGCCGCCTACCACGACCACCCGGACACCGTCGAGGCCCTGCTGGAGCGCGGGGCGGACACCGCACGGGTGAACGACCGTGGCCAGACGGCCCTCGCCGCGGCGGCCTTCCGGCGGTCCGAGCGCAGCGTGCGGGCGTTGCTCGCGGCCGGGGCCGACCCCGCGCTCGGACCGAAGTCCGCGCTCGACATCGCGACGTTCTTCGAGCTCGACGACATGCTTCCCCTGCTGCGGTCCCCGCTGCCGGACCGGCCCGGCGACCGGTCCTAGCTGCCCGGGCGGACCCGCTCCGGGGACACCTCACGCTCCGGGTAGCGGCGCAGGTACTCCCCCTCGAGCTCGCGAAGGCGCCGGTCGGAGTTGTCCAGGGCGTCCTGCGAGCCGTGGCGCAGGGTGTCCAGCCGCGTCTCGTACAGCTGGCCGAGGTGCTCCAACAGCTCCTCGTCGCTCAGCTCCTGCGTGGGGTGGCGGTCGTCGTGGTGCTCCACCACGGGCCTCCTTGTCCTGGTTGGCGTGTCCTGGTCTTTCCGCAATGTCTTCCGCAATGTCTCCGGAACCGGCGAGCACCACTCCACCATGACCCGGGGTGCCTCGCTCGGCGGGCACTCCCAAGGCCGTGCGGTGCGGTCGGTTCCGGCCGGCTTGCGCGCCGCAGCACAATGACCGTCGTGGACCCCCTCGCGGCTCTGCGCCGCATCGCCTTTCTGCTCGAGCGCGCCCACGAGTCGACGTACCGGGTCAAGGCCTTCCGGACCGCGGCCGCGGTCGTAGCGCGGACCGGCCCGGACGAGCTGCTCGCGCGTCATCGCGCCCACACCCTCACCGAGCTCGGCGGCATCGGCGACCGCACCGCCGCGGTGGTCGCCCAGGCCCTGGACGGCCAGGTGCCGGACTACCTGCAGCACCTGGAGGACGAGGCGACCGAGGTCGAGCGGCTCGACGAGGACGGACGCCGGCTGATGAGCGCCCTGCGCGGTGACCTGCACAGCCACTCGGACTGGAGCGACGGCGGCAGCCCGATCGAGGAAATGGCGATGACCGCCGTCGAGCTCGGGCACGAGTACCTGGCCCTCACCGACCACTCCCCCCGCCTCAAGGTCGCCAACGGGCTGAGCGCCGAGCGGCTGCGCCGCCAGCTCGGCGTGCTCGACGCGCTGCGTCCCCGGCTCGGGTCGTTCCGGCTGTTCAGCGGGATCGAGGTCGACATCAACGAGGACGGGACGCTAGACCAGTCCGAGGAGATGCTGAGCCGGTTGGACGTCGTCGTGGCGTCCGTGCACTCCAAGCTGGCGATGGAGCGCGGGGAGATGACCCGGCGGATGCTGCGCGCCATCCGCGACCCGCACACCGACATCCTCGGGCACTGCACCGGACGGATGGTGATGGGCAGTCGTCAGCGGCCGCAGAGCAAGTTCGACCCCGCCGCCGTCTTCGCCGAGTGCGCGGAGCGCGGGGTCGCCGTCGAGATCAACTGCCGACCGGAGCGTCGCGACCCGCCGTCCGACCTGCTGCGGATGGCGGTCGAGGCAGGCTGCCTGTTCAGCCTGGACACCGACTCGCACGCGCCCGGCCAGCTCGACTGGCGGCCGCACGGCGTCGTCCGCGCCGTCGCCTGCGGGGTGCCCGCCGACCGGATCGTCACCACCTGGGACGTCGACCGGCTGCTTGCCTGGACCACCCGCGAGCGCTGACGCCGGATCCGCACGGCGTTCCTCGAGCGTTCCTCCAGCGTCACTCCGGAGGGAACACGCAGAACTCGTTGCCCTCCGGGTCCGCGAGCACGTCCCAGCCGTTGCCGACGTTGCGGTGGAGCAGGGTCGCGCCGGCGGCCAGGATCTCCTCGGTGTCGCCGTAGACGTCGAGATGCATCCGGTTCTTGGCCGTCTTCGGTTCGGGCACCGGGTTCACCCACACCGGCAGACCGCCCTCGGCGCCCGGCTGCAGCAGCACCGGGTCGGCCGGGTCGGCGTCCGGGTCGGCGTCCGCGCGGGTGTAGCCCAGCACTGCGCACCACCAGTCGGCCAGGGCGTGGTGGTCGCCCGCGTCGAAGCAGAGGTCCTTCATCCGGGCGTGCGCCATGGCCGCAGGCTAGACCCGCGGGGTTGGGGTCTGGGGCGTCGCCGGGGCAAACTGCTCCGGTGATTTCCATCGACCTCGCCCGCCGGCTTCGCTCCGCCGGCGTCTCGTGGACGCCCAAACGCGGCGACCGCTTCGTCGTTCCCGACCGCGACATGGACGACGACGTGTTCGTCGTGAGCGACATGGTCATCGAGGTGCACCACGCCCCCGGCGGATCCTTCATGGGCTTCAACGGGACGACCGAGTGGGCCCTCGACAGCGTCGAGGAGCACAAGGTGCTGTGGCTACCGCGTGAGGACCAGCTACGCGAGCTGATCGGCGACCGACTGCTGCGGCTGGAGCGGACCCCCAAGGGATGGGACGTCGTCACCGGCACCGAGTCCGACGAGCTCGTCACCTCGGCCGACGACGTCGAGACCGCCTACGGCACCGCCCTGCTCGCCCTGCTCAGCTGACCCACGTCCCGACGTCCGCGCTTCGAGGGCCGCTCGCGACGGAACCGCGCGAGAACCGTGCCATTCCGGGGCAGCTGTCGATGGCACCGCCGAGGCGCGGGTGAGGGAATGGCGGAGTCGACAAAGACGTTCCCTGATGCGATAGTTGAAATCGTAACTAGAGCCTCGGAGGCCCGCATGCCCGCCGTCACCGTTCCAGACCTCACGGTCCTGCCGCGGATCGAGGTGCCGCCGCCCGGCACCAGCGTCGAGCGGCCGGTGCGCGGCGTCACCAGCGCGCCGAGCGGGTTCGAGGGCGAGGGCTTCCCGGTTCGCCGGGCCTTCGCGGGGGTCGACCTCGCCGACCTCGACCCCTTCATCCACATGGACCAGATGGGCGAGGTCGAATACGCGCCGGGTGAGCCCAAGGGCACCCCGTGGCACCCGCACCGGGGGTTCGAGACCGTCACCTACATCCTGGACGGCATCTTCGACCACCACGACTCGCACGGGGGTGGCGGTACCATCACCGACGGCGACACCCAGTGGATGACCGCGGGCAGCGGCCTGCTGCACATCGAGGCGCCGCCGGAGCACCTGGTCGTGTCCGGTGGCCTTTTCCACGGGATCCAGCTGTGGGTCAACCTGCCGCGGGCGGACAAGTGGGCGGAGCCGGCGTACCAGGACCTGCGCGGCGGTGACGTGCGCCTGCTGACCAACGACGACGGCGGAGCGCTGGTCCGGGTGATCGCGGGAGACGTCGCGGGGTACACCGGTCCGGGCCGGACCCACACGCCGATCTCACTGGTGCACGCGACTCTCGCGCCCGGTGCCCGCCTGGTGCTGCCGTGGCGCAAGGACTTCAACGCGCTGGTCTACGTCCTGGCCGGGCAGGGCTCCGTGGCGAGCACCGGCCACCCGGTCCGCAAGGGCCAGCTCGCTGTCCTAGGCGCAGGTGACTACCTTCGAGTGGACGCCGCCACGTCGCAGCCCGTCGCCGAACCGGACCTCGAGGTCCTCGTGCTCGGTGGCCTCCCGATCCGGGAGCCCGTGGCCTGGGCCGGCCCGTTCGTCATGAACACCCGGGCCGAGGTGATCCAGGCGTTCGAGGACTTCCAGGCCGGCAAGCTGGGCACCATCCCGGCCGTTCACGGAGCGCCGACGACGCTCACCGAACGGTGACCCTTCCGCTTACCCAGCGGTGATCTTCGCTCGCTCACGGCGGAGGCGTCAGGCATAGTGCTGACGCCTCCGCCCGCACCGGTTACTGTCGAACTGACCACGTGCTCCGACCGCTGCCGAAAGACGCCGACCGTGACGTTGCCCCGACGCCCGCTGCGCAGCCGTTCCGCGGTTGCTCTGCTCGCCGCGTTGCCGCTGAGCGCGGCGGTTCTGGTTCCCAGCCCGGCCCTGGCCTCGACGACGACCGCACCGACGTCCTCGGCCACCTCCGCACCGACGTCCTCGCCGACCTCACCGTCGGCGCGGACATCGAAGTCCACCGCGACCGAGTCCAGCACGTCCAAGCCGACCACCTCGACCTCCAGGACGTCCTCTCAGTCGAAGACGTCGAAGTCGTCTGAGTCGAAGTCGTCGGTGAAGTCGTCTCAGTCGAAGGCGTCGAAGTCCACGACGTCTGAGTCGAAGACGTCTCAGTCGAAGACGTCGGCGTCGAAGGCCTCGAAGTCCACGACGTCTGAGCCGAAGGCGTCTGAGCCCAAGACGACGGCGCCGGCCACGTCCGAGCCGAAGACGGCCGAGCCGAAGACGGCCGAGCCCAAGTCGGCCCAGCCTAAGTCGGGCGAGCCCAAGACGACCGCGCCCAAGACGACGGCGCCGGCCACGTCGGAGCCGAAGACGGCCGAGCCCAAGACGTCCGAGCCGAAGACGTCCAACTCCTCACAGCCGGCACCGCAGCCGTCGACGTCGTCGGCGACCGCGGTCGAGCGCCGCACCGTGACCGCGGCGGCAGACCGCGCCGCCCGAACCGACGCCGCCCGAACCGACGCCGCCCGAACCGACGCCGCCCGAACCGACGCCGCCCGCCGGACCAGCACGAGCAGGCCCTCGACGAAGCCGTCC
>DATFPQ010000231.1:0-9375 GCA_035264765.1 Actinomycetales bacterium | reverse complement strand
GGCCACCAGCCGCAGGTGCACCGTTCCGCGGCGCCGGTGCACGACCGAGCCCACCGGCTTCATGACAGCCGCCGCGACCAGGTCGCTCAACACCGCGGTCAGCGGTGGGACGCCGAACAGCAGCACGAGCACGGGCGTCATCAGCGCGCCGCCGCCCATGCCGGTCAACCCACGATGACGCCCACGCCGGCAGCCGCCAGCGCCATGGTCCAGTCCACGTGGGGCCTCTCGTCCGGGTACGGGGAACCTTGAGGCCCTAACGCCGGCATATAGAGTAGACATTCGCCGGGACGAGTGAAACGGCTCGGCGGAGCGGAGTAGTCCGGCGGAGGGCTGGCGGCCGGCGTCGGCGCCCGGCCGTATCCTGGGCCGGACGCCCTGGGGACCCTTCCGGTATCCGTACGGCGCCCATCCGCGCGCCCAGGCGCGACCCCCTTCCCCGCGCAGGAGACATGAGCCTCACCGGCATCCTCGACGCCGTCCTCGGCGACCCGGCGCTCGCGCGCGCCCGCGACCTGGCCGCGCAGGGCGCGGCCGCCACGCTGGACCTGTCCGCGCCGACGGGCGCGTGGCCGATGGTGGTGGCGGCCCTCGCCACGGCCTCCCCGCGTGGTGCCGGCCGTCCGGTCCTCGCGGTGACGGCGACGGGGCGCGAGGCGGAGGACCTGGCCGCAGCCCTGCGCTGCTTCCTGCCGGGTGACGCGGTCGTGGACTTCCCGGCCTGGGAGACCCTGCCGCACGAGCGGCTCAGCCCGCGCAGCGACACGGTGGGACGTCGGCTGGCCGTGCTGCGCCGCCTGGCCCACCCGGACGTCGAGGACGAGGCGGGCGGTCCGGTGAGCGTCGTGGTGGCGCCGGTGCGCGCCGTGCTCCAGCCGCTGGTGAAGGGCCTGGGCGACCTGGAGCCGGTCCGGCTGCAGGCCGGTGATGACGCGGAGCTGGACGACGTCGCGCGCCGGCTCAGCGACGCCGCCTACAGCCGCACCGACCTGGTCGAGCGGCGCGGCGAGTTCGCCGTCCGCGGCGGCATCCTGGACGTCTTCCCGCCCACCGAGGAGCACCCGCTGCGGGTGGAGTTCTGGGGTGACACGGTCGAGGAGGTGCGCTGGTTCGCCGTGGCCGACCAGCGCAGCCTCGAGATCGCGCAGCACGGGCTGTGGGCCCCGCCGTGCCGCGAGCTGCTGCTCACCGAGGACGTCCGGCGGCGCGCCCGCGAGCTCGCCCCGCAGCTGCCCGGCGTGACCGACCTGCTGGACAAGGTCGCGGAGGGCATCGCGGTCGAGGGCATGGAGTCGCTGACCCCGGCTCTGGTCGGCGACGGCATGGAGCCGCTGCTCGACGTCCTGCCCAAGGGCACGCATGTGCTCCTCTGCGACCCGGAGCGGGTCCGCGCCCGGGCGCACGACCTGATCGCCACCAGCGCCGAGTTCCTCGAGGCGAGCTGGGCCAACGCGGCGGCGGGCAACGTCGTGCCGGTCGACCTGGAGGGCGTGCTTGGTGCCGCGTCGTTCTGGTCCATGGCCGACGTCCGGGAGCACGCTCTCGCCACCGGGACGCCCTGGTGGAGCGTCGGCCCGTTCGCCGCCGACACCGAGATCGCGGCGCAGGACGAGACGGACGCGACGACGCTCGCTCTCGACGCCCGCGAGGTGGACGTCTACCGCGGCGACACCGGACGTGCGCTGGAGGACGTCGAGCACTGGCTCGCCGACGGCTGGCGCGTCGTCGTGGTGACCGAGGGGCACGGCCTGGCCAAGCGCGTCGTCGAGGTGATGGGAGAGCGCGAGCTCGCCGCCCGGCTGGTCGAGACGCTCGACGCCGCCCCGGAGCCGTCGGTGGTCCACGTGGGCACGGGCAACCTCGGCCGCGGGTTCCTCAGCCCTGGGCTTCGACTGGCCGTCCTCACCGAGTCGGACATCACCGGGACGTCCGGTGGCAGCACGACGCGTGACATGCGCCGGATGCCGTCCCGACGGCGCAACATGGTCGACCCGCTGCAGCTGCGGCCGGGCGACTTCGTGGTCCACGAGCAGCACGGCGTCGGGCGCTTCGTCGAGATGATGCAGCGCACGGTGGGCGGTTCGACGCGCGAGTACCTCGTCATCGAGTACGCGGCCAGCAAGCGCGGCCACCCCGGCGACCGGTTGTTCGTGCCGAGCGACGCACTCGACCAGGTGACCCGGTACGTCGGTGGTGAGGCGCCGACCCTGAACAAGCTCGGCGGCGCGGACTGGGCGCGCACCAAGGGTCGCGCCCGCAAGGCGGTCCGGCAGATCGCCGGCGAGCTGATCCGGCTGTACTCGGCGCGGATGGCCTCGCCGGGCCACGCGTTCGGCCCGGACACGCCGTGGCAACGGGAGCTCGAGGACGCCTTCGCCTACGTCGAGACGCCGGACCAGCTGTCGAGCATCGACGAGGTCAAGCGCGACATGGAGCTCTCGGTGCCGATGGACCGGCTGATCTGCGGCGACGTCGGATACGGCAAGACCGAGATCGCGGTGCGGGCCGCCTTCAAGGCGGTGCAGGACGGCAAACAGGTGGCAGTGCTCGTCCCCACCACGCTCCTGGTGCAGCAGCACCTGCAGACCTTCTCCGAGCGGTACGCCAACTTCCCGGTCATCGTGAAGGCCTTGTCCCGCTTCCAGTCCGCCAAGGAGGCCGACGCGGTCAAGGCCGGCATCCGCGACGGGAGCATCGACGTCGTCATCGGCACCCACCGGCTGCTGACCGCGGAGGTCCGGTTCAAGGACCTCGGCCTGATCATCGTCGACGAGGAGCAGCGCTTCGGCGTCGAGCACAAGGAGCAGCTCAAGGCGATGCGCACCGCGGTGGACGTGCTGGCCATGAGTGCGACGCCGATCCCGCGCACGCTCGAGATGGCAGTGACCGGCATCCGGGAGATGTCCACGCTCGCCACCCCACCCGAGGAGCGCCACCCCGTGCTGACCTTCGTCGGTGGGTACGACGAGAAGCAGATCGCCGCGGCGATCCGGCGCGAGCTGCTGCGTGAGGGACAGGTCTTCTACGTGCACAACAGGGTCAGCTCGATCGAGCGGGCGGCGAGTCGGCTGCGTGAGCTGGTCCCCGAGGCGCGGATCGCGACGGCGCACGGGCAGATGGGCGAGCACCGCCTAGAGCAGGTGGTGATGGACTTCTGGGACAAGAAGTTCGACGTCCTGGTGTGCACGACGATCGTCGAGACCGGTCTGGACATCAGCAACGCCAACACGCTCATCCTCGAGGGCGCGGAGAACTTCGGCCTGTCGCAGCTGCACCAGCTGCGCGGCCGGGTTGGTCGAGGGCGGGAGCGGGCGTACGCGTATTTCCTGTACCCCCCGGAGAAGCCGCTCACCGAGACCGCTCACGACCGGCTGCAGACCATCGCGCAGCACACCGACCTGGGGTCGGGGATGGCCGTCGCGATGAAGGACCTGGAGATCCGCGGAGCCGGCAACCTCCTCGGCGGCGAGCAGTCCGGGCACATCGAGGGCGTCGGCTTCGACCTGTACATCCGGCTGGTGGGGGAGGCGGTGGCCGAGTACCGCGGCGACGCCGAGGCGGTGCCCGCGGAGATGAAGGTGGAGCTGCCGGTCGACGCGCACCTTCCGCACGAGTACGTGCCGGGGGAGCGGCTGCGGCTGGAGGCGTACAAGAAGCTGGCCGACGCCGAGGACGCCGCGGCGGTCGACGCCGTCCGCGCCGAGCTGGTCGACCGGTACGGCGAGCCGCCGACGCCGGTCGAGAACCTGCTCGAGGTCGCCCGGCTCCGCGCCCTGGCCCGCCGGGCCGGACTCACCGAGATCGCCGCGCAGGGCAAGAGCGTCCGGTTCGCCCCGGTGCAGCTTCGCGAGAGCCAGCAGCTGCGCCTGACCCGTCTGTACCCGGGCAGCACGGTGAAGCCGGCCGTCCGTACGATCCTCGTGCCGGCGCCGACGACGGCGCGCATCGGCGGTCGACCGCTCCGCGACGCGGACGTCCTACGCTGGGCCCGCGACCTCGTCGAGGCGGTGCTGCTGGACAGCGTCGCGGACGCTGCGCGGGTGGCGACGAGCCGGTGAGGCAGGGACGACTTGGAGGAGTCTGCGTGAAGCACGCCACGACGGCGGGGACCCCGCGTCGGACCCGGGCCGGTGTGGTGGCGGCGGTCGCCGCGGTAGCGCTCGCGCTCGGCGCCTGCAGCCCGCGCGAGGCCGGAGCCGCCGCCGTGTACGGCGACGAGCGGATCACCACCGACCAGGTCACGCAGGCCGTGCAGGGCATCAAGCAGGGCAACCCGGAGATCGCCCAGACCCCGGGCCTGGAGCAGACCGTGCTCTTCTACCTGCTCGTGGCGCCGTTCCTGCTGCCCGCGGCGGAGCGGGCCGGGGCCGGCGTCTCGGACAGCGAGGCCGCCAGCCAGCTGCTGCCCAAGGCCACCAACCCCGACCCGCAGGCGCTGCGTGTGCTGCGGACCTTCCTGGCGCTGCAGAAGCTGCAGCAGGGCGGCGCGACGCCGGTCCTGCAGCAGGTGCAGCGGCAGATCCAGACCGCCGGGGTCCGAGTCAACCCGCGGTTCGGGCGCCTGGACACCTCGCGGCTGGAGATCGTCCAGCGCCAGCCGAACTGGCTGGTCCGCACGCCGACGCCCACGGCCACCGAGACTCCTCCGCCCGCGGCTCCCTGACGCGCTGGAGCGCCCGCGGTGACCGCACCCGGCTCCCTGGTCCTGCTGCTCACCTCGCCGCGCGTGGCGCCGGGGCTGCTGAGCCGCGCGGCCTGGCAGGTGGTCGAGGCGGCGGACGCGGTGTGCTGCGCCGATCTCGGCGACCCGCAGCCGCAGGCGCTCGTCGAGGCGGGGATCGCCGTCGAGCCGCTCCCCGCTGGGGGCACCGCTGTCTCAAACCTCCCGTCCGCGGTCGCCGCCCTGGCCCGCGAGCTGGTGCACCGGGCCGCCACGTCGCGGTTGGTCTGGGTCGGCTCATCGGACGGCGACCCGGGGCTGACCGACGCCCTGGCCGCCGAGCTGTCCCGGGTGGCCGGCACGCAGGACCCGCCGGAGGTCGAGGTACTCGTCGGCAGCCACGACGTCCCGGGTGCGCGCCTGCTGGACGTCGTCGCCGTGATGGACCGGCTCCGATCGCCCGGCGGCTGCCCGTGGGATGCCGAGCAGACCCACCAGAGCCTGGTGCCGTACCTGCTGGAGGAGGCGCACGAGGCGGCGGAGGCGCTGGAGGCCGGTGACCGGGCGGCAGCGCGCGAGGAGCTGGGGGACGTCCTGCTGCAGGTCGTCTTCCACGCCCGCGTGGCCGCCGAGGACCAGCGCGCCCCGTTCGACGTCGACGACGTCGCGGCCGACCTGGTCGCCAAGCTGGTGCGCCGCCACCCGCACGTCTTCGACCCGGACCACGAGGGCGTTGCGGACGCGGACGGCGTGCAGGTCGGCTGGGACGCCATCAAGGCGGCGGAGAAGGGCCGGGCCAGCGTCCTGGACGGCATCCCCGCCGCGCTCCCCGCGCTGGCCCGCGCCGACAAGGTGGTCGGCCGCCTCGACCGCGCCGGGCTGTCCGCCGCGACGGCCGCGCCCCTCGGCGACCCGCTCGCCGACGACCTGCTGACCCTGGTCCGGCGCGCCCGCGAGCAGGGCCGGGACGCCGAGGGAGCGCTGCGCTCCGGCGTCCGGGCGCTGGAGGAGCGGGCCCGCGCCGCCGAGCTCGCCGCGGCGGGCGAGTCCGGGACGGAAGCAGAGCCCGGGACGGCCGAGTCCGGGACGGCAGCCGGATCGGCGACCGCCGAGCCCTGGAAAGCCGAGTCCGAGACGGCAGCCGATGAGTGACGACGACGCCGGGCTGTGGGCGGCCGCGGAGACGACCCAGCGGTTCCGCCGCACTGCGCGCGCCGCTCTGGACGTGCTGCTGGAGCACGACCCGGCCGGCGCGACGGCGCTCGGCGACCACCGCTTCGACGACCGGCTGGCCGACTGGTCCCCGGAGGCCGTGGACGCCCAGCTGCGCGACCTCTCCGACGCCACGGGCGCGCTGGACGACCTGGACGACACCGCCCTCGACCCCGAGGACGCCGTCGACCTCGAGCTGCTGCGGACCCGGCTCACCGCGAGGCAGTGGACGCTCGCCGAGCTGGCCGAGCACCGCCGCGACCCGCTGCTGACGCTCCCGGGTGACGCGATCTACCCGCTGGTGGCCCGCGACACCGGCGACCCGGACGAACGGGCGCGGGCCCTGGCGGCGCGGCTGGGGGCGGTCCCCGCCGCCCTGGAGCAGGCCCGCGGCCTGCTGGGTCCGATGCCGCGCGTCCACGTCGAGACGGCGGCGCTGCAGGCGGACGGCGCGGTGGCGCTGCTCGGCGACCCGGTGGAGTCCCTGCTGGAACGAGCCCCCGGCCGGCGCGGCGAGGTCGACGCCGCCCGGAACGAGGCCGCTCGAGCGCTGCGTGAGCACGCCGCCTGGCTGCGTGACCGGGCCGACGACGCCGACGCCGACCCGCGACTGGGGGCCCAGGCCTTCGCCGCGCGGCTCTGGTACGCGCTCGACACCGAGACCTCGCCGGACGCGCTGCTGGACCGGGCCGAGAGCGACCTGATGGCGGTCGAGGACCAGCTCGCGGACCTCGCCGCCCGGCTGGCACCCCGGCTGGGCGTGACGGCGGATCCGTCGGACCGCGTGCGGGCGGTGCTCGACGCCCTGGCCGACGCGGCGCCGGTGCGCGGCGACGACGTCCTCGCCCGCTGCCGTACGCACCTGGCGTCCCTGACCGACCTGGTGCGGCAGCACGACCTGGTCAGCCTGCCGGACGACCCGGTCGACGTGATCGAGATGCCGGAGGTGCGCCGGGGCGTGGCGGTGGCCTACTGCGACGCCCCGGGAGGGCTGGAGCCGAAGCCGCCGGGCGGGCAGCCGCCGCCCACGTTCCTGGCCGTCGCGCCGGCGCCCGGAAGCTGGTCGCCGGACCGCGTGGTGTCGTTCTACCGCGAGTACAACGACCACATGCTGCGCGACCTCACGGTGCACGAGGCGATGCCAGGCCACGTGCTGCAGCTGGCCCACGCGCGGCGCTTCCGCGGCTCGACGCCGGTCCGTGCCGCCCTGCGCAGCGGGTCCTTCGTCGAGGGCTGGGCCGTGTACGCCGAGCAGCTGGTGGCCGACGTCTGCGAGGCGGCCGCCCCCCAGGACCTCTCCGCGCTCGCCCTGCGGGCTCAGCAGCTCAAGATGCGCCTGCGCACCACGATCAACACGGTGCTGGACGTCCGGGTGCACACCCGTCGGATGACCGAGGCCGAGGCGATGACGCTGATGACGCAGCGGGGCCACCAGGAGCCCGGCGAGGCCGCCGGCAAGTGGCGGCGGGCACTGCTGACGAGCGCCCAGCTGTCGACGTACTACGTCGGCGCCTCGGAGGTCTCGGCGCTCGCCGCCGGCCTGCGGGCGGCACGCCCGCCGAGCCCGGTCCGGACGGTGCATGACGAGCTGCTGTCGCACGGCTCGCCGTCCCCGCGACTGTTGCGCGCGCTGCTCGGCCTGGCACGGTCCTGAGTCGCAGCCGCGTGCCCGACTCGACGCCGATCGCGCCTGCGCTGGCCGCTGGTCGAGCCGTCGGGGACGATCGGTCCATGCACATGCTGAAGCGTTTCGCCGTCACCATCGTCGGGGTCGCCCTGCTGGCCGTGGGGGCCGCCATGATGGTGCTGCCTGGGCCCGGCATCCTGCTGATCGTCGCCGGCCTCGCCGTGCTGGCGACGGAGTACGTGTGGGCCCGCACCCTGCTGAAGAAGGCCCGCAAGCAGGCGGAGGCGGTGCAGGAGGCCGCCGTGGCCAGCCCCGTGCGCACGACCGGCAGCCTGCTTTTCGCGGTCGGCCTCGTGGCGGTCGGCGTGCTGATGCTTCTGGTCAACGACGTGTCGTGGCCGGTCCTGGAGTCTCTCCTGGACAAGATCTGGAGCCCGGTCACCGGAGGGATCCTGGTGATCACGGGACTGATCCTGCTGACGACCACGGTGCTGACCGTGCGTGCAGCGAGGGGTGAGGCCACGACGTACACGGACACCCGGCGCACGGGCGGCTCGTCGGTCTACCGTCCGGCCTCCGAGCGCTGAACCGGCGGCTGGGGGCGCGCCGCGACGACTCCGGCGGGGGCGTGCGGCTAGGCTCGCGGGCGGACCAATCCGGCGAACCCCACCGACCGAGGAGCAGCACCGTGGCCAGCATCGAGGCAGTCGGCGCCCGCGAGATCCTGGACTCGCGCGGCAACCCCACCGTCGAGGTGGAGGTGGCGCTGGACGACGGCACGATCGCCCGCGCGGCCGTGCCCTCCGGCGCGTCGACCGGCGCGTTCGAGGCGGTCGAGCGGCGGGACGGCGACGCCAAGCGCTACGGCGGCAAGGGAGTGCAGAAGGCCGTCGCCGCGGTCCTCGACGACCTCGGGCCCGCGCTGCTCGGCTTCGAGGCCTCGGAGCAGCGGCTGGTCGACCAGGCGATGCTCGACCTGGACGGCACGGAGAACAAGGGCAAGGTCGGCGCGAACGCCATTCTCGGGGTCTCCCTCGCGGTCGCCCGGGCCGCGGCCGAGTCCGCCAGCCTGCCGCTGTTCCGGTACGTCGGCGGGCCCAACGCGCACCTGCTGCCGGTGCCGATGATGAACATCATCAACGGCGGCGCGCACGCCGACAGTGGCGTCGACGTCCAGGAGTTCATGATCGCGCCGATCGGCGCCGAGACCTTCGGCGAGGCGCTGCGCTGGGGCGCCGAGACGTACCAGGCGCTGAAGAGCGTGCTCAAGCAGCGCGGGCTCGCGACCGGGCTCGGCGACGAGGGCGGCTTCGCGCCCGACCTGCCGGCCACCAAGGACGCGCTCGACCTGATCGGCGAGGCGGTCGGCAAGGCCGGCTTCACGCTCGGCAGCGACATCGCGCTGGCGCTCGACGTCGCGGCGACGGAGTTCTACAACGACGGCGTCTACAGGTTCGAGCGCAACGAGCGCTCGGCCGACTGGATGGCCGGCTTCTACGAGGGCCTGCTCGGCGAGTACCCGCTGGTCTCGATCGAGGACCCGCTGGCCGAGGACGACTGGGACGGCTGGTCCGCCATCACGGCGGCGATCGGCGACCGCGTGCAGCTCGTCGGCGACGACCTGTTCGTCACCAACCCCACCCGCCTGCAGCGCGGCATCGAGGCCCGCAGCGCGAACGCCCTACTGGTGAAGGTCAACCAGATCGGCTCGCTCACCGAGACGCTCGACGCCGTCGACCTCGCGCATCGCAATGGTTTCCGCTGCATGATGAGCCACCGCTCCGGTGAGACCGAGGACACGACCATCGCGGACCTGGCGGTGGCGACGAACTGCGGCCAGATCAAGACCGGCGCGCCGGCCCGCAGCGAGCGGGTG
>DATFPQ010000230.1:0-4819 GCA_035264765.1 Actinomycetales bacterium | reverse complement strand
GCTGGCCTGGCCCAGCGCCACGCCGCCGCTGGGCGCGCGTGGGGGGCTCGTGCTCATTCGCCTGCTCCCTACGGTCGGACGCTGCCGACATCGCGGCCGCGGGGCGGCGCGGTCGCCGTCGTCCCGCTGCTGTGCAGCCTCGGCGTGGAGCCTCGGCACCTACCGCCTCAGGGTCCGGCACGGCGCCCAGCCCGGCAAGCCTTCGACCTGACCTCAGGCGTGGCAGAACCCCCTCAGCCCGGCCAGCAGGCGGTCGACGTCGTCGTCGTCGGAGTAGGGCGCCAGCCCGACCCGCAGACCCCCGGAGTCGCCGAGCCCGAGGTGCCGGGACGCCTCGATCGCGTAGAAGGAGCCGGCAGGAGCGTTGACCCGGACCTCGGCGAGGGCCCGGTAGGCATCCGCCGGGTCGCGGCCGGCGAAGGTGAGCAGCAGGGTCGGCGTCCGGTGCCGAGCGCGCGAGTGCACGGTCACGCCGGGCAGGTCGCGGAGCGCGTCCTCGACCCGCTGCCGCAGCTGGTCCTCGTGCTCCTCGACCGCGGTCATGGCGGCCAGGACGCGAGCGCGTCGGCAGTCGGCCGAGATCGGAACCAGCTGAGCCACGAGGTCGACCGCCGCGGTGACCCCGGCCATCAGCTCATACGGCAGCGTGCCGAGCTCGAAGCGCTCCGGGACGGCATCCGACGAGGGCAGCAGCTTGTCCGGTCGGAGGTCCTCCAGCAGCGAGCGACGACCCACCAGAACGCCGCAGTGCGGGCCGAGCACCTTGTAGGGGGAGCAGACGTAGGTGTCGCAGCCGAGGTCTGCCACGTCCACCGGCGCGTGGGCGGTGAGGTGGACGCCGTCGACGTGCAGCAGGGCGTCGACCCGATGCGCCAGGTCGGCAACCGCCCGGACGTCGGGGCGTGTCCCGATCAGGTTGGAGGCGCCGGTGAGCGCCACCAGGCGAGTGTGGTCGGACAGCGCCGCGGCCACGGCCTCGGTCGCCAGCTCGCCGGTGGCGGGGTCGAAGTCCACCCACCGCACCGTCACCCCCGTCCGGTCGGCCGCCTGCAGCCAGGGCCGAATGTTCGCATCGTGGTCCAGCCGGGTGACCACGACCTCGTCTCCCGGCGTCCACGTGCGCGCCAGGGCCCGCGACAGGTCGTAGGTGAGCGCGGTGGCGCTCCGCCCGAAGACGACCGCGTTGGGTTCCGAGCCGAGCAGGTCCGCCATGGCCTGGCGGAACCCCTGCACGACCTCGTCCGCGGCCCGCTCCGCGGCGGTCACCCGACCCCGGTTGGAGATGCCGCGGGTGAGGGTCCTGGCGACGGCCGCCGCAACGACGTCGGGCACCTGGGTGCCCCCGGGGGCATCGAAGTAGGCGGTGCCGTCGGCCAAGGCGGGGAAGTGGACGCGCAGCGCCGCGACGTCGTAGCTCATGGCCACACCCTGGCCGAGCTCGACGCCGGGCCGGCACCCGGGTGACCCGGCAGGGCGCTCAACGCGGCGGCCCGAGGATCTTCCAGGGGCCGACCCGCCCGAGCACCGGCAGCGCCGCCAGCTGCTCCCGCGTGGTCTTGTTGAAGGCGTTGCCGGTGCGGCGCACCAGGACGGTCGCCGCCCCCGACGTGAGATAGGAGCGGGCGCGGCGTTGCCATTGCGCGTTCTTGCCGCGCGGGACGGTCGAGCCGTCCGCGCGATGTACGGGTCGGTAGTAAGTGACACCGGTGAAGTCGACCGGAATTTCGCAACCGCGCCCCAGGTCGCGTGTCAGGACGTTGAGCTGGATCAGTGCGCCCGGGTCGTCCGCGCGCACACAGCCCTGGGCCGGCACGAAGGCGGCGAGCTTGTCACCCGGATACCGCACACCGAACGACTGAGTCGCGGTGCCGACGCCCATCGACAACAGGATGACGCCGATCCCGACGGGGACGGCGCGGCCAAGGCCTCTTGGGGCCCTGGCCGCCTGCGTCCCGAACCAGCCGGCGGCGCCGGCCCCGAGGACGAGGGCAAGGGGAACGGTGAGGAACTCCGCGTAGTGCGCGAAGAAGACCGGGGACACCAGCAGCATCAGCGTGTGCACCGCGAGGAGCGCAACCCAGAGCCGGGCGAGGGGAATGCGCAGGGCCAACACCGTGGCCGCCGCCAGGACGGCGCCGGCCAGCACCGTGACCACGACAATGGCGGCGATGTTGTCCCTGCCGAGGTACTGCGGGACGCCGAGGAAGAACGTCGGCTTCTCCCAGATCGCGTAACCGTTGGACTCCCGGCCGCCCTGCGCCAGGACGAGCATCCGGATCATGGCCTTCGGGGCCGCCACGAGGAACGGGCCGAAGACGAGCAGTCCCACGGCCGCGGCGCCCGCCGCAAGGCGGCCGGCCGCTCGCCAGCCCCGCGTCACCAGCAGCGCCACGGCGACCACCCCGAGGGGCACGACGCCCCAGATCTTCACGCAGGTGCCCAGGCCCAAAGCCACGCCTGCAAGCACTTCGGCGTACCGCTCGGGGAGGCGGCGTGGGCGCGGGACGACAAGCAGCAGCGCAGTGATGAGGGCGAGGTTTCCCAGTGGCTCGAGCAGCGGCACCCGCTCGCCGTACGCCGAGTGATACCAGGTGGCTGCGAAGAGGCCGGAGACCAGGGCGGCGGGCGGGCCTAGCACGCCGGCGAGCCGCGCCACGAGTCCCGCGTTCAGCGCGCCGACCAGGAGCCACACCACCCGGGCGACGGCCATCGCGTCCCGGTCCGTGGTCAGCCGGCCGAGCTCGGCGAATGGCACGAGCGCCAGCACGATTCCCGGCGGGTGCAGCAGGATGAAGTCCTGGTACGGAAGTCGCCCGGCGAGCAGGGACGCGGCGGCGGCGAAGTACACACCGTCGTCGTAGCCGAAGTAGCCGTAGAGCCCGCCGCCGCGCAGCACCGCGGAGAGGCGGACGGCCAGCGCCACGACGGCGACCAGCACGGGGATGGCCCAGCGCCACCGCCAACCCTGGCGGTCCGCAGGCTCGTCGACTGGCCGGGACGTCCTGACCGTCGTGGGGGAGGAACCACTCACCCGAACCATAATGAGGCACCCCGCACGTGGCACCGAACCGCCTCGGGCGGCGACACGCCGCAAGGGGAGTCCTCCCTCGGTGCCGCAGACGGCCGACGTCGGCTGAGTTTGGTGCCGACGTCGCGCCTCGGCTCGGGACCGGCCGGGCCACGACCCAGACCGCGAGGCCGTCGCTCGCGCCTCTGCGTCGCGGGTCTGGGGGTCCTGGCGACCGTAGCGGCTGACGAGGCATCCCCTCCGCGCGGTTCGTGCGGTGCCCACTAGAACGTACGTTCGAGGCGGCGTACGCTCGGGCTATGACAGTGGCTTTGCAGGGGTCCCTGCTGGACGGGCTGCTCGACGACGGGGTGCTGGACGATGCCGTGGACCGTCCCGCGCTCGGCCCGCTGGGCTCGACGGTCGAGCGCACGGTGCTGTCCCGCGGCGCGTGGGTCGACCACCGCCCCGGATGGGTCGTCGGCTCGGACGCCCTGTTCCAGCGGCTGGTGGACGTGATCCCCTGGCGTGCCGAGCGACGGCGCATGTATGAGCGGGAGGTCGACGTCCCGCGGCTGCTGTGTTTCTACGACGAGCGGACGCCGTGGCCGGACCCGCTGCTGGAGCAGGCCCGGGACGCCCTGAGCGCGCACTACCTCCCCGAGCTCGGCGAGCCGTTCCGGACGGCGGGTTGCTGCTACTACCGGGACGGCCGCGACAGCGTCGCCTGGCATGGCGACACCATCGGCCGCAGCCGCACCGACGACACGATGGTGGCCATCGTCTCGTTCGGCGCGCCGCGGGCGCTGCTGCTGCGTCCCCGCGGCGGCGGCCGGACGCTGCGCTTCGCGCTCGGCCACGGCGACCTCCTGGTCATGGGCGGCTCGTGCCAGCGGACCTGGGAACACGCCGTCCCCAAGACCGCGCGCCCGGTCGGTCCGCGGGTCAGCGTGCAGTTCCGCGTGCGCGGGGTGCGTTGAGCCCAGCCGGTGCGGGTGGGGGCACCCCGGCTCTCCGCTCGCTGTGCGCGACTTCGGACGCGTGGCCTCGGGCACGTGTCCTCAGGCCCGGCGGCCTCAGCCCCGCGGCTCTGGCCGGCCGCACTGGTCCGGCCGTGCTGGTCCGGCCGTGCTGGTCCGGCCGCGCCGGTCCGGCCGCGCTGGGCCCGATCTCCCTGGGCCCGATCTCCCTGAGCCCGATCTCCCTGGCCCGCGCTGTTCTGTGCCAGACGCGCTTGGTAGGCCCGGCACTCTTCACGAAGCCGGGGCCTGGGCCGCCGCCTCAGGCGGCTTGGGGGTCGGTGGGTCCGCGGGGTGACCTGGTCGGGTCGAGCCACGCGGGCGGGATGAACACCGGCCGCCCGTCGGTGATGGTGACGGTCCAGTGGCCGTGGTGGATGAGGTCGTGGTGGAAGTCGCAGAGCAGCACCAGGTTCACCAGGGACGTCGGTCCGCCGTCGGACCAGTGCTGGATGTGGTGGGCGTCGCACCAGCGCGGTGGTCGCCGGCAGCCGGGGAAGGCGCAGCCGCGGTCGCGGGCGATCAGCGCCCGCCGGATCGCGGGAGGGATCAGCCGGGTGGCCCGGCCCACGTCCAGCGGCTCGGAGGCCGACCCCAGGACCATCGGGATCAGCGTGGCGTCGCAGGCCAGCCGGCGGGCCAGGCCGGCGCTGAGGGGCACGCCGGTCTCGGTGACCGCCATCCGCCGGGCGACCCTCGGCGCCGCCCGGCGCTGCGCCCGGTTCAACGGCGCCGCGTCCGGGTCCGGGCCTGCGGCCGTGCGGGTCTTGATGCCGGTTGTCGTGTCGGTGGG
>DATFPQ010000229.1:0-8973 GCA_035264765.1 Actinomycetales bacterium | reverse complement strand
GGTCGGCGGCCCATGGACCGGTCCGGTGTCATGGCGCAAACCAACGACGTTCGGGGTGTCCTTCGGACTCACGCTCGCCACCGTGACGTGGGTCAGTGCGCTCGCGGGCGTCCCCTCGGTCCGGCGAAGGCTCTTCCTCCGCGCCTTCGCCGCCGCGAGCACGGTGGAGGTCGTGGTCATCACGGTGCAGGCATGGCGCGGTGTGCCTTCGCACTTCAACACCACGACCCCGCTCAACGCGGCGCTCGCCTACAGCGCCGCCGGTGGCGGTGCGGTCCTGATCGCCGCGACCGGCGTGCTGCTCGCCACGGTCGCCCGGCTCCGTCCCGGTGTACCGCCGAGCATGGGGCTGGCCCTGCGGATCGGCGTCGGCACGTTCGCCGCTGCGCTCGGCACCGGCGCCGCAATGATCGCCTTGGGCGTCACGGCTGCCCGTAGCGGCACGCTCGCCGACGCCTACGCCGCCGCGGCGCCGCTGAAGCCGGCGCACGGCGCCCTGATGCACGGCGTCCTGGTGCTGCCCGCGCTGGCCTGGCTGGCCACGCACACCTCCTGGTCCGAGGAACGCCGGGTCCGGTCCGTGGCGCTCGGCTGCGGCGGCTATCTGCTGACCGCAGCCGCCGTTCCGCTGGCCGCCGCCACCGCCGGCGCGGCCCGAGCGACCTGGACCGGCGTCGCCGCGCTCGGCGCACTTGGTCTGGCCGCCGCCGCTCTGCACACGGCTCGGGCGGTCAGGCACCACGGTTCCGGCACCGCTCCGGCGGCGGACGTCAGCCGCATCACGCCGCCGATCCGCTGCTGAGCCTGCTCAGGCCCCCGGCGTGGCCAGCCAGTCCGGGGCCAGCGGGAACAGGTAGCGGTCTGCGACGAGGGTGAGCACCCGACGTGCCATCCCGGGGGCCTGCACCACGCCTGGGGGCACGGCGCCGCCGACTCGCTCGTACGCCCGCCCGGCCAGCTCTTCCAGCATTGCGGTCACTGGTCCCTCGGCGGTGCGCAGCCGCAGCCCGGTCGCGCGCTGCAGCCGGGCCACCTCGACCAGCCCCAGCGCGCGCTCGACGTGCTCCGGGAAGACGCCGGCCAGGAACAGCGCGCCGTCGCCGAGCCGTCGCCAGACCGCAGGGCGGTCGGCCGCGGGCAGCGCCTCGAGCAGCGCGGCCAGGCGGGGCAGGTCAAGCTCGTCCCAGCGCTGCCGCCGCCAGCCCCGGGACGTCCGGGAGTACGCCACTCCCGAGGCAACCCGGGCGTAGGAGGCGAGCAGTTCGGCCACGAACAGCCGGTGCCGCGGTGCGGTGGCGAACGCGGCCAGCTGAGGGCCGTCGAAGACCGGCAACCGGCTTCGCGGACCGGTGCGGTCCGCGACGTACGCGGCGCCGACCAGCGCCGCGCTCGCTCGGTGCACGGCGGCGGCGAAGACGAGGAACGGCGAGACGTAGGTGAAGCGCTCCGGGTCGTCGGCACGAGCGGACAGCAGGGCGTCAGCGACGGCTGGACGGTCCAGGACGTCGAGCACGAGGCTGGGCTCCGCCCGCAGAGCGGCAGCCTGCTCGCGCCGGCCGCCGGCCAAGGTGAGCAGGTCGGTGTCGGTGAGGTGCTCGGCGTAGCGCTCGGCCACCGCCTCGCGCTCGTCGACCGGCCGCAGGCTCATGACCCCATCCTGCCGCGCAGCCGGCGGCTGCGGCCAGCACCGGGGACCGCATCGGCGCGCCGCAGCGTGGCCCGGCAAGCCGTCACCCGCTACGGATGAGGTCCGGCCGCGTGTGCGGCGAGAATGCTGTTCTCCGACCGACAGACGCCGGCCAACCTCTCTTGTCCGAAGGAGCCCGGTATGTCTCTGTGGGATGTGACTGTCTCTATCTTCTGGTTCATGGTGCTGGTGGCGTGGATCTGGCTCTTCATCGCGATCCTGGGTGACCTGTTCAGCGACCAGGAGACGTCTGGCTGGGCCAAGGCCGCATGGACCTTGTTCATGGTCGTGGTGCCCTGGCTCGGTTGTCTGACCTACCTCATCTTCCGCGGCAGGTCGATGAACGAGCGCAGCCGCCAGCGGGCGCTTCGCCAGGAGCAAGAGCTTCGGCGGTACGTGCAGGACGTGGCGGCTGCACCGAAGACCGACAGCATGGCCAGTGAGCTCACCAAGCTGGTTGACCTGCGCGACCGTGGGGCGATCAGCGCTGAGGAGTACGACCGGGCGAAGGCCCAGGTTCTCGGTGCGACAGTCCCGGCCCCGCGGGCCGCGCGGGAGACGGTACGCCCCAGCTGAATCCGGTAGTCCAGCCCCGACCGAGCTCGGCGGCGCCCGCCTCGCACCATTGTCCTACGGCGATGGTGCGACGCGGACGCCGCCGTCTCGCTGTGCAAGGGTTTTCCCGGACAGGCCAAAGTGACCACCGAGAGGTAAGGGTTCATGGACACGTGGAGTTCAGTGAAGGGCCGCGTGTTCAGTGGCCAGCCGAGTTGAGTAACAGGGAGAACCACACGGTCTTGCCTGTCGCTGCGGGTTCGATGCCCCACCGGTCGGCCAGCGTCGCCACCATCATCAGTCCCCTGCCGGACTCCGCCTCCAGGTCCGGCTCGACCAGCAGCGAGCTCAGGCCCAGGCTCTCGATCGGGGACAACATCGGCCGGGCGTCGAAGTCGGTGACGGCGACGACCAACTCGTGGTGGTCCACGTTGACGGACACGTCCACGATGAAGGGCGTGACCGCGTGAACGACCGCGTTGGCTGCGACCTCGGACGCCAGGAGCGTTGCGGTGTCGAACTGGCTATCCAGTCCCCACCGCGTCAGGACCTCACCCACGAAGTGCCGACCGGCTCTCACGCTGCCGGGGGCAGGCGGCAGCTCGCGGCGTTCGCGGCGTGCCATCCCCACGGCGACCCTCCCCAGCGCGTCCATACCGGACATCACCCTAGGGCCGTGGGGCGTGGAGGGAGGGTCAGCCCCGGCGGATGGGGCAGCCGCAGGGGTACGTACACACTGAAGAGCGGACATAACGGGACACGCTCGTGCGCGGCGACCCGCTGGGCCACTGGCCCAGGTCAGGCCCGACGGGCGTCCCGTCGCGCCTGCCGACGGCGATGGCGTCGGATCACGCCGAGCCCGATCCACAGGATCGCTCCGAGCACCGCCACCGTGAAGGTGAACAGCCACAGCGGCCATGTGAAGCTCCACAGGAGGAACTGCAGCGTGACGTCCGCGGTGTTCTGCGCCATGAAGACCAGAAGCAGGCCGCCGCCGACCAGCGTGGCGACGACGCCCCCGCTGAGCCGGCCTCCGCCCGGCGCCGCACCGGTGCCACTGGTGCCGGCGGTGTTGGCACTCTGCTCGACCACGACGACCTCCTCCGGTCACCCGAGGCAGATGAGGCCGCGGGTCTCGTGCCTCCGTACCGTCGAGCCGACGCCCGCCGACAACGGAGGGACTGGCGATGGCAGCGGACCCCGTGCTCGAGCACGCGTCCCCCGGTCATCGCGTTCAAGCTGCCCGCCGAGGACCCGGTGCCCGAGTACGTCCGAGTGGTTCACGCCTCGTCGAGCCTGCTGCTCGCCAGACCCCAGATCACGAACACGTCGAGCGAGAGAACGGTCAAGGCCCAGAACGGGTAGTACGGCAACCAGAGGAAGTTGAGGATCGCGGAAAGTCCCGCGACGAAGACGCCCACCCCGCGGGCCACCGGGTTGCCCGAGAAGATGAAGGCTCCGGCAGCAGCAAGCAGGATGCCGAAGATCATGTGGGTCCAACCCCACACCGACGCGTCGAACTGGAACCCGTAGTTGGGCGTGCGAAGCAGGAAGTCGTTCCCGTCGACCAGCGCGATGAGCCCCTCGAAGAACTGCAGGAACCCGACGACCAACATCATCGAGGCCGCGAAGACGCTGACGCCTCTGGCCCGGGGCGAGCTGGTGCCGCGGGTCTGTGCGCGGGTTGGCACGGGGGTCCCGGCTTGGGCCATCGTGTCCTCCTCAGTCGGTCGGTTACGACGCTCAGGAAGTCGCCAACGACGGTCGACGGGTTGCTGACGAGCGACGACCCTACGTGCGCCCCATGCTCCCCGGCGTCACCCGTACCTGGTGAGACGACCGGTGGCGGAGGTACCCGATGAGGCAGCTACGCGGTATGGCCGAGCGCGGTCAGAGCACTGGTGGCCGTTGGACTTCGACGCGTGGATCGTGGATCCAGGCCCTGCTGGTTCTCGCGGTCGTCACGATGGTGTACGGGCTGGTGCCGTGGCGGCGGGTCTCGCTGCAGAGCGGCGTGGTCGTCGCCATCACCTTCGTCATCGGTCTGCTCGGTGCCGGGGCCCTGGTGATCTCGCAGGCGGTCAACTACCGGCGCGCGGCGGACTCCGGAATCGCCCGGCTGCGCAGCCTGCTGATGGCGGTCTACGTCGCCGTACTGTTCTTCGCCACCGCCTTCTACCTGCTCCAGCGGGCCGACCCCCAACAGTTCACCGGCCTGGTGACCCGGCTGGACTCCTTCTACTTCACGCTGACCGTGCTCTCGACCGTGGGGTTCGGGGACGTGCACGCCAACGGCCAAGCGGCCCGAGCCATGGTCTGCGCGCAGATGCTGTTCAACCTGCTCGTCGTGTCACTCGCGGTCCGAGTGGCCCGCGACGCCGGTCCTCCCCGTCTGGAAAGGCGCAAGGAGCCCAAGGGATGACGCGGAAGCCTCCCACCGGCGAGTGCAGTCTCCCCCACCGCGGGCGATGTGGTGCCCCACGCCTGCTCCTAGCCTCCGGTGAGGCGCACCCTTCCGCCGAGAGGGAGAGGCCATGACTTCCAGCGGTTCGACCGGCGCGGGCGCGACCTCGAACAGCCCTAGCTCAGCTGCCGCCGTGACCGAGACCGGCGGAGGGTTGCCGCGTGTGGTGAAAGTTCTGCTCGGGGCCGCGGCGGCGCTCGTCGTTGCCGGCGGGATCCGGGCCGCGAACGACATCCTTGCACCCGTCATGCTCGCTCTGGTGCTGACCATCGCGGTGGCACCGGTTCGCGGAGTTGCCCTGCGACGCGGCGTCCCACGCTGGGCGGCGACCGTGCTCGCCATGGCGGCCGTGTACGCCATCGTGCTCTTCCTCGCGGTCAGCGTGGCGGTGTCCCTCGTCCAGCTCGCGGCGACCCTCCCGCAGTATGCCGGCCAGGTCGACGACCTCACCGCACAGGTGCACGACACCCTGACCAAGCTAGGCGTAGCCAGCGCACCATCGGGCCAGGCACTGAGCCAGCTCGACCTCGGTAAGCTGAGCGGCCTGCTCGCCGACATGCTCTCTGGGCTGCTCAGCGTGCTGAGCAGCTTCTTCTTCCTGGCGACCCTGCTCTTCTTCATGACTGCCGATGGAGGCAGCACGCACCTGCGCACGGCCGTGCTCCGGCGCAGCCGCCCGGCGCTCACCGAGGCGCTGATCCGCTTCACCCACGGCACACAGACCTACCTGATCGTGTCGGCGGTGTTCGGTGGCATCGTCGCGGTCCTGGACACCGCCGCGCTGTGGTTGATCGGCGTGCCGCTCGCCGGTCTGTGGGGCCTGCTCGCCTTCGTGACCAACTTCATCCCCAACGTCGGGTTCTTCATCGGGCTCGTGCCGCCGGCCCTGCTCGGGCTGCTCGAGGGCGGATGGAAGATGATGCTGGCGGTCATCCTGGTGTACTGCGTGCTCAACGTCGTGATCCAGACCTTCATCCAGCCTCGCTACGTCAGTGACGCCGTCGGGCTGAACATGACCACCACGTTCCTCTCGCTCGCGGTGTGGACGTACCTGCTCGGTCCGCTGGGGGCGCTGCTCGCGGTCCCAATGACACTGCTGGCCCGTGCACTGCTGGTGGACCCGGACGAGTCCGCGCACTGGGTCGACCTGCTGATCGGCTCTGCACCGCCGACACCCGAGGACGCCGCCGCCGTGCCGACGGGCGAGCCGGTCGCCGCACCCAAGGCGGAACCGGTCGCAGTGCCCCAGGCCGGCGAGGTGGCCGCGCCGCAGGCGGACGACGTCCCGAAAACCGGAAAGCCCGTGCCGGAGCACACCTAGCACAGCTCACGACGGCGGTGGGACGTCCTCACCCCGTGCGGGGGATGGCCGCCGTCCGAGCGAGGTGGACCGTTTGGGAAGCGGCCCTGCCGAACGACAATCGTCGACGTCCGCGTCGTCGTCGTGAACCACGGCAGCTCGACCCGGAGGGTGTGCGATGAACGGAAGCGGGCGGACCACGGACGGATCCGAGGCGAAGGTGCGCTCGCGCGCTGGGTGGAGCCTTCGGCTGCTGCGGGGCTGGAGGCTCAACTGGGCGGAGCTGCGCCGGCTCACGGTCACCCTCGTGCTGGCCTGGCTCACCATGCTCCTGACGATTGCCATCATGCCCGGCGTGCAGGCCGGCCTCGCGGTCGACGTTCTCGTGACCACGGTCATGCTCGGCGTCCTCTCGGCGTTGCTGCGACCGCTGTTGACCTCCCTGGCCCTGCTCCTCGGTTGGGTGGGCGTCCTGCTGGCCGGACTCGTGGTCCAGGCGCTGTTGTTCTACGCGGCGCTGCTCGTCTCCCCCGGCATCGAGGTGGACGGGTTCTGGGCCGCCTTCTGGGCCTCGTGGGTCTTCGCCATCCTGATGAGCATCGTCAACTGGTTCGCCACTGCCGGCGACAGCGCCGCATTCCTGGCCCACCTTGTCGGCGAGTCCCGGCGCGATTCGCGGGCGAGTGCCAACGACTCGGTGCCGGGAGTGGTCTTCGTGCAGATCGACGGGCTCTCGGCGCCCGTACTCCAATGGAGCGTCCGGTCAGGTGACCTTCCCACCCTGAGCAGGTGGATCCACACGGGCAGTCACACGATGTCGGACTGGCACGCCCAGCTACCGGCCACCACGCCCGCGAGCCAGGCCGGGCTGCTCCACGGTCGCAGCGGTGAGGTGCCGGCATTCCGCTGGTACGAGAAGGAGACCGGGCGGATGCTCGTCGCCAACCGCCCCAAGGACGCCGCGGTGATCCAGTCCCGCCTCACCGACGGCCGCGGGCTGCTGGCCGACAACGGCGTGAGCATCTCCAACATCTTCTCCGGTGACGCACCGACCAGCCTGCTGACGATGAGCGGGCTGAGGAACGGCGCGGGCCGTCGTGGACCTTCACGCAGCTTCGCGACGTTCTTCATCAACCCCTACGGACTGACCCGGTCGCTGGTCCTGACCGTCGCGGAGATGGTCAAGGAGCTGCACCAGGGCAGGCTGCAGAAGGCGCGGGACGTGCAGCCGAGGATCCACCGCCACGGCTCGTACGTGCTGCTACGAGGCGTCACCAACGTTCTGCTGAGGGACTTGAACGCCGGCCTGATCGCGGACCAGATGATGGCCGGTGCACCGTCGATCTTCTGCGACTTCACCGACTACGACGAGATCGCGCACCACGCCGGACCGACTCGCCCCGAGTCGCTGGCGTCCCTTGCCGGGATCGACCGGTTGATCGGGGTTCTGGAGGACGTGGCCGACGGCGCGGCCCGCCGGTACCACTTCGTCGTCCTGTCCGACCATGGACAGAGCCAGGGCGCGACCTTCCTGCAGCGCCACGGCCAGCGCCTGCAGGACCTCGTGCTCGACTTGATGGGCTCCGGCTCGGTGGCCGCGTCGACCGGCCTCGACGAGACGGTGGGACCGGTGAACACCTTCCTCACCCAGGTGGCACAGCAGGGCGGCGCCACCGGGAGCCTGACCCGGCGTGCCTTCCGCGGCCGCACTCACGACGGCCAGATCGACGTCGTCGCCTCGTCAGACACGGCCGCTGATGACGCGCCCACCGCGTCGGACCTCGTGCTCATCGCCTCGGGCAACCTGTCGATGGTCTACTTCACCCGCCGGCCTGGACGGCTCGCGCTGCCGGACGTCGAGGAGCTCTACCCCGGCCTGGTGGCCGCCCTGGTGAGGCACCCGGGAGTCGGGTTCGTCGTGGCGCGTGCCGGGGGCGGCCGCGGCACCGTGGTGCTCGGCAAGAACGGCATCCGGTACCTGCACGAGGACCGGGTGGAGGGAATCGACCCGCTCGCCGCCTTCGGGCCGAACGCGAGGGCCGACGTACTGCGGCACGACACGCTGGCGCACGTCGGTGACCTCGTGATCAACAGCCCCCTGGAAGAGGGCACGGACGAGGTGGCCGCGTACGAGGAGCTCGTCGGCTGCCACGGCGGGCTGGGCGGCTGGCAGACCGAGGCAGTGCTCGTACACCCCTCCGAGTGGCTGGTGGACGAGCCCCCGCTCGTGGGAGCGGACGCCGTCCACCACCAGCTCGTGCGCTGGCTGGAGCGACTCGGCCAGCGCCGGTCGCTTCTCCCACCGGCGCCTGCGCCTGCGCCCGTGCGACCTGCGGCTGCAGTGGCCGCGGTCGACGCGGGCGAGGGGACGTCCCGGGGAGCCGCAGGATGAGCCGGGCGAGCCGGCGCATCCAGGCCTGATGAGCACGCCCGGTCCGGGAACACGCCCGGTCCGGGAGAGTCAGAGCAGGCCGCGTCGTCGGGCCAGGACGACCGCTTGGCGGCGGTTGCTGACGCCGAGCTTGCGGTAGATGCCGCGCATGTGGGTCTTGACCGTGTTGACGGACACGTACAGCGAGGTGGCGATCTCCTCCGCGGTCCGCATCGAGGGCAGCTCGGTGAGCAGCTCGAGCTCGCGGGTGGTCAGCAGCGCGCTGCCGGAGGCGCCGTCCACCTGCAGGGCGGCGCGGGCGCGGGTGGCGAACGGTTCGTGGTGGCCGAACCGGCCGGTGGACCGCGACAGCAGCTCGGCGACCTCGCGTCCACCGGCCAGCAGCGGGCGCAGGACCGCGCGGGGCGCGGCCAGCGCGACCGCCTCGGCGAACGCGGCGTCCGCGCGCTGTCGCTCGCCGGCCCGGTGGGCCAGCCGGGCCTCCCACAGCCAGGCCTCGATGTCGGTCAGCACCGACGCCGATCGGGTGGTCCCGGCCAGCACCGGAGCCAGCAGTTGGCGGGCGGACCGGGTCC
>DATFPQ010000228.1:0-4514 GCA_035264765.1 Actinomycetales bacterium | reverse complement strand
ACGGCCAGCCAGTCCACGCCGACGACCACCGCCGGATCGGCCGTCAGCCTGAAGTCCGATGCACAGGTGACGGACGGCAACGCCGCCACCCGCGCCACGCCGTACCTGCGGTTCACCGTCCCCGCCCTGGCGGCCGGGGAGTCGATCAGCGCGGCCAACCTGAGCCTCCAGGTCACCAACGCCACGACGAACGGCCCGGCCATCTGGCGGACGGCCACCACCTGGACCGAGGGGACGATGACCTGGAACACCGGTCAGCCCGCTCGCAGCGGCACCGCTGCTGTCGGCAACTTCGGCAGCATGGCGGTCGGCCGGGTCAGCACGCCGGTCTCCGGCATCACCGCCGCGGGCGCCGTGTCCTTCCAGCTCTACGCCGACGCCATCGACGGGCTGGACTTCGCCTCCCGGGAGAACACCACCGCCGGCAACCGCCCGCAGCTCAACCTCACCATCCGGACCGGTGGCACGACCACCCCGGACACGACGGCGCCGCCGGCGCCGACGGTGAACCCGGCCACCGGCACCTACACGACGGCGCAGTCGGTGACCATGGCCGACGCCGAGGCCGGTGCGGTGATCCGCTACACCGTTGGCACGGGCACGACCGTTCCGGCCGACCCGACTGCGGCGTCGCCGCAGTACACGGCGGCGGTGAACGTGGGCTCCTCGCAGGTGATCAAGGCGGCGGCGTTCGACGCGGCGGGCAACCGCAGCGCGATCACCCAGCGCAACTACACGATCAGCACCGCCCCGACCGGGGGGACGCGCACCGTCGTCTTGAACCCGGTTGCTGACGTGACGGCCAGCCAGCTGACGCCGACGACCGTCGCCGGATCGGCCGCCAGCCTGAAGGTCGACCAGGAGGCCACGGACGGCAACGCCGCCACCCGGGCCACCTCGTACCTGCGGTTCACCGTCCCGGCCCTGGCGGCCGGGGAGTCGATCAGCGCGGCGAACCTGAGCCTTCAGGTCACCAACGCCACGACGAACGGTCCGGCGATCTGGCGGACGGCGACCACCTGGAACGAGGCGACGATGACCTGGAACACCGGTCAGCCCGCTCGCAGCGGTACCGCGGCGGTCGGCAACTTCGGCGCCATGGCCGCCGGCCGGATCGGCACGCCGGTCTCCGGCATCACCGCCGCGGGCGACGTCTCCTTCCAGCTGTACGCCGAAGCCATCGACGGGCTGGACTTCGCCTCCAGGGAGAACACCACCGCCACCAACCGCCCGCAGCTCACCGTCACCATCAGGACGCCGTGACGAGCCGCACGGTCGGCGGGTAACCGCAGCCGAGCACCGCACAGCAGCGCCCCCGGGTCCTCGACCCGGGGGCGCTGCTGTGCCTACCGGCCCCCTCGCACGTCGACCTGGGCGCTTACGGTGGCTGCCAACCTCGAACCTGGGCCGGCCCTCGTCGCATTAGGCTCGTCTGCGTGAGCCTCGCCGTCCGTGTGATCCCCTGCCTCGACGTCGACGCCGGCCGTGTGGTCAAGGGCGTCAACTTCACCGAGCTTCGGGACGCCGGCGACCCGGTCGAGCTGGCCCGCCGGTACGACGCCGAGGGCGCCGACGAGCTGACCTTCCTGGACGTGACGGCCTCCAGCGACAGCCGGGAGACGACGTACGAGGTCGTGTCCCGCACCGCCGAGCAGGTCTTCATCCCGCTCACCGTGGGCGGAGGCGTCCGAACGGTCGAGGACGTGGACCGCCTGCTGCGCGCCGGGGCCGACAAGGTCGGTGTCAACACCGCCGCCGTCGCACGTCCCGAGCTTGTGGCCGAGGTCGCGGACCGGTTCGGTGCGCAGGTGCTGGTGCTGAGCGTCGACACCCGGCGCTGCCGTCCGGGCACGACGACGGACTCCGGGTTCGAGGTCACGACGCACGGCGGCCGCCAGGGCACCGGCATCGACGCCGTCGAGTGGGCGGCTCGGGCCGCCGAGCTGGGCGCGGGCGAGATCCTGCTCAACTCGATGGACGCCGACGGCACCAAGGACGGCTTCGACCTCGAGCTGCTGCGCCTGGTCCGGGCCGCCGTCAGCGTGCCGCTTGTCGCGAGCGGCGGCGCCGGCCGACCCGAGCACTTCGCTCAGGCGGCCGACGTCGGCGCGGACGCCGTGCTGGCCGCCAGCGTCTTCCACTTCGGCGAGCTGGCGATCGCGGACGTGAAGTGTGCGATGGCGGCGGCCGGCCACCCGGTTCGGCACGTCGGCCGGCTGGCCAAATCCTCCTGAGACCTCGGCACGAGCAGCGGCGTACGCGGTCGCTTGGAGAGGCGCAGCGGCCCGGCCGGCGATCAGGGGCCGAGGCGGCTTTCCTGGAGCCGGGCGATCGCGTCGTCCGGTCCGTCGAGCCGCACCTGAGCGTGGTCGCGCCGCCCGAACGCGAACAGCATCACCTCGGACGGCGGCCCCTCCACCCGGACGGTCGGGGACCCGGAGTGCGCTACCACCCGGCCATGGTCCGGCGCGACCAGCTCCACGCCCACCGGGGCGCGGCGCAGCACCAGCCGCGCGCCGAGCCGCAGGTTGCCCCACAACGCCGCCTGCAGCCCGTCCGGGAGGGGACGCGGGGTCCAGTCCGGCTGCGCGCGGATCACGTCCTCGTGATGGACGAACAGCTCCGCGGTGTTCAGGGCCTCGTCGACACGTCGGAGCCGGGCGGGGCTCCAGACGGGGGGACCGGACCGCACCGACGCCACCAGGGTGGCCCAGTCCGCGTCGCGCACCTGACCGCCGACGGCCACGGCGTGCCGGGTCAGGAAGGGGACATGGGCGGCGAGCTGGGCGTCGGGACGCCGCTCGCGCAGCACCAGGTGCGCGGCAAGGTCCCGGGTGGTCCACCCCTCGCACAGGGTCGGTGCGTCCGGACCGGTGCGTAGCAGCGTGTCGCACAGCGCCTGGCGCTCGTCCTCGGCAAACGTCGTCATGGCCGCCATCCTGCCGGGTCCGTCGGCGGCGCGTGAGAGGCTGGACGCCGCCGACGCCCCGGACCACCCCTCCGCGAAGGACCTCATGCAGACCCGTCCCTACACCCTGCGCCGTGGGCTCTACGTGCTCGGCCAAGGTATCCGGCAGTCCCCGCTGGTGTTCGCGCTCGCCGTCTTCGGCAGCGCCCTGTACGGCGTGATGACCACGGCCACCGCCTGGGCGGTCGGCCGGGTCACCGCGCAGGTCATCGAGCCGGCGTTCCGGAGCGGAACGATCACCGCCGGCGACCTGCTGCGCGGCGCCGGTCTGATGGCGGCCGTGGCGCTGCTGCTGACCCTCGGCGTGATCATCCGGCGGGTCGCCGCGGGCTACGTGGTGTACGACCTGGGGGCGAAGTACCGGCGCCGGGTGACCGCGCAGTACCTGCGGCTGCCGCTGTCGTGGCACGGCCAGCACCCGACCGGTCAGCTGCTGTCCAACGCCAACGCCGACGTCGAGGCGACCTGGCAGGTCTTCGCGCCGCTGCCCATGGCCATCGGTGTGGTGGTAATGCTTGCCGTGGCGGCGGTGTCGATGGTCCTGGCCGACCCGCTGCTCGCCCTGATCGGGTTCTGCGTCTTCCCGTGCGTGTTCCTCGTCAACGTGCTGTTCCAGCGCGTCATGTCGCCGCGCGTGACCCGGGCCCAGCAGCTGCGGGCCGACGTCTCTGACGTCGCGCACGAGAGCTTCGACGGCGCCCTCGTGGTCAAGGCCATGGGCCGGGAGGCGGCGGAGACCCAGCGCTTCGCCGACGTGTCCGGCCGGCTGCGGGACGCCAACGTCGCGGTTGGACGCACCCGCGGCACCTTCGACCCCGTGATCGAGGCGATCCCCAACCTCGGCACGCTCGTCGTGCTCGCGGTCGGCACTGCGCGTGCCGCGTCCGGCGCGACGTCCGCTGCCACGGTCGTCGAGGTCGCGTACCTGTTCACCCTGCTCGGGTTCCCGGTGCGCGCGCTCGGCTGGGTGCTGGGCGAGCTGCCGCGCAGCGTCGTCGGCTGGGACCGGGTGCAGGCGGTCCTCGACGCGCGTGGTGGGCTTACCTACGGCAGTCGCAGGCTGGACGTCGGGGGGCCGGCCGGGGTGCGCCTGGACGGCGTGCAGCTCGCGTACGCCGACACCGCCGCCGACCCTGTCCCGGTGCTGCACGACGTCACGCTTGACGTTGAGCCGGGCACCACGCTCGCCGTCGTCGGCCCGACCGGCTCCGGCAAGTCGACGCTCGCCTCGCTCCTCGTGCGCCTCTCCGACCCGGACGCGGGCGTGGTATGCATCGACGGCGTCGACCTCCGCGACGTCCAGGAGGGGGCGGTCGCGCGGGCCGCGGCCCTGGTTCCGCAACAGACCTTCCTGTTCGACGACACCGTCCGCGGCAACATCACTCTCGGGGACCCCGAACTGGAGGACCCTGACGACCGGCGGGTGTGGGCGGCGCTGCGGCTCGCGCAGGCCGACGGCTTCGTCGCCGCTCTGCCGCACGGTCTCGACACCCAGGTGGGGGAGCGCGGCACCACGCTCTCGGGCGGCCAGCGCCAGCGGATCGCG
>DATFPQ010000227.1:0-24026 GCA_035264765.1 Actinomycetales bacterium | reverse complement strand
TCGCGGCACAGGCGGGCGTTGTCGTCGTCTCGGTCGACTACCGGCTGGCGCCCGCGGACCGTTGGCCCGCGGCGGCCGAGGACTGCTATGCGGCGCTGGTCGACCTCGTCGCCAGGGCCCCCGAGCTCGGCGCCGACCCAGACCGGGTGGCCGTGATGGGCGACAGCGCGGGCGGCAACCTGTCGGCCGTGGTCAGCCTGATGGCGCGAGACCGCGGGGGACCGCGGATCGCTCTGCAGGCGCTGCTCTACCCGGCGACCGATCTCACGCTGTCCAGCCCGTCCATCGAGGAGAACGCGGACGCCCCGATCCTCACCCGAGCGGACGTCGTCGCCTTCCGCGACCACTACCTGGCCGGCCAGGACCCGCGGCACCCCTACGCCTCGCCGCTGCACGCGACCGACCACTCCGGGCTGCCCCGCGCGCTCGTGCAGGTCGCCGAGCACGACCGATCCGGGACGACGGCCTGCGTTACGCCGCGGCGCTGCGAGCAGCAGGCGTCCCCGTGCGGCTCACCGAGTACGTGGGGATGCCGCACGGCTACCTGAGCTTCCCGCACGTGTGCCGGAGCGCGCCGCAGGCGCTTGCCGAGCTGTGCACCGAGCTGAGGACGGCGCTGACCCGGGAGTCCGTCGGCTGGGGTCGGGGCCAATCGCTCGACCCGCTGACACGTTGGGGCTCCCCGCGGCAGGACGAGCCCGACCCCGACCGTACGGAGGGCGAGTCCGCCGACGTCAACCCTTGACGGCACCACCGAACGCGAACGCGCCGCCAAGACGCCGCGACAGCAGGAGGTAGAGGAAGATGGCCGGGAGCGAGTACAACATCGCGTAGGCGGCGAGCTGGCCGTAGACGACCTGTCCGTACTGGCTGAAGAAGGTGAAGATGCTGACCGACGCCGGAAGCCGGTCGTTGGACAGCAGGAGTACGAACGGCACGAAGAAGTTTCCCCACAGGCCGATGAAGGTGTAGATCGCCACCACGGAGACGCCCGGCCACATCAACGGCAGGATGACGTGCCGCAGTCCCTGCATCGGCGAGGCACCGTCGGTCCAGGCGGCCTCCTCGAGCTCGATGGGCACGCCGTCCATGAAGTTCTTCATCAGCCAGATCGAGATCGGCAGGGCCGTCGTGGCCATGAACAGGATCGTGCCGCTATAGGTGTCGATCAGGTTGACCTGCACGAACAGGCCGTACACCGGCACCATGATGGCGGTGATGGGCAGGCCGGTGGCGAACAGGATCGTCAGCAGGAACGGTCGCTTGAGCCTCGACTTGTAGCGCGACAAGGGATAGGCAGCCAGCACCGACGCGACCACTGTGAGGATGGTGCCGCCGCCGCAGAGGATGACACCGTTCACCATGGGCCGGTACGTGATCTCCGGGGTCAGGATCGCGTCGAAGTTGGCCAGGGTCCACGGGGACGGCAGCGAGACCGACAGGCCCGCGCTGGCGTCGAACGCCGCCAGGAAGAGCCACAGGAGCGGGATGACGAAGCTGGCCGCGATGAGCACCAGTACCAGGTTGACGACGCCCTTCCCGACGCGGTGCCTCCTCGGGCGCCGGCGCGTGCGGACGTCGGTGCGGCCCGTCGTAGCGCCCCCAACGGGCCTCGGTGTCGCGGGTGCCGTGACGTCGCTCATGAGGTGCTGTCCTCCAGTCGCAAGGCACGCAGGTAGATGATCGAGAAGACGCCACCGATGAACAGGAGCACCAGGGCCAGCGCGGTGCCGTAGCCGAGCTGGGAGAACTGGAAGGCCTGCTCGTAGGCGTACAGCGGGAGCGTCTGGCTCTTGCCGCTGGGGCCACCACCGGTCATGGTGTAGATCAGCCCGAACACCGACAGGGTCTGCAGCGTGATGAGCATCAGGTTGGTCGCGATGGACCTCTTGACCATCGGGACCGTGATCGAGGTGAGCCGCCGGAACCCGCTGGCACCGTCCACGGTCGCGGCCTCCTCGATCTCCTTGGGCACCTCCGAGAGCGCCGCGGAGTACACCAGCATCGAGAACGCCGTTCCGCGCCAGATGTTCGCGATCGAGACCGCGAGGATCGGGGTGGTGAACAGCCAGTTCTGCGTCGGCAGGTGCAGGAAGTGCAGGATCCCGTTGAGTGAGCCGCCCTTGCCCAGGAAGACCGCCCACAGGTAGCCGGCGACGACCTCGGGAAGGACCCAGGCACCGATCACGATGGCGCTGACGACGGCCCGCACCACTTGGGAGCCGGACCGCATCAGCAGCGCCAGCGCCATCCCGAGGACGTTCTGACCGATCACCGCGGAGACGAGGGTGAAGAAGAGCGTGTACAGCACCGAGCGGCCGAACTCGGCGCTGGTGAACGCCTTCTGGAAGTTCGCGAGCCCGACGAAGTCCGCGCCGCTCGATCCGGTCAGGGCCATGTTGGTGAAGGCGGAGTAGACGCAGTACAGGATGGGGCCGGCCAGGAACACCACGAGCAGGACCACCGCCGGCGCCACCGGCATGCCGCGCAGCAGCGCGCGGCGGCTCCGCTGGTAGCGGCCGACGGCGGTCCCGGCGCCGACCGTGGCAACGCTCACGAGACGGACCCGTTCGTCACTGCGTCGCCGGCGATGGACTTCACCTGCTCGTCGTACTGGGCGGCCGCCGCGTCGACGCCGGCCTGTCCGGTGACGACGGCCTCGCTGGCCACCTGGATCTCGTTGGAGACACGGGGGTACACCGCGTAGGCAGGCCGGTAGGTCGTGATCGGCACCAGGCCGGAGAAGAAGGCGTTCGTCGGGTTGGCGTTGGTGTACTTCGGGTCCTTCGCGACGTCCTTCCGAACGGGGATCTGTACGTTGTTTACGCACCAGGTGAGGTTGTTGGCCTTGTTCGTCACCAGCTGGATGAACTGCCACGCCGCGTCGGGGTTGTCGGAGTTCTTGGGGATCGCGTACGTCCATCCCCCGGAGAGGCTGACCTTACCCGGCGCCTGCCCGTTCTGGGTGGGCATGGCCGCGGTGCCCATCGTCTTCTGCCACTGCGGCCAGGGGTTCGACCCGGTCTTCTGCCAGTTCTGTGAGACCCACGAACCGTCGATGCTGATGGCAACCTTCCCCTTTGGGAGCAGCTCCTGGCTGACGGTGTTGGCCCAGTTGGGGTCCAGCGCCTGTTGCGCGGTGGGCCCTAGGCCCTCGCTGTAGACGGTCTTGAGGAACTGCAACCCGTCCTTGAAGCCCTTGCTGCCGACGACCCACTTGGAGCTTTCGTGGTCGTAGAGGGTGTCGCCAGTGCCGTAGAGGAGCATCTCGAACCCCTGCATGGAGGCCGCCTCGCCGACGCCCTTGCCGGCGTACACGTTGAGGGGGATGACGCCGGGCGCGGCGGCCTTGACGGCGCGGGCCGCGGACAGCAGGTCGTCCCACGTGCGCGGCTGCCAGTTGGCCGGCAGCCCTGCCTTGCGCAAGAGGTCCTTGTTGAACCAGACCCCCCGCGTGTCAGTGCCGTCAGGAATCCCGTACGTCTTTCCATCGAGCGCCCTGGCCGCGCCCTTGGCCGTGTCGATGAACTGGTCCCAGTCCGACCAGCCCTTCATCTTGTCGTCGAGCGGGAGCAGGTACCCGGCCTCGATGTCGGAGTTGATGAGGAACGTGTCCTCGTAGACGACGTCGGGCGACGTGCGCGGAGACCGCATCTGCAGCTGCAGCTTGGTGTAGTAGTCGTCCTCGGACGCCACGATCGGCTGCAGGTCGATGGTCGTTCCCGGGTGCGCCTTCTCGAACTCGGCCTTGACGCCCGTGAGGAAGTTCTGCTGGACGTGGGACGCGCCGAACTGCTGGTAGGTCACGGTGACCTTCGAGTCACCGGAGCCCGAAGCGGAACCGTTGCCGGAGCCGCCACCACAGGCCGCCGCGGTCGCGGCGACCATGGCTGCCAAGGCGGCGTAGGTGATCCTCTTGGAGTGCATGTGCGTTGATCCAATCTGACGACGTTGTCGGTCTTGGTCAGTACGCAGCGTCGCGTGACGGTGGTCGCGGCCGACCCGACGCCGGAGGCGGCCGCGACGGGCTGCGGACTAGGGCTGACTGGCGGCGGCGAAGCGCAGGGTGAGGATCTGGAACGGCCTCAGCCGCAGCTGCACGCCGCCGTCCTCGACCGCGACGGGCGCGTGCCCGGCGTCCTCGATCGGTCGCTCGAGCAGGTCCGTGACGGTGACCGAGCCGGCGGCGAACCCCAGCTCGAGCCGGGCCTCGGCGCGGGATCCGAGTGCCTCGTAGACGCGCACGACCACGTCACCGGTGCCGTCGTCGGCCAGCTTCACCGCGGATACGACGACACCCTTCTCGTCGACCATGACGAGCGGGTCGACGCGCGCGTCGCCCGGCACGCGGCGCTCGGGCAGGTTGATCCAGAAGCCCTCACGGGTGGCGTCCAACAGGTCGGCGCCGGGTACGAGGGCAAACCGCAGTCGGTGCAGTCCCTGATCCGTCTGCGGGTCGGGGAAGCGGGGGGCCCGCAGCAGGGACAGCCGAACCGTGGTGGTGGTTCCACCGTCGGGACGGACGTCGCGGGTGACGTCGTGGCCGTACGTCGAGTCGTTGACGAGGGCGACGCCGAAGCCGGGCTCCGCCACGTGCAGGAAGCGATGGGCGCAGAGCTCGAACTTGGCGGCCTCCCAGCTGGTGTTGGTGTGGGTGGCGCGATCGACATAGCCGAACTGCGTCTCCGCTGCCGAGCGGTCAGCCCGGACGTCCAAGGGGAAGGCGGCCTTGAGGAACGTCTCGGTCTCGTGCCAGTCCACCTCCGTGTCGATGTCGACCCGCGTGGCGCCGGGGGAGAGGCTGATGACCTGAGTCACCGACGACTTGCCGAACCTCCGAGCGACTCGTACGGCTGCGGTACCCGGCGCCGTGTCGTCGACGACGGCGAGGCTGTCGACGGCCGTGAGGTCGATGACCGTGCGGCGGTAGTAGTGGTCCACGTCCCAGGCGTCCCACTCCGCCGGCAGGTCGGGGTGGATCTGCAACAGGTTGGCCGCTTGGCCTGGCGCAATGCTTTCGCGGCCGGTACGGAGCTCCACCACTGAGGTGAGCAGACCGCGCGAGTCGATCGCCACGCGTATCAGACCGTTGTCGAGGACGTAGCCGTCGCTGACCTCGGTGCAGGTGGTGGCCTCCTCCGCCTCTGCGGCCGGCGCCGCAGCCCCAGCCCCGATCCCGGAGCGTGCATGCGGGGCGGCGTTGAAGACGACCTGGCCGGCGGAGGAGGGGTCCCCGGCCAGGGTGCGTTGAGCCTTGGCGATGATCTCCTCGAGCTCCTGGCCGACCCGCTCGTAGGTGTCTCTCGCCTCCCGGTGGACCCACGCGATCGAGGAGCCGGGGAGGATGTCGTGGAACTGGTGCAGGAGAACCGTCTTCCAGAGCCGGTCCAGGGCCTCGTAGGGGTAGTCCAGACCGGCGCGCACCGCTGCCGTCGTGGACCACAGCTCCGCCTCGCGCAGCAGGTGTTCGCTGCGACGGTTACCTTGCTTCGTCGCAGCCTGGCTGGTGTAGGTCCCTCGGTGCAGCTCGAGATACAGCTCGCCGGCCCACACCGGCGCCTCGGCGTAGTCCTCCTCCGCCTTGGCGAAGAAGGCCGCCGGCGCCTCGATCTCGACTCGAGGCGACCCTTCGAGGTCGCGCAACCGGGAGGCGCGCGCGAGCATCTCGCGGGTCGGCCCACCGCCACCGTCCCCGTGTCCGAACGGCACCATCGAGCGGCCGGCCACACCCTTGTCAGCGAAGTTGCGCACCAGGTGCGCCATCTCGGCGCCGGAGAGCTGAGAGTTGTAGGTGTCGACGGGAGGGAAGTGCGTGAAGACCCGCGTCCCGTCGAGGCCCTCCCACCAGAAGGTGTGGTGCGGGAACTTGTTGAACTGGCTCCACGAGATCTTCTGAGTGAGGAACCACCTCGAGCCGGACAGGCGGACGAGCTGCGGCAGCCCGGCGCTGTAGCCGAAGGAGTCCGGCAGCCACACCTCCTGGGTCTCGATACCGAGCTCGTCGAGGAAGAACCGCTTGCCATGCACGAACTGCCGCGCCAGCGCCTCGCCGCCGGGCATGTTGGTATCCGACTCGACCCACATGCCGCCCACCGGCACGTACTGACCGGTGAGCACCTTCTCCCGCATCCGCGCGTAGACCTCGGGGCGGTGCTCCTTCATCCAGGCCCACTGCTGCGCCGAGGACATCGCGAAGATGAAGCCCGGATCCTCGTCCATCAGCGCGGTCACGTTGGACGCCGTCCGGGCGACCTTGCGGACCGTCTCCCGCAACGGCCACAGCCAGGCGGAGTCGATGTGCGCGTGGCCGACGGCGCTAACCCGGTGAGCGCTGGCAGCGGCAGGCGCCGCCAGTGCCGGCGCCAGAACGGCGCGAGCGGCGGCCGCCGTGGCGGGGACGTCCTGTAGGTCGAGGGCATCCAAAGCGCGTTCCAGTGTGCGCAGGATGTTCCAGCGTCGCGGGTCGTCGGTGCTGAGCTCGTGCATCAGCTGGGTCAGGACTTCGACGTCCTGGACCAGCTCCCACACCTCCTGGGCGAACAACGCGACGACGACGCGACCCAACCGGTACAACGGTTCCTCTCCGGCAGTCTGCACGTCGCCCATCGGCGTTCCCGGACCTTCGATGAGCGGGTTGGAGGCGGCTTCCACGAAGAGGTCCACCTGGTCGCCGCCGCGCGCCGGCTCACCGATGCGCACCCAGATGTTCGTCGGGTTCAGACCCTTGATCACCGAGCCGTCCGGTCGGTACACAAGTCCCTCGGCGGAGAAGCCCGGACGGTCGACGGCGAAGCCGAGGTCCAGCACGGCCTCGACGGTGCGTCCGGCCCACTCCTCGGGGACGGAACCCGTGACGTGGAACCAACTGGTGCCCCAGGCCGGGCCCCAGGCGTCGCCCGGACGGGTCGGCGCGTAGCCGGCGTTCAGTCCCTCGCTGACCGGCACGGGCTCACCGGGGGCATGCCACACCTCCACGGTCAGTGGTACCTCGTCCGCGTACACGGCCGGTCGCAGCCGCTCGCGCAGGACTCGCTCGATCCGCCGCTCCACCACAACACGGTCGTCGTGCATGCGGTCTCCTCATTGAGGCCGAAGGTGTCGGAACCGGCCCTGCGAGGCGTAGGCCCTGCCTGGTGCCTGCTCAAGGCTGGCACGACCGTAGATTTCACACGTTAATGTGTCAATACCCGATTACGCCCCCAACGCCAGGCGTGACGACCGCGGAGCAAGGCACGATGGCGACCATGAGTGACCACCACCGAAGGGCTAAAGGGGGACCGACCCCCGGCACGACCCTGTTCGCGTGGGTGAAGCAGGAGCTGCGCGAGGCGATAGCGCAGGGCCAGTTCCGCCCGGACGAGCCCTTCATCACCCAGCGCGAGATCGTGGAGCGCTTCGGCGTCTCCACGACAACGGCTGTACGGGCGCTGAACGACCTCGTCGCTGACGGTCTCGTCGTCCGGCGCCGGGGACGGGGCACCTTCGTCGCTGACCGCCCCCGAACGCAGTCGGTCACCTCGGCAGGCGAGCGCACGGTTGCCCTGGTGTGCGACGACAACCATCAGCCACACATGGTGCAGCTGATGGCTGGACTCACGGCCGAGGGCGCCGCGCTCGGGTACCGCTTGGTCGTCGCGCACAGCGGGGGTGACCAGGACGAGGAGGAGGTCGTCCGGCGGGTTGCCGCCAGCGGAGTGCACGGCCTGGTGCTCTTCCCTCGCGACCGATCCACGGCCGCGAAGGTCGTGGACGAGGTCCGGCGATCAGGTACCGCGGTCGTGCTGGTGGACCGCTACTTCCCGGGAGTCCCCACCGACGCAGTGGTCTTCGACGACTTCGCGATCGGCTACGACGTGACGGCGGCCATGCTCGACCGCGGCCACAGCGGCATTTCCGTGCTGTGGAGCGAGGCCGACGTGACGAGCGTGCGGGATCGGCTGGCCGGGCACCGCCGCGCGATGCGTGATCGAGGTTTGCCAGAGCTCCCGGAACGCTCGGCGCTGCGTGTCTACGCCAGCCTTCCTCCCGCCGAGCGACGGCTGCGCCTGCGGGGCTGGCTGGACTCGGACGCCGGTCTGACCGGGGTCATCTGCGGCAATGCGATCACCCTGGCGGTGGTCGTCTCGGACCTGCTGGCTCTCGAGCGACGCTTCCCCGGCTCCGTCGAGCTGGCGAGCATGGACGAGGCGGGACCCTACGGAATCCTGCCGCTGGCGGCGGCGTCCGCCGGCCTGCCCGCCCGCGAGATGGGCCGGACGGCCATCCGGATGCTCCATGAGCGGATCGAGGGCTCCACCGAGCCCTCCCGGCACGTCGTCCTGCCGGCGACGGTCCACACGGTCGGACAGGGCTCGCTCGGCGTCGTGGAGGGTGACTCGTCCGGCGCACTCTCGACCACTCCAAGGCTTGCGCTCCGGGCTCACGTCGAGCCGTAGCCGGCGTCCCCGCGGGGGCTCACTCCGGTTGCGCGGCCGATGGCCGCGTGCGAGCCTCACAGCTAGGCTCAAACCCGGCGGCCGACTCTGGATACCGGCCCGGGGAACGTTGAGGTCGGTCGACCCTCGGCGGGTGTTGTGACTGACCTGGCCCATCGCACCGAGCGCGGCTTTGACCGCGGAATGCGGCATCCGGTTCGAACCATTGGCGTTGAAGAAGAGTTGCTCCTCGTGGACGAGTACGACGGACGTGCTGTGCCGCTGGGTATGGAGGTCCTGGGCCGCCACCGCGTTGGCCCCGGCGCCGTGTCGGCAGCCGGCGCTTTCCGCTCGGGGGCATTCGAAGCGCTGGAGCTCGAGCTGAAGCTGGAACAGGTTGAGACGGCGACTCCGCCTCGCGCGGACCTTCAGGTCCTGGCTGCGGACCTGCGCCGCCGGCGGGCGCTGGCCGACCGGCTGGCCCGGTCCGTGGGGGCACGGGCGGCGGCCCTGGCCACGTCACCACTCCCTGTCGAGCCACGGCTGACCCCCACGCCGCGATACCGGGCCATCAGCCGTGAGTTCGGGCTGACCTGCGCCGAGCAGCTGACCTGTGGGTGTCACGTCCATGTGGCGGTGGCCTCCGACGAGGAGGGCGTGGCCGTCCTGGACCGGATCCGGCCGTGGCTTGCCGTGCTCACCGCGATAGCGACCAACTCGCCGTTCTGGAACGGCGTCGACACCGGGTACGCGGGATTTCGCACCCAGGCCTGGAGCCGCTGGCCCAGCAGCGGGCCGACCGAGCTCTTCGGGTCCGCGGCCGGCTACCACGCCACGGTGGCGCAGCTGGTGGCCACCGGCTCGTTGCTGGACGAGGCGATGGTCTACTTCGACGCCCGGCTGTCACGGCGATACCCCACCGTGGAGATCCGGGTCGCCGACGTCTGCCTGGACGTCGACGATGCCGTCCTGGTGGCCGCGTTGTCGCGCGCCCTCGTTGACACGGCGGCGGCGCAGTGGCGGGCCGCAGTGTCCCCGGCCCCGGTGAGCGCGGCCGCGCTGCGACTCATGTCCTGGCGGGCCAGCCGCTCGGGGTTGGACGACGGCCTCGTCCACCCCACCGAGCAGCGGCTGCGTCCGGCCGCGGAGGTGGTGGAGTCGCTCCTGGACCACGTCCGGCCGGCCCTGTCGTCCAGCGGTGACCTCTGCGCGGTCGAGGCGCAGCTGGGCCGGGTGCTGGTCCGCGGCAGTGGCGCCCGAAGACAGCGGCAGGTGGCCGCGGCAACCGGTCGGCTGTCCGACGTCGTGGCCGATGCGGTGGAACGGACGTCGGCAGAACAACCCAACCCAGGACCGAGGACTAGATGACCGGAACAGACACCGCGTCGGACGTGCACCGTTACGTCGCAGACCACATCGACGAGCTGGTCGACCACCTGATCGGCTGGGTGCGGCTGCGGTCGGTCGCCGGCCTGCCCGAGCACGACCCGGACCTGCGACGCTCGGCGAACTGGCTGGCCGGGGTGCTCCGTGACACCGGGTTTCCCACCGTGGAGCTGTGGGACACCGAGGGAGCGCCGGCCGTGTACGCGGAGTGGTGCGAGGCGCCGGGCGCGCCGACGGTCCTGGTCTACAGCCACCACGACGTGCGGGCCGCGAAGGACGAGACCTGGGGCCACGCTCCGCCGTTCGAGCCGGCGCTGCGCGACGGGCGGATCTACGGCCGGGGGACGTCCGACGCGAAGGGACAGATCCTGGCCCACGTCTGGGGGCTGCGTGCGCACCTGGCCTCGAGCGGCCGCGACGCCCCTGCGATCAACCTCCGGTTCCTGGTCGAGGGGGAGGAGGAGCAGGGCTCGACCCACCTGGCCGACCTGCTCGAGCGGCACAGCGACCGGATCGGCGCCGACCTGGTGGTGCTGTCCGACACCCTGCTCTGGCGCGCGGACGCTCCCGCGGTGTGCACCGGCCTACGCGGCATGGTCAGCGCCCAGCTGGAGGTGCGCGGGCCGCAGCGGGACGTGCACAGCGGTGCGGTGTCCGGCCCCGCGCCCAACCCGGTGATCGAGGTGGCTCGGCTGATCGGTCAGCTGCACGACGAGCACGGCCGGATCACGCTGCCCGGGTTCTACGACGACGTGCTGGCACCACAGGAGGAGGAGCGCGCGGCGATCGCGGCGCTGCCGTACAGCGACGAGGACTGGCTGGCCCGCTCCGAGACGTCCAGCATCGGGGGCGAGGAGGGCTACACCGTCCTGGAGCGGCTGTGGCTGCGGCCCGCGGCCGAGGTGCTGACCATCATCGCCGGCGACCCGGCCGGTCCCGCACGCGGCGCCATCCCTTCCCTGGCTCGCGCGGACATCAGCATCCGCACAGTCCCCGGGCAGAGCGTCGCCCGAGTGGCCGACCAGCTGCGCCTCTGGGTGAAGGAGCGGATCAGCGACCGAGTCGACTACGAGCTCACGATCCCGGAGGAGAGCGGACAGGAGCCGTACAGCACGCCGCTCGACCTGCCGGCGTTGGCGGCACTGCGGGAGGCCATGGCCGAGGGCTTCGGCCGGGACGTCGGCCTCATGCGCAACGCCGGTGGCTCGCCGGCGTCCCTCCTGCACGACGTCACCGACGCCCCGATCCTCTTCTTCGGCACCGGCTTGCCCGAGGACAACTGGCACGACAGCGACGAGAGCGTCCGGATCGACATGCTGAAGGCCGGCGCTGCCACGCTTGCGTGTCTGTGGCCTCGGCTGGCGGCGCTCGGCACGGACAACGGCTAACCGGCCCTACTCCTCGAACGGCGTCGATGTTCCAGCTGGCCCGCCGTGGGTAGTAGGGGCCCGGTCCTCGGCGACAGCGGTGGACTCGTCGGCATGGACAACGAGAAGGCGGTGCGGTTTGGACCACTCACGGACGCCGGTTCTGGAGGCCATCCAGGAGTTTCGTCGTCGAGGGGACGTGGTCTACGGCCCGCCCGGTCACAAGCAGGGCCGCGGCGTCGACCCCCGAGTGATCGACGTCGTCGGCGAGGGCGTGTTCGCCTCCGACATCCTGACGCTGAACGGCCTGGACGACCGCCGCGAGTCGCAAGGGGTCCTCGAGGAGGCGCAGCAGCTGATGGCGGATGCCGTGCACGCCGACACCGCCTTCTTCTCCACGTGCGGCAGCTCCCTGTCAGTCAAGAGCGCGATGATCTCCGTGGCCGGGCCGGGGGAGAAGCTCCTCGTCTCACGCAATGCGCACAAGTCCGTGATCGCCGGCGTCATCATCGCCGGCATCGAGCCGGTGTGGGTGCACCCGCACTTCGACGACGACCTGCATCTGGCACATCCGCCGGAGCCCGAGGATGTCGGCAGCGCGCTGCAGGCGAACCCCGACGCCAAGGGCATGCTGCTCATCTCGCCCACCGACTGGGGAACCTGTGCCGACATCGCCGGTGTCGCAGAGGTGTGTCATGAGTACGGCGTGCCGCTGATCCTCGACGAGGCCTGGGGGGCGCACCTGCCGTTCCATCCGCAGCTGCCGGCCTGGGGCATGGACGCCGGCGCCGACCTCGTCGTGACCAGCGTGCACAAGATGGGCAGCGCCATCGAGCAGAGCTCCTGCTTCCACCTCCAGGGTGACCTGGTCGACCCCAGTGTGCTGAAGGCGCGAGAGGACCTGCTCGGCACCACCAGCTCGTCCTCGCTCGTCTACGCGACCCTGGACGGCTGGCGACGGCAGATGGTCGAACAGGGCGAGGAGCTGCTGCAGGCCGCCCTGGAGCGGGCCGAACAGGTCAGGACCGACCTGGCCGGCTGCAAGGGGCTCTCGGTGCTGGGTCGCGAGGTCGTCCGCCCGGGCGGTGCCGCCGACCTGGACCCGCTCGCCATCACCGTCGACGTGCGCGACCTCGGGATCAGCGGCTACCAGGCGGTGGAGTGGCTGCGCGCCGAGCGGCACGTCGACCTGGGCGCCGGCGACACCTTCCGCGTCAACGCGCGCCTGACCCATGCGGACGACGACGACACGCAGGCCCGCCTGCTGAGTGCCATGCGCGCCCTCGTCGACGCAGCGGCGGACATCGAGCCACCCCTGACCGTGGCCCTGCCCGCGCCTCAGCGGTTCGAGCTTTCGACGGCGATGCTGCCGCGGGACGCGTTCTTCGGCCGGGTCGAGCAGGTACCGGTCCAGCACGCCGCAGGCCGCATCGCCGCCGAGATGGTGAGCCCCTACCCGCCTGGCGTCCCGGTGGTCGCCCCCGGCGAGCTGCTGGACGCCGACGTCCTGGACTACCTGGTCACCGGCGTTCAGGCCGGGATGTTGATCCCGGACGCCGCCGACCCCACGCTCCGCACGATCCGGGTCGTCGCCACGTAGCTCTCCACCTGTTTCCGGTGACAAGGAGACGCAACATCCGTCCGGGAGGCCGGATCGCTGCCTTCTTCATCGTGCTCAAGGCGGCGCTGCACTAGCCGTGCACGGTTCGGCGTCGCACACGGCGGCGTCGCTGCGGGAGGCCTCCGGCGACCGGACACGCGGGAATCATCCGGCGGGGGGGAGGTGCCCGGCCGGCCCGGCTCGGAGCCTCGGATCGGGCTGTCGGCGAACCGGCGCCGGACGGCGCTGTGGAGGCGGCATGCGGGCGGTGACGGTCGTCCCCGGGATCTCGGGGTCGTTGCGGGTCGATGAGGTGCCCGAGCCCGACCCGGCGCTTGGGTCGGTGCTGGTCGAGGCGCTGGCGGTGGGCATCTGCGGCACAGACGCCGAGATCGCCGACGGCGGGTACGGATGGCCCCCACCCGGGCGGGATCGGCTGATCTTGGGCCACGAGTCCCTCGGGCGCGTGGTGGATCCGGGGCCCAGCGGGTTCAAGGTGGGCGAGCACGTTGTCGGGATCGTGCGCCGGCCGGACCCGGCGCCGTGCCCGAGCTGCGCGGTGGGCGAGTGGGACATGTGCTCCAACGGCGGCTACACCGAGCGTGGCATCAAGGCCGTCGACGGGTTCATGGCCGAGGGGTGGCGGATCGAACCGGAGTACGCGGTGCGAGTCGATCCCCAGCTAGGCGTGCTCGGGGTCCTGCTGGAACCGACCACCGTGGTCGCGAAGGCCTGGGAGCACATCGCCGCGATCGGACGGCGCACCTTCTGGGACCCGCAGACCGTGCTGGTCGTCGGGGCCGGGCCGATCGGCCTGCTCGGCGCGCTCGGCGGTGTGCAGGCCGGGGCCGACGTGCACGTGCTCGACCGCGTCCAGCACGTGCACGTGCTCGACCGCGTCGAGTCCGGGCCGAAACCGGCGCTGGTCCAGCAGCTCGGCGCCACGTATCACACCGGCGCGATCGGCGACCTCGGGTTTCGGCCGGACATCGTGCTGGAGTGCACCGGTGTGATCGACCTGGTCCAGCAGGCCGTCGCCTGCGTGTCGCCCGGGGGCATCGTCTGCCTGACCGGGGTCGGGCCGCCCGACGCGGCTGGGGAGCCGGTTGCGGCGCTGGCGACCAAGGCGGTGCTGGGCAACCTGGTGGTGTTCGGCTCGGTGAACGCCAACCGCCGGCACTACTACCGGGCGGCCCGAGCGCTCGCGGCCGCCGACCGCGGCTGGCTGGAGCAGCTGATCACCCGCCGGGTCCGCCTGAAGGACGCGCAGGCTGGGCTGCAGCGGGAGCCCGAGGACATCAAGGTGATCGTCGACATGGTCCAGCCATGACCTCCAACCCCGGTCCGGGGCAGCACACCCCGAAGCTGCTGGTCATCGGCGGCGGCCCGGCGGGCATTTCCGCCGCGCTGCAGGCGCGCGAGCTCGGCGCCCAAGTCACACTCCTCGAGGCCGACCAGGTCGGCGGCACCAGCCTCAACCGCGGGCCGGCGCCGGTGCGCACGCTGGCCCGCGCCGCTCGGCTGGTTCGCGACTGGTCCTCCTGGGAGCAGTTCGGCCTGCGCGGCCCCCGCCCGACGCTCGACCTCGACGCCGTGCTGGCCAACAGCACCCGGGTGGCCCACTACGCGCACGACAAGAAGGACCTCGCCGGCCTGCTGCGCGGCCTCGGGATCGACCTGATCGAGCACCTCGGCCCGCTGCGGTTCACCGACGCGCACACCCTCCGCACCGGCGACGGCCGCAGCTGGCGCGCCGACCGGATTCTCGTCGCCGTCGGTGGCCACGCGGCGCCACTGCCCGTGTCCGGGGGCCACCTGGCGCTGGGCTACGACGACCTGCGCAGCATGAAAGAGCTGCCCAGCGAGGTGATGGTCGTCGGTGGCGCCGACACCGGCTGCCAGATCGCCTCAACCTTCGAGGACTTCGGCGCCAGCGTCCGGATCCTTGAGTTCGCCCCCACCCTGCTGGGCGCCGCCGACCCCGACGTCTCCGCTGCTCTGCGCGCCGCGTTCGAGGCCCAGGGTATGCACATCAGTACCGGAACCCGGGTGACCGAACTGGAGGCCGACGGCGACCGGCAGCTTCACCGACCCCGAGTACGGCGCGGTCGGCCTCTCCGAACCCCAGGCCGCCCGCGACCACGACATCGCCATCGGCATCGCCCGCTACGACGATCTGCTGCGACCGGTCGCCGACGGGCACGCCGACGGGTTCTGCAAGCTCATCGCCGACCGCGCCAGCCACCGCATCCTCGGCGCGCACGTGCTCGGCGAGTACTCGGCCGAGACCGTCCAGGTCGTCGCCACCGCGATGTCCGCCGGCATGACCGTCGAGCAGCTGGCCGACATGCAGTTCGCCTTCCCGACCTTCACCGAAGCCGTCAGCATGGCCGCCCAGAAGGTCTGCCGCGCCCTCGGCACCGGACACTTCCCGACCGCTTGGAGCTACCTCGGCGAGGAACCCTGAAGCGGGGTCCCGCAGGCCGCCGTCGACGGCTCCGGAAACACGAAGGGCCCTGGTCAGTCGCCTGACCAGGGCCTTACGGCGTGGGGTGAGTGACGGGGCTCGAACCCGCGACATCCTGGACCACAACCAGGTGCTCTACCAGCTGAGCTACACCCACCATGCACCGCCCGACCCGAGAAGGCCCTGGCGCGCGAACCATCTTAGCGGCTCGCGGCGGGTGCTCGGTTCAGACCGGCGCGGACGGGTCGGTGGCCGGTTCCGTGGTGGCCCGTTCCGCCGCGGCCGTTGGAGCCCCAGTTGCCGCGCCGGCCTCGGCGCTGGCCTCTGTGGCGCCGAGGACCTGCTGGGCGAGCTTCTTCGCGGTGGCCGAGTCCGGCCCAGGGCTCGGCACGAACACCGCCGCACGGTAGTACCGAAGCTCGTCGATGCTCTCCCGGATGTCGGCGAGCGCCCGGTGTCCGCCGTTCTTGCGCGGCGCGTTGAAGTAGGCCCGTGGGTACCAGCGCCGCGACAGCTCCTTGACCGACGACACGTCGATGATCCGGTAGTGCAGGTACTGCTCCAGCTCGGGCATGTCGCGCGCCAGGAAGCCGCGGTCGGTGCCCACGGTGTTGCCGGCCAGCGGTGCCCGGCGCGGCTCCGGCACCAGCTCGCGGACGTAGTCGACGACCATCCGCTGCGCCTCGTCCATCGAGATCCCGTGGGCGAGCTCGTCCAGCAGCCCGCTCGCCGTGTGCATCTCGCGGACGACGTCCGGCATGGTGGCCAGGGCCTCGTCCGGGCACGCGATGACGACGTCGACGCCGTCCCCCAGCACGTTGAGCTGGGAGTCGGTGACCAGCACCGCGACCTCGATGAGCGCGTCGCGCTGCAGGTCGAGGCCGGTCATCTCGCAGTCGATCCAGACGATGCGGTCAGCTGAGGGGTCCACGGGGGCCAGCCTACGGCGGGAGCCGGGCGGGTCCTGGGACCCGGACCGGGGGACGGCACGAGGGCAGGGAGGCGGCGGGAGCGACGCGAGGCGGCTCACGCGCGCCGTGGCTAGCCTTGACCGCCATGAGCGCGCCCGAACACCCCTGGTCGACCGTCCCCAGAGCCGCGGCCGCGGTGCCACCGGTCACAACCCCGCACCGCACGGCCCGGTCGCGGGTGGTGCGCTGGCTGCTGGGGTTCGTCGTCGTGCTCGTGTTCCTGGCCTGCGCGCTGCTCACGGTCCTGGCCATCGGGTCCAACACGGGCTTCTTCGGACTCACGGCTGGCTTCGTCTTCGCCCTCGTCCCGGTGTGCGTCGTCGTCCCCGCGTTCCTCTGGTTGGACCGCTTCGAGGCCGAACCGACGTCCTCGCTCGTCTTCGCGTTCGCCTGGGGGGCCGTCGTGGCCACCTTCCTGGCGCTGCTGGTGAACTCTTACTCGATCGTGCTGCTGCGGGAGGCCGGTGGAGACCCGACCGTCACGTCGGTGCTCATCGCGCCGTGGGTAGAGGAGACCTGCAAGGGCGCGGCGGTCCTGCTCATCCTGCTGTGGCGCCGGCGCGAGTTCGACGGCGTGGTCGACGGCATCGTCTACGCCGGACTTGCCGGCGTGGGGTTCGCCTTCACCGAGAACGTTCTGTACTTCGGCCGGTCGCTGCAGGAGAGCGGCACCGCCGGGCTGGCGGTCACCTTCGTGCTGCGCGGTGTGTTCAGCCCGTTCGCGCACCCCCTGTTCACCATGTGCACGGGAATCGGGCTGGGCGTGGCCGTGACCACGCGGCGGCGCGGCGTCCGGGTGATGGCGCCGCTCGTGGGCTTGCTGTGCGCGGTGGGGCTGCACGGCCTGTGGAACCTCAGCGCGGTGGCCGGACTGCGCGGGTTCCTCGGGATCTACGTGCTCGTCCAGGTGCCGATCTTCCTGGCCGCCGTCGGCTTCGCGCTCTGGGCCCGCCGTCGGGAGGCGCGCCTGGTGACCCGCCACCTGCAGGTCTACGCCGCGAGTGGCTGGTTCACTCCCGAGGAGGTGGCGATGCTGGGCTCGATGGGCGAGCGGCGGCGCGCCCGCGCCTGGGCTCACTCGGTCGGTGGCAGCGCCGGGAAGCGGGCGATGGCTGGGTTCCAGAACGCCGCCACCGAGCTGGCCTTCCTGCGCGACCGCTCCCTGCGCGCCGCCGTCCCGGACGACGCCCGCCAGGCCGAGCGCAGCCTGCTGCGCCAGGTGACGGCCCAGCGCTACGGCTTCGTCGGCATCCAGTAGTCCGATCGGGAGCGTCCCCGCGCGGCAACCCGACGTTGTCCGACGACGAACCTAGGGTGGCCCCCGGGCCGGTGAGGAGCACCGGCCCACGCTGGCAGAGGGGGTCTCGTGCGGTTGCTGCACACCGCTGACTGGCAGCTGGGCATGACTCGGCACTTCCTGGACGCCGACGCCCAGCCCCGATACACCGACGCCCGGATCCAGGTCGTCCGCCGGGTCGGCGAGCTCGCCGTGGCCGAGCGCTGCGACGCGGTCCTGGTCTGCGGCGACGTCTTCGAGTCGAACCTGGTCAGCCCGCGCGTCGTCAGCCGGTCGCTCGAGGCCCTGCGAGCCGTGCCGGTTCCGGTCTACCTGCTCCCCGGCAACCACGACCCGATCGACGCGGCCAGCATCTACCGGTCCCGCGCGTTCGTGTCCGCCAAGCCGGACCATGTCCACGTGCTCGACCAGCCGGGCCCGTACCCCATCGGGGACGGCTTTGAGCTGGTTGCCGCACCGTGGACGTCCAAGCACCCGTTGTGCGATCTAGTGGCCGACGCCGTCGCCGGGCTGCCGGCCGACGGCACCGTTCGGGTGGTTGCCGGTCACGGCTGCGTCGACGCGCTCGGCCCGGACGCCGGCGACCCGGCGCTCATCCGGCTGGGGGAGGTCGAGGCGGCGCTCGCGCGTGGTGCGGTCCATTACGTGGCGTTGGGTGACCGGCACTCGCGGACGTCGGTCGGTAGCTCGGGCGCCGTCTGGTACTCGGGCACGCCTGAGGTCACCGACTACGACGAGGTCGACCCCGGGCAGGTGCTGGTCGTCGACCTCGCCGCGGGGCGCCGGCCTGAGGTGAGCACTCACCGGGTCGGCACCTGGGCCTTCCTCGACCTCGACCACCGGCTCGACCGGCCGGACAACCTCCCCGAGCTCGACGAGCGCCTCGGCTTGGTGCCGGACAAGGACCGCACCGTGGCCCGGCTGGCGCTGACCGGCACGCTGTCGCTGGCCGACCGCGCGCGGCTGGACGACCTGCTGGAGCGGCAGGGCGAGCTGTTCGCGTCGCTGCGGCTGTGGGAGCGCCGCACCGAGCTGTCGGTGTACGTCAGCGGGGACGAGCTGACTGACCTCGGAGTGGGCGGCTTCGCGGACGGCGCGGTCGACGAGCTCGCCGCGCTGGCCAAGGGCGGCGGCGAGGAGGCGGTCGTGGCGCAGGACGCGCTCGCCCTGCTGTACCGCCTCGCGGGCGGACGGGCATGAGGTTGCACCGGCTGAGGCTGAAGGACTTCCGGGGCACGGTCGAGCGCGAGCTCGTGTTCCCCACCGAAGGTGTGGTCGTCGTCGAGGGCGCCAACGAGGTGGGCAAGACGTCCCTGCTGGAGGCCCTCGACCTCCTGCTGACCGAGAAGGACACCTCGACCAAGAGCGCCGTGCGGTCGGTGAAACCGGTCGGCCGCGACGTCGGCAGCGAGGTCGAGGCCGAGATGTCGACCGGGCCGTACCGGTTCACGTACCGCAAGCGCTGGAACCGGTCCACCGAGACGGTCCTCACGGTCCACGAGCCGCGGGCGGAGCAGCTCACCGGCGTGCCCGCGCACGAGCGAGTGCGCCAGATCCTCGCCGACACGCTGGACGACGGGTTGTGGAAGGCGCTGCGGATGATGCAGGCAGCGCCACTGAGCCAGGTTCCGCTGAGCGGCAGCGGCGCCCTGACGGCGGCGCTGGACGCGGCGGCCGGCGAGGTGAACGACGGTGGTCGCTCCGACTCCCTGGTCGAGGCGGTGGAGCGGGAGTACCTGCGGCTGCACACCGCGACCGGCCGCCCAACCGGTGCCCTCCGTTCGGCGCTGGAGGAGCTGGCCGCGGCACGGCAGCGGGCCGAAGAGGCGGAGCGGGCGGTCGAGGACGCCGGACGAGACGTCGAGCGCCACGCCGTGCTCTCCGCCGAGGTCGTGGAGCTGGAGGGCTCCCGCGCGGCGGCGGCGCACGACGTCCGGGACCTGTCCGCGCGCTGGGAGGCGGCCGAGGAGCTACGCGCGCGGGCCGAGGGGGCTGCCCGCGCCGCCGTCGACGCGCGGCGCGAGTACGAGCGGGTCCGGCACCAGCGCGACGTCCGGGCCGAGCTGGTGGCCGACGCGGCCCGGCGCGAGGCGGCCGTCTCGATGCTGACGGCGACGGTCGAGGTGCAGCAGGAGTCGGTGAAGGGCACCGCGGCGCTGCTGGCGGGCCACGACAGCCGTCGGGAGGCGCTCCAGGCCGAGGTCACGGCAGCCGGGGTAGCGGCGGACTCGGCTCGGGCCGCGGCCGACCGGCTGGAGGACCTGGCCGAGCTGGACCGCCTGCAGCTGCGGCTGGACCGGGTGGAGCGGCTGGCGGCGCGCGCCGAGGAGGCCGAGCGCGCGGTCACCGCGGCTCCGGTCGACGCCGCCACCCTGCGGGCCGTGGAGGACGCCGCGGCTGCCGTCGACGTGGCCATCGCCCGGCAGTCGGGGGCGGCGGCCCGGCTGGTGCTCGAGGCCTTGACCGCGGTCCGGGTAACTCTGGACGGCGCCGAGGTCCAGCTGGCGGCCGGCGAGGGCCGTGAGGTCCCGGTCGCCGAGCCGGTCGAGGTGCTGGTGCCCGACCTGCTCCGGGTCGGTGTGCTGCCCGGGTCGGCCGGCGACGACCTCGGTGACAGCGTCCGCGAGGCACGTCGGGTGCTCACCGGTCGGCTCGCGGACGCCGGCGCCGACGGCGTGCCCGAGGCGCGGCGGCTGCACGAGCAGCGGCGGCTGGCCGAGAACGAGCTGTCGCTCGTACGCCGTCAGCTGGCCGAGGAGCTCGCTGCCAGTGCCGGAAAGCACAACGCTGACCCTGCCGAACTGTTGCGGCGGCAGGTGCGCGCGCTGCGGGAGCGGCTCGGGGCCGCCGGCCCGGAAGATGCCACGCCGGCCCCGGACGGCGCCCAGGTCCGCGAGGAGGCCCGCACCGCCCAGCAGGCCCACGCCTCCGCACGGTCCGGGCTGGACGCGGCCGAGGCGGCCCGCGCGGGCTGCCGCGAGCAGCTGACCGCGCAGCAGGTCGAGCTGGCACGGGGTCAGTCCGCCGTGCAGGCCGCGGAGGCCGAGCTCGGCGACGTCCGCGCCCGGCTGGCGACGGCTCGGGAGCAGGTTGCGGACGCCGACCTCGACTCCCGAGTGGAACGATGCGCCTCGCTGGTCGCGGCCGCCGCGGATGAGGAGGCGCTGTTGCTGCGCCGGCTCGGCGAGGCGGACGCGGACAGCCTTCGGCCCCGCCTGACGAACGCGCGCGACGTCGTGACCCGGCTGGAGCACGACCTCGCGACCCGTCAGCAGGAGCTCGCGTCCGTGACGGCGCGGCTCGAGGTCGTCGGGAGCCTCGGTCGGCAACAGCAGCTCGATGACGCACGCACCGCGCTGGCGGTGGCCGAACGGCAGTCGGCGACGCTCACCGCGCGCGCGGAGGCGGCGCGGCTGCTGCGCGAGACGCTGCTGAGCCACCGCGAGGAGTCCCGGCGTCAGTACGTCGCGCCCTACCGCGAGCAGGTCACCCGGCTCGGCCGGATCGTGTTCGGCTCGGACTTCGCCGTCGACGTCGACAACGAGCTGCGGATTCTCAGCCGCACGCGGTCGGGCACCACGGTGCCGTTCGACGCGCTGTCAAGTGGCGCGAAGGAGCAGCTCGGCATCATCGCGCGGTTGGCCTGCGCGGCGATCGTCCACGAGCGGGACGGCGTGCCGGTGCTCGTTGACGACGCCCTGGGGTACTCCGACCCGGAGCGACTGCGCCGAGTCGGGGCGGTGCTCTCCGTCGCGGCGGCATCCGCCCAGGTGATCGTGCTGACCTGTACGCCCGACCGCTACCGGTCGGTGGGATCGGCCCACGTGATCAGCCTGCGGGACGACCGGCGACCGCGGGAGGCGGAGCAGCAGGCCCTCCTCGGCTGACCGGTCCGCGGGGCGCCGGACCCGCTACTGCCCCGGGGCCGGCGGACCTACCGCGGGGTCGGCCAGCCGTCGGCATTCAGGGGCTCGTCGAGGTGGGTGAGCTGCAGGAGGCGTCGCAGGAAGCGCCCAGCCCCACTGAACCGGACCCCTCGATGGGACGCCAGCAGGCGCCGGCGGGCGGCCAGGATCGCCGACAGCCCGCGCGCGTCGCAGAAGGTCACGCCGGTGAGGTCCAGCCTGACGAGCGGGGCCGCGGTGGTCAGCAGCCCGTCCACGATCGCGGCAAGCGCGCCTTCGGTCGCGAGGTCCAGCTCCCCGGAGAGCCGGACGAGCGTCACGTTGCGGTCCGACGCGACGGTCCCCGTCAGCTGCGCGGCTGCGTAGCGGGGCGGGGGACGGCTGTCGATGGACATGGCGAAACCTCCGCGAGTGTCGCTGGTGCCCAGGAGGGCGTCGTCGCGGGCTGTTCACCGAACCCAAACACCACCATAGGTCGGGCAAGGGGGCAACGCCACCAGGACCGGCCGGGCGTACTGTGAGAGTGCCGAGGACCTCTCGTGCGCTGCCGACCAAGGTGACGTCGTTCGCGGTCGATCTACTAGCGCGAGCGGCGTCCCGCACGGGACGGCGCTTCGGAGACGGGTAGACATGGACCGGGCTCCTTCGGCGTCGCGCGACGCGAGCCCCGACCTGGCCGGCGCGCTCGCGGAGCTGGTCAGCCTGATGCTGGCCACCCCGACAGTGGACCGACTGCTCGACGACCTGGCGCGGCTGGCAGCCGGCGTTCTTCACCCACCGGCTGCGTGCGGCATTACCCTTCGACGGGACCGGCAACCCGTCACCGTCGCCTCCAGCGCGCTGCTCGCGGCGTTGGTCGACGAGGAGCAGTACGGCCAGGGTCAAGGCCCCTGCCTGCAGAGCATGAGCACCGGCGAGATCGTCGACGTCCCGGACATGCACGGTGAACGCCGCTGGGGGGGCTACGCCGAACGGGCGCTTCGGCACGGGGTCCGCAGCTCTTTGTCTTTGCCGCTGTTGGTCAACGGTCAGCACCGAGGAGCCCTCAACCTGTACTCGACGGAGCCGGGTGCCTTCGGGGTGCCGGAGCGCGAGCTTGCTCTGGCCTTCGCCGGGCAGGCCTCTGCTGCCCTCACCGTGGTGACCCGTCAGGCGCAGCAGACCGAGCTGACCGAGCAGCTGAGGGACGCCCTGGCTTCGCGCAGTGTCATCGACCAGGCCATCGGGATCCTGATGGCGCGTAACCGGACGCCCGCCGAGGAGGCGTTCGGCTGGCTGCGTACGGCGTCCCAGCGGCAGAACCGCAAGCTGCGGGACATCGCCGCCGAGGTGGTGGAAGCCGTCGGGGGAGTCCCGCCGTCCCCCACCCGGTTCGTCGATCCCAACTAGTCGGTTGGCGTCTTTGTTGCTCTGCGTGTGGGCGTAAAGCGCTGCGTGTTCGCCCGTTTGGCTCGTAGTCGGCGTGCGCTACGGTCCCACCATGGACACGCGGAAGATCGCCGCCCTTACCGGCTGGTTGATGGTGGTCACCTTCGTCACTTCTATCCCCGCGTACTTCATCTTCTACGCACCGGTCCGGAATAATCCGGATTACATCACTGGTGTCGGCGCTGACCCCACCGCGAGCGTGGCTTTGGGCGCTGTCCTCGAACTCATTCTCATCATCGCCAACGTCGGCACCGCCGTGGTGCCGTATGCGGTCTACAGGCGGTTCAGCGAAGGCCTCGCTCTGGGTTACTTCGCAGCGCGCCTGGTCGAGGCCGTATTCATCGCCATCGGCATCATCAGCCTCCTCACCTTCCTTTTCATGCGGCAGGAAGGCACGGCTGGCCAGGACCCCGCTCTCGGCGAGGCTTTCGTCGCGATCTATGATCGAGCGTTCCTGGTCGGGCCAGGCTTCTTCGCCGGCGTCGCGAACGGAATGATCCTGGGCTACCTGATGTATCGGTCCGGGCTGGTGCCTCAAGGCATGGCGATGCTGGGGCTCATCGGAGGTCCTTTGGTCGCGGCCTCCGGAGTCGCCGTCATGTTCGACGTCATCGAGCGCGGGTCCGCGGTGCAGGGCGTCGCGACGATTCCGGAGTTCTTCTGGGAGCTGTCGTTCGGTATCTATCTGATCGTCAGGGGATTCAGGCCGTCTCCGATTCTCGCTGGGGTAGATAGTGGATCAGTCGCGCGGGGCGCGAGTTCGTAGTCGGACGCACAGGCGAACGGCTACTTCACGACCATCCCGCCGACGACCTCAGACCCCGCGGCTGACTTCCCCCACGTCCTGGCAACGGCTGCTCGCCCTATGCGTTCAGCGGCACGCCGGTTCGTGCGTTCTGCCCGGGTGAGCCGTCGCGTGTTGGCCATGCCGACATACGCGAGTGCTGCGGGGCTGGGGACCTTGCCCTACGACGTTGAGGGCGCGCCCGGCAGGACTCGAACCTGCAACCAGCGGATTAGAAGGCCGCTGCTCTATCCGTTGAGCTACGGGCGCCCGCCCCGCGTCGTCCGACCTCGAGGCACTCAGAGTCTAGGTGCAGGGCGGGGCCCCGGACATCGCGTCGAAGAGGGCGGGGGATGCGCCCGAGTTGAAGGGTCCCGGCCCAGGGGCGATGCTGTGCCCACCATGGA
>DATFPQ010000226.1:0-23659 GCA_035264765.1 Actinomycetales bacterium | reverse complement strand
CCCGGACCGCGGCGGCCTTACTCCGCCTCAAGGTCCCGGCGCCTGGTCGGCCTCCCCTTCGACACTTCTCCGCATGGCTCCATCCTCGTTTCCGAGGTCAGGAGCCTCCAAGCAATCCAGGGCGCTTCAGCGGTCTACCAGCGTCACCTTCGGTCGTGTCCGCGCGACGACGAGGGCCGCCTCAAGCCGCACAGGTGTCGCGGCAACTGGGCCTTCGTCGTTGCGCAGGGGCGCCGTGCTGACGGCACACGGCGGCAGCTAAGTCGGTCAGGGTTCGGCACGAAGCGCGCGGCCACGGCGGCTCTAGAGGAACTGCTCGCCCGGCAGACGGCCGGCCTCGCTGACATCCGAGGGGTGACCGTCGGGCAGTACCTGGAGGACTGGTTGGCGGGAAAGCGCAGCCTCAGGGACACAACGCGCCGCAACTACGAGGGCCACATCCGCCGATATCTCACGCCGGGGCTCGGGGAAGTCAAGCTCGCCGAGCTGAGACCGCACCATATCGATGCCTTTTACTCCGACATGCTGGATGGGCGAACCATCGCCGCTACGGCTGCGACGGTCCGCCACGTCCACAGGACCCTGCGCTCGGCCCTGAACTCGGCGGTGAAGCGCCGTGACATCCCCTGGAACCCCGCGCTTCACGTTGAGCTGCCTGAGCACCGTCGACTCACTACTCAGGTCTGGACAGCACGAGACGTCGCCACCTTCCTCCAGGCGGTCGAAGGTGACCGCCTGGCGAGTCTCTTCCACGTGCTCCTCTTCACGGGCATGCGCCGAGGTGAGGTCATGGGACTGCATTGGAGTGACGTCGACACGGTTCGACGGCACCTCGTCATCTGCTGGCAGGTGACTAACGCCGGTGATGGGCCTCGGCTCGGTCGACCGAAGACGCGAGCAAGCTTCCGCATCGTCCCGATCGACCGCGGCACCGCCCGCGTCCTCGACACGCGACGCGCCGCCCAGGCCGCCGAGCGGCTGGCCTGGGGAGAGGGCTGGGCCGACAACGGCCTGGTCTTCACACACGAGAACGGCGGCATGCTGCGACCCGATCACGTCACGGCCACGTTCCGGCGACTGGTGCGCAAAGCCGACGTCCCAGCAATCCGCCTGCACGATCTGCGGCACACACACGCAAGCCTGGCACTCGCGGCGGGGGTCGAATTGAAGGTCGTTAGCGACCGCCTGGGACACTCCACGACGGCCATCACGGCAGACCTCTACACGCATGTCATGCCGGCCGTCGGCCGGGCCGCAGCAGAGGCCATCGCGGCCTCGATCTTGGCAGCGAACGAGCAGGTGACTAGCGCACTGCTAGCGCAGAAGGGTCCCGTGAGGTCCGGTGCGGACCCTCCGGGGCACGTTTCCGCAGGTCAGGACGAGAGCCGGCACGGGGACTCGAACCCCGAACCGCCCGATTACAAGTCGGGTGCGCTACCAGTTGCGCCATGCCGGCAGGGTGCCCAGCCTACCGATGCGGTGCTCGGCTCACCGCACCCCACATGCGTCCAGGACCTGCCGGACTCGCTTGTTCCGGTACATCGCCTGGTCGGCGACCTCGAGCAGCCCCGTGACACCCCGCGTCTGCGCGTCGGACACGGCGACCCCGGTGCTGACGCCGACGCCGTAGCCGCCGGCACAGCCGGCCACAGAAACCTCCAGCCTCTGCACCAGGTGCGTCAGCTGCTCGGCGTCAGCTCCCTCGACCACCACCACGAACTCGTCCCCACCGAACCGGAACACCCCTCGCCCGCGGACAGGCACTCGCCCAGGCCGCGCCCGATGGCGGCCAGGAGCCGGTCGCCGACGACATGGCCATGGCGGTCGTTGACGTGCTTGAAGCCGTCGAGGTCGCAGAAGACCAGCGCCACGGGGCGGTCGCCCGTCAGCAGCCGCTCGATGTCCCGTAGGCCGGTGCAGCGGTTGGCCAGCCCGGTGAGCGGGTCGGTCGAACCCAGCCGCACCACCTCGGCCTCCGCCTCGACCCGAGCCGTGACGTCCTGCTGGACGCCGATCATGTGCGTCACGACCCCCGCGGCGTCGTGCATCGGTGACAACGTCACCTCGTTCCACCAGGCGCGACCGTCCTTGCGGTAGTTCAGCAGCGTCACGGCGCCGGTCTCGCGGGAGCGCACCAGGTCGCCGAGCGCGCGCACTGCGGCGGGGTCGGTGTCCGGACCCTGCAGGAACCGGCAGTTGCGGCCGAGGATCTCCTCCACCGCGTACCCGGTCAGCCGCTCGAAACCGGCGTTCGCATAGATCAGCGGCAGGTCGGGGGCGCGGAGGTCGGCGATCACGATCCCGTTCGCCGCCGCCGACACCGCCCGGCTCAGCAGCTCCAGGCGCGACGGTTGCGGTGGCAGCTCCACGACGCCCTCGACACCGGGACGTCGAGCACCCAGCCTCCGCATCATCACCGCAGCTGCGTCGACGACGGTCTGGCGGTCGTACGTCACCACGTAGTCGAACCGGCGCTCCGCTTCGGCCGCGTCGTCCCCGACGTCGCGGGCCACCAGCGCACCGGCGAAGTGCGGCCCGATCACCGCGATCGTCCACTCGTGCAGCAGGTCATCGCCCTCGTCCAGGCTGTGCCCGCGGACGCCCGTCGCCGGGACCTCCGGCATGCCGGCGCCGAAGACGGCAACCATCGACGCCGCAGACGCCAGAGCCGTGAAGCGCCGCGCCGTCGCGGGGGTGAAGTACTCCGCCCGCTGGAACGCACCGATGACAACGGTTGCGGGATCCCCCGTGAGGGCCTGGCGCTCGAGGTGACGGCTCATGGCCGCCAGCAGGGGCTTCCGGGACCGCCGAACGCCCCCGCCGTCCTTCACCAGGTCCCACGGCACCGTCGCCTGGGGCAGGTCGCTCCACCGCCGTCGGGGCGGGACCAGCCGCAGCGGAGTCGCGACGTGCTCCTCCGGCAGCGGCGCGGGCCGTCCGTACAGCCAGCCCTGCCCCAGGTGTGCTCCCATGGACCGCGCCAGCTCCTCGTGGTCCTCGGTCTCGATGCCCTCGGCCAGGACCAGCGCGCCCTCACGGTCGGCGTGCGCGTTCACCGCATTGACGATATGAGCGACGTCGACCGTTGTCCGGTCCTGGATCAGCCGCAGGTCGAGCTTGATCACCTCCGGGGCCAGGAAGGGCATCATCGCGAGCGAGGCGATGTCGGCCCCCACGTCGTCGACCGCGAGCGCCCAGCCGCGCTTCCGGATCGCGTCGGCGAAGCGGAGCAGGGCGGCGGGGTCCGCTGCCAGCGAGCGCTCGGTGACCTCGGCCACCACGCGCAGCCCGGCCGCTGCGGCGCGCTCGGCGAGTGCCTCCAGCTCCGGCGGGACCGGCGTCGAGAAGGCCGCCGGCTCGACGTTCAGGAAGAGGCTCGAGCCGCGTGGGAGCGCCGCCTCCACGGCCGTCCGCAGCGCGCTCATCCGGCAGGCCCAGTCCAGGTCGGCGAGGCGACCAGCCGACGTGGCCCAGCCGAACAGCTCGGCCGGCGTGCTGAGCTCGGCGCCGGCCGCACCCCGCACCAGGGACTCGTATCCCACCGTCCCGCCATGGAGCAGGTCGACGATGGGCTGGTACACCGAGCGGATGGGCGGCAGGCCGAGGTTCGGGCTCACCCGGTCGTTCTCGGCAGGTACCTGCGCGGACGTGAGCCGTTCCCGCTACCTCAGCAGACGCCGAGCTCCGCCGGGGTCGTCGCCGCGGCCGCGCAATACTGCTTCTGCCTTGCTGTCGTGGTGGGCAGCGTCAGGGCAGGCGCAGGACCGTGGGCAGCTGCTGCTCGGGCACCGGCCACCACGAAGGGGAACCCTGCTGCACCGCGTACAGGGCGCAGCCGGCGGCCACGAGCACGAGCACCAGAACCACCACGACCTGCTCGGACGGCGGCGCGAGCGTGCGCACGACGGTCCGCGTGCCCCGGCGCAGCGCTCCCCCGCCGGGGCCCCACCAGGAGGTGAGCAGCGCGACCAGGCTTCCGACGGCGACGGCGGGCAGCGACCACGGCGCGGGGGTGCCGTCCGGGCGGGTCACCACGAGCCCGGTGCAGAACAGCGCGGCCACGCCCAGCAGCCCGGGCAGCAGCGCGGCGAAGGCGCCGATCAGGATGGAGCGGGCGAGGTGCCACGGTGCGCTGAGCGCCATGACCGCGGGGTCGCTTCGGCGGGGTCCGTACTCGTAGCGTCGGCGGGCGAGCACGCTGCTGGCGCGTTCGACCGTCCGCGCGAGCACCATCAGCCCCAGTGCGACGCCCGCGGTCGCGACCGGCCAGGCGACCGCGGCCCCGACCAAGGCGGCAAGCAGGGCGAGCACCGTGCCCGTCCGGCGCGATGGCCGGGCTGGAACCGCAGGGTGGGCACCCGGCGGGTAGCCGGCCGGCGAGTTCGGATACGCCGGTGCCGCGGCTGCCGGGCGCACGACAGAGGGCGGAGCCGCTGGGCGGACGACTGGCGGAGCCGCGCGGACGACTGGCGCCGGAGCGGGAGCTGCGGGGCGCGCCTGCACCGGCGTCATGGAGGGCGCGGCGGAGGCAGGGTGCCGAGGAGGAGGGTTCAGCCGGGTCGCGGCCACCGTGGCCGAAACCGTCGGGGGCTCCACCGGGCGGGTCGCCGAACTGTCGCGGTGCGGTACGAACACCGTGACCGTGGCGTGCTCCCCCATCGCGTACCGCTCCAGGGCGTGCAGGACCTCGAGAGCGTGCGGCCGCTCGGCCGGCTCCACCGCCAGTGCCGCCGCGAGCAAGGGCCGCAGCCGCTCGTCGACGCCGGACAGGTCGCACTCGCCGCGCCGCACCCGGTCGATCACGACGTCCATCGGCCCACGGCCGAACGGCGGCCGGCCGCTCGCCGCGAACGCCAGCGTGGCCGCCCACCCCCACCAGTCGGTGGCGGGAGTGACCGGATCGCCGTCCACGACCTCGGGGGACAGGTACCCCGGCGTGCCCATGACCAGCCCGACCGAGGTCAGCCGGACGTCGTCCGCCACGTGCGCGATGCCGAAGTCGATGACGACCGGGTCGCCGTCCAGCAGCAGCACGTTGGCCGGCTTGAGGTCGCGGTGCACCACCCCGGCCGCGTGGATGGCCCCGAGTGCGCTGGACAGCCCCCGTCCGACGCGCACCAGCCGGTCGGCGTCCAGGCCTCCGGCGTCGCGGACCACGGCGTCCAGGCCGGAGCCCGGGATGAAGCGGGTGACGACGTACGGCAGGTCGCCGTCGACGTCGGCGTCGAGCACCTCCGCCACCAGCGGGTGCCTGACCCGCCGCAGCGTCGAGACCTCACGAGCCAGCCGGGCACGCGCGTCGGGGTCGTGGGCCACGTGGGCGCGGAGCACCTTGACGGCGACCGCTCGTCCGGACGGGTCGATGCCGAGGTGGACGACCCCCATGCCGCCCTCGCCCAAGCGTCCCCGCAGGCGGTAGGGACCCAGCTGCTGCACGTCGTGCGCCAGCTGCTCGCCCGCCGTCATGAGGACAACGGTACGCGAGACGGCGGCCTCACCTGCTGATATAGCCGACGAGCTGGTCGCGCTCGGACTGCAGCTCGTCCATCCGGTGCTTGACGACGTCGCCGATGCTGATGATGCCGACGAGGGCGCCGTCCTGGACCACGGGCACGTGACGGAACCTGTTGTTCGTCATCAGCGCCATCAGGTTCTCGAGGTGCTCGTCAGGGCCGCACGTGCTCACTTCGCCGGTCATGATCTCGGTGACCGTGGCCTCCAGAACCGCCGCCCCACGGTCGTGCAGCCGCCGTACGACGTCCCGCTCGCTGACGATGCCGTCGACGGACGTGCCGTCCGCAGACACCACCAGCGCACCGATCCGGTGCTCGGCCAGCGTGTCCAGCAGCTCACGTACCGTGGCGTCCGGACGCACGGTCACCACGTCGGCACCCTTGCGTCGCAGCACGTCGTGCACGCGCATGCCCTCGCCTCCTCAGCCCGGACCCCTCCGGCCGACCCTCGCCGTAGGACAACCCACGCTAGCGGGATCCGGCCCCGGACGACAGGGGCGCGGCCCGGGCTCTAGTCTGGCTGCGCCCCTCGACGTCCACCAGGAGCCGCCCGACGTGACCCCCACGGCCCCGCCGTCGCCCGAGTCGGCGACGTACGACCTCGTCGTCGTCGCCAACCGCCTGCCCGTGGACCGCCACGTCGACGAGGACGGGACCGTCCACTGGAAGCAGAGCCCAGGCGGCCTGGTCACCGCCATGCAGTCGGTCATGACCGGCCAGGAGGGCGCCTGGGTCGGCTGGTCCGGCGACCCCGGCGACCCGCCGGAGCCCTTCGACGACGGCGGCATGCACCTGCACGCGATCGGCCTGACCGAGCAGGAGGTGGAGGACCACTACGAGGGCTTCAGCAACGACACACTGTGGCCCCTGTACCACGACGTGATCGTCGCGCCGAGGTACAGCCGCCGCTGGTTCGAGGGCTACCGACGGGTCAACCGGCGGTTCGCCGAGGCCGCCGCCGAGCTGGCGGCCGAGGGCGCCATCGTGTGGGTGCACGACTACCAACTGCAGCTGGTGCCCGCCATGCTGCGTGAGCTGCGCCCGGACGTCCGGATCGGCTGGTTCAACCACATCCCGTTCCCGTCGGTGGAGCTGTTCGCCCAGCTGCCCTGGCGCCGGCAGGTCGTCGAGGGGCTGCTCGGCGCGGACCTGCTCGGCTTCCAGCGCCGAGCGGACGCCGAGAACTTCCTGCGGGTGTGCCGCCGGCTGCTGTCGCTGCCCACCCGCGGCGACACCGTCACGGTCCGCGACGCGAACGGCGGCGAGCGACGCGTGCGCGCGGCCAAGTTCCCCATCTCGATCGACGCCGAGGGGCTTGAGAAGCTCGCCCGCAAACCCGAGGTCGCGCAGCGGGCGAAGGAGATCCGGCACGAGCTCGGCGACCCCGAACGGCTGCTGCTCGGCGTCGACCGGCTGGATTACACCAAGGGCATCCGGCACCGGCTGAAGGCGTATGAGGAGCTGCTCGAGGACGAAGTCGTGCGCCCGCCGGAGACCGTGCTGGTCCAGGTGGCGACGCCGAGCCGCGAGCGCGTGACGGCCTACCGCAGGCTGCGCGAGCAGGTCGAGGTCACTGTAGGCCGGGCCAACGGCGACTTCGGCTCGCTCGGGCACCCCGCCATCCACTACCTGCACCAGTCGTACGGCCGCGCCGAGATGGCGTCCCTGTTCCTGGCCGCGGACGTGATGCTGGTGACGCCGCTGCGGGACGGGATGAACCTGGTCGCCAAGGAGTACGTGACCTGCCGGCACGACGAGGGGGGCGCGCTGGTCCTGAGCGAGTTCACCGGGGCGGCCGGCGAGCTGGACCGGGCCTACCTGTGCAACCCGCACGACATCGACGGGCTGAAGACCACGATCCGGGTCGCGCTGGACGCCGACCCTCGGGACAAGCGCCGCCGGATGCGGGCGCTGCGCCGGCGGGTGCGCGACCACGACGTCCGGACGTGGGCCGACGACTTCCTCACCGCCCTGCGGTCCGCACCGGAGGGTCCGTGACTCCTTCGCAGCCCGCGGCCGCGACGTCGGCGGGCCTGCCCGACGAGCTGATGACTGCGGCCCGCGAGCTGTGCGGGCGCCTGCCGGTGCTGTTGGCGCTGGACTTCGACGGCGTGCTGGCGCCCATCGTCGAGCGTCCCGAGGACGCGCGTCCGCTGGCCGGCGTCCGGCGCCTCGTCGAGGAGCTGGCGGGGGTGGACGGCGTGACCGTGGCGCTGGTGTCCGGCCGGGCGCGGGACGACCTGGCGGCCCTCAGCGGCCTCGGGGACGTCCCCGGCGTGCTGCTCGTCGGCAGCCACGGCGCCGAGCTGGACGGTGCCCCGCCGCCCGAGCTGGACGCCGAGGCGCGCAGCCGGCTGGACCGCGTGGTCGAGGCGCTGGGCGATGTGGCAGCCCGGTACGAGGGCGCGCGGGTCGAGACGAAGCCCAGCGCGGGCGTCCTGCACACCCGCCAGGTGGGGCGGGACCGAGCCACCGAGGCGACCGACGAGGCGCTGGGAGCGGTCGGGGCCATCGGGGGCGTGTTCGTGACCCGCGGCAAGGAGGTCGTCGAGGTCGCCGTCACCGAGAGCACCAAGGGCGTGGCCGTCCAGGGGCTGCGGGAGGCGCTCGGCGTGACTGGGGTGCTCTACGTCGGTGACGACGTCACGGACGAGACCGTCCTCTCGTCGCTGGGACCCTCCGACGTCGGCGTCAAGGTCGGCGAGGGCGCTACCGCGGCCCGACACCGGGTCGACTCGCCGGCGGCTGTGCGGGAGCTGCTGCGCGCGCTGCTGGACCTGCTGCGCGCCGACGGGTCCGGCGCCGGCGAGCGCTGACCCCGCAGAGGTCCGGCGCGTCAGCGGGCACGCCGCGGCGCCGACCCGGTAGACCCCCGGACGACGAGGTCCGGGCGGAAGACGTACTCCGCGCGCGGCGCCGGCTGGCCGGAGATCTCGTCGACGAGCGCGCCCACCGCCGCCTCCCCCATCTCCTGCACGGACTGGCGCAGCGTCGTCAACGGCGGGTCCGTGAAGGCGACCAGCACCGAGTCGTCGTAGCCGACCACTGACACGTCCTCGGGGACCCGCAGCCCTCTCGACCGGGCCGCGCGGACGGCACCGAGCGCCATCAGGTCCGAGCCGCAGACGACGGCGGTGCAGCCGTGCTCGATCAGCCGGGCGGCCGCCGCCTGCCCGCCCTCGACCGTGAACAGCGACCGCTCGATGCACGGCTCGGCGGGGCCGACGAGCGCGGCCATCGCCTCGCGGAAGCCGGCCACCTTGCGGATGGCGGGAACGAACCGGTCGGGTCCCACCGCCAGGCCGATGTGGGTGTGCCCGAGGTCGACCAGGTGCCGCACCGCGAGCGCGCTCGCCGCGTGGTCGTCGCAGGACACGAACGGTGCGTCGACGTCGTCCGCGTACCCGTTGACCAGGACGATCGGCAGCCCGCGCTCGACCAGCTGCCGGTAGCGCTGATGGTCCGCGCGGGTGTCGGCGTGCATGCCGGAGACGAAGACGATTCCGCTGACGCTGCGCTCGAGGAGCATCTGCGTGTAGTCGTCCTCGTGGACGCCGCCGGGCGTCTGGGTGCACAGCACCGGCGTGTACCCGTGCTGGGCCAGCGCGGTCTCGATGACCTGGGCGAAGGCGGGGAAGATCGGGTTGGTGAGCTCGGGCACGACCAGGCCGACCAGCCCGGCGCTCTTGCGGCGCAGCCGGCTGGGACGCTCGTAGCCGAGGACGTCCAGGGCGGTGAGCACCGACTGGCGCGTGTTCTCGGCGACGCCGGGACGACCGTTCAGCACTCGGCTGATCGTTGCCTCGCTCACCCCCGCCTGGACCGCGATGTCGGCCAGCCGCGCGCGCATCCCTGCCGCCCTCCGTCGCCGGTGAGCGCGATCTTAGCGAGCGCACCCGAGAAAACCGTTTTGCATGAAATCTGGTGTCAACCGCGAGGCGCGGGGTACCTTACGTGCGCACGACGTCGTGCGGGGCTCTCCCGGACGACGAAACCCTCCACTCGGATCGTCCGGCACGTTCCTGCCGGTGAAGGGATGGACCCCGTCATGGCTACTGTCACCTTTGACAAGGCGACTCGCATCTACCCCGGCGGCGACAAGCCCGCCGTCGACGCCCTGGACCTGCAGGTCGAGGACGGCGAGTTCCTCGTCCTCGTCGGCCCCTCCGGTTGCGGCAAGACCACCTCGCTGCGGATGCTCGCCGGCCTCGAGGACGTGAACGACGGACGCATCCTGATCGGGGAGCGCGACGTCACGCACGAGGCCCCGAAGGACCGCGACATCGCGATGGTCTTCCAGAACTACGCGCTGTACCCGCACATGAGCGTCGCGGACAACATGGGCTTCGCCTTGAAGATCGCCGGCACGCCGAAGGACGAGATCCGCAAGCGGGTCGTCGAGGCCGCCAAGATCCTCGACCTCGAGCAGTACCTCGACCGCAAGCCGAAGGCGCTCTCCGGTGGTCAGCGCCAGCGCGTCGCCATGGGCCGGGCGATCGTCCGCCAGCCGCAGGTGTTCCTCATGGACGAGCCGCTGTCGAACCTCGACGCCAAGCTGCGCGTGCAGACGCGCACGCAAATCGCATCGCTGCAGCGCCGGCTCGGCATCACGACCGTGTACGTGACGCACGACCAGGTCGAGGCCATGACGATGGGCGACCGCGTCGCGGTGCTGAAGGACGGCCTGCTCCAGCAGGTCGACACCCCGCGGCGGATGTACGACCACCCGAACAACGTCTTCGTCGCCGGCTTCATCGGCTCCCCCGCGATGAACCTGCTCGAGTCCGACCTGTCCCAGGGCGGCGTCCGGATCGGTGACTCGGTCATGCCGGTCGACCGCACCACGCTCAGCCACGCCAACGGCACCGCGGTGACGCTCGGCGTGCGCCCCGAGGACCTCAAGGTCTCCACCGAGGGCACCGGCCTCCCGGTCACGGTGGAGGTCGTCGAGGAGCTCGGCGCGGACGCCTACATCTACGGCGTCACCCCGACCGGCGACGCGATGCACCCGATCATCGCCCGCGTCGACGGTCGGCGTCCCCCGATGAAGGGCGAGGTCGTGCACCTGGTTCCCGAGCCCAAGCACGTGCACCTCTTCGACAAGCAGACGGGCGAGCGCCTCGGCGCCTGACCACCACCTGCAACCCGACGGCCGCTCCCTCCGCACGGAGGGGGCGGCCGTCTGGCGTTCGGGGGACGCGGCCATGGCAGCATGGGGCCATGACGCCCCCGGCGCTGCAGATCACGGCCGCCGCTCCCGACCCCGGCCTGCTGGACCTTCCGTGGGAGATCCCCCTGGAGGAGTGGCCGGCCGAGACGCTGGCGGCCCTTCCCCGTGGCATCTCCCGGCACGTCGTGCGCTTCGCCCGGCTGTCCGGGCAGGTCGTCGCGATCAAGGAGATCGGTGAGGACCTCGCCCGCCGTGAGTACGGGCTGCTCCGGTTGCTGACCCGGCTCGACGTGCCGTCGGTCGAGGCGTTCGGCGTGATCACGGGTCGGTGCGCGAACGACGGCACCCCGCTGGACCCCGTGCTCATCACCCGGCACCTGCAGTTCTCGTTGCCCTACCGCGCGCTGTTCAGCCAGTCGCTGCGGCCGGACACCGCCAGCCGGCTGGTCGACGCGCTGGCGGCGCTGCTCGTCCGGCTGCACCTGACCGGCTTCTTCTGGGGTGACGTCTCGCTGTCCAACACGCTGTTCCGCCGGGACGCCGGGGCGTTCGCGGCGTACCTGGTGGACGCCGAGACTGGCGAGCTGCACGAAAGGCTCTCCAACGGCCAGCGTGAGCACGACCTGGAGATCGCCCGGGTCAACATCGCCGGAGAGCTGATGGACCTGCAGGCGGGCGGCCTGCTCGACGAGGAGGTGGACGCCGTCCACCTCGGGCAGCGGATCGTCGAGCGCTACCGGCCGCTGTGGGACGAGCTGACCGCTCCGGAGTCGTTCGAGCACGGTGACCGCTGGCGGGTCGACGCGCGCATCCGGCGCCTGAACGACCTCGGCTTCGACGTCGGGGAGCTGTCCATCTCCACCGACATCGACGGCGCGTCGGTGCAGATCCAGCCGAAGGTCGTCGACGCCGGGCACCACTCGCGGCGGCTGCTACGGCTGACCGGACTGGACGTCGGCGAGAACCAGGCCCGCCGGCTGCTGAACGACCTCGACTCCTACCGGGCGGCCGCCGACCGGCAGGGCGACAGTGAGGAGATCGTGGCCCACGACTGGCTGACGAACGTGTTCGAGGCCGTCGTCCGCGCCGTTCCGCGCCAGCTCAGCACCAAGCTGGAGCCGGCCGAGATCTTCCACGAGGTGCTCGAGCACCGCTGGTACATGTCCGAGCGCCGAGGCCGTGACGTCCCGCTGTCCGAGGTCGTCGACGACTACGTGCGCGAGGTCCTGCCCAGCAAGCCGGACGAGAAGGCCGTGCTCGGCGTCGACACTCGCGCCATCCCGGTCATCGCCCCGCCCGCGGGCTGACCCGAAGGGCTGACCCGAAGGCTGGACGACCGAGCCGCGGCCTCGCTCAACCGCCGTGCGTCCGCCGCCGGGCGACCTCGTAGAGCGCGACGCCGGCGGCGACCCCGGCGTTGAGCGACTCCGTCGCGGCGTGCATGGGGATCGAGACGATGACGTCGCAGGTCTCCCGGACGAGTCGGGACAGCCCCTTGCCCTCGGACCCGACGACGAGGATGAGCGGGTCGTGCGCCATGGCCAGGTGCGGAAGGTCGACGTCGCCGTCCGCGTCAAGGCCCACCACGAAGCAGCCCGCCTTCTTCAGCTGCTCCAGCGCCCGGGTGAGGTTCGTGGCGCGGGCCACGGGGACGCGCGCCGCGGCACCGGCCGAGGTCTTCCAGGCGGACGCCGTCATGCCGGCGGCCCGGCGCTCCGGGACCAGCACGCCATGCCCACCGAAGGCCGCCGTCGACCGGACGATGGCACCGAGGTTGCGCGGGTCGGTGACGCCGTCGAGGGCGACGATGAGGGCGGCCTGACCGGCGTCGGACGCGGCGTCCAGCAGGTCGTCCGGGTGCGCGTACGCGTACGGAGGCACCTGCAGGGCCAGGCCCTGGTGGATGGCGCCGTCGGTCAACCGGTCGAGCTCGCCGCGCGGCGTCTCCAGCAGCGGGATCCCCCGCTGCTGCGCGGTCTTCAGCGCCTCGCGCACCCGGTCGTCCACGTCGATGCGTCCGGCGACGTACATGGTCGCCACGGGTACGTCCGCTCGCAGCGCCTCCACGACGCTGTTGCGCCCCGCCACCATCTCGCTCGAGGCCCGGCCGGTGCGGCCGCCACGCGACCCTCCGGCCGGCGGGCGCGAGGGACGGCGGGTGCCCGGCGCCCCGGTCGAGCGGCTTCCGGCGCCACGGCCCTTGGCGAGCGCGTCGTCTCGACGTTCCGCGGCCCGTCGCTTCTTCGCCGCGACGTGCTTCTCACGGTCGACCGCCTTCGGCGTAGGACCCTTGCCCTTCAGGCCCCTTCGGCTCTGGCCCCCCGACCCGACGGTCGGTCCCTTGCGGGACGCGCCCTTCCGCACGGCCCCTCGGCGCTGTGAGTTCCCGGCCATCATGCGTCCTCTCGCTCGGAGGGCCGCGCCAGTGACCAGCGCGCCCCGTCAGGGGTGTCCTCCACGACGATCCCAGCGGCGGTCAACCGGTCGCGCACGGCGTCCGCCGTCAGGAAGTCGCGCGCCTTGCGGGCCGCCTGCCGAGCATCCAGCTCGGCGCGCACCAGGGCGTCGAGCGCATCCTCGGCGCGCGTGTCGGTCGCCGAACCGCCGCTCCACAGCGGGTCCAGCGGGTTCACGCCCAGTACGTCGGTCATTGCAACGACCTGCGCGAACGCAAGCGTTGCCTTCGCGTCATCGCCCTCGTCCAGCGCCGTGTTGCCGGCTCGCACCGTCTCGTGAACCACGGCCAGCGCCCCGGAGACGTTGAGGTCGTCGTCCAGCGCCTCGGCGAAGGCCTTTGGCCACTCCTCAACTCGCGGGACCCCGTCGGCCGCCGGCGCGGCACGGCGCAGGAAGCTCTCGATGCGCTCCACGGCCGCCTCGGCCTCCCGCAACGACTCCGGGCGGTACTCGATGGTGGAGCGGTAGTGCGCGGCGCCGAGGTAGTACCGCAGCACCAGCGGCCGCACGGTCTCCAGCAGGTTCGAGACGATGAGCGAGTTGCCGAGCGACTTGCTCATCTTCTCGCCGCCCAGCGTGACCCAGGCGTTGTGCAGCCAGTACCGGGCGAAGCCGAGTCCCGCCGCCCTCGACTGCGCCTGCTCGTTCTCGTGGTGCGGGAACCGCAGGTCGATGCCGCCGCCGTGGATGTCGAACGTGTCACCCAGGTACTTGCGCGCCATCGCCGAGCACTCGAGGTGCCAACCCGGGCGCCCGCGCCCGTACGGCGTCGGCCAGCTCGCCGTCGCTGGGTCCTCCGGCTTGGTGCCCTTCCACAGCGCGAAGTCGCGGGGGTCCCTCTTGTCGCCGGGGTCGGCGTCGTCCGCAGGGTTCATGTCGTCGAGGCGCTGATGGGTGAGCTCGCCGTACGCAGGCCACGAGTGGACGTCGAAGTACACGTCCCCCGGTCCACCGGGGTAGGCGTGGCCGCGCTCGACCAGCGTCTGCATCAGCTCGACCATCTCCGGCACGTGCCCGGTGGCCCGCGGCTCGTAGGTCGGCGGCAGCACGCCGAGCGCATCCAGCGCCGCCGTCGTCTCGCGCTCGTGCTGCATCGCCCACGCCCACCAGGGCCGGCCCGCGGCCGCCGACTTCTGCAGGATCTTGTCGTCGACGTCGGTCACGTTGCGGATCATCGTGACCTCGTAGCCGTGCCCCCGCTCGAGCCACCGGCGCAGCACGTCGAACGCCACCGTGAACCGGACATGCCCGATGTGCGGGGAGCCCTGGACGGTCAGGCCGCACACGTACATGCCCACGTGGCCGGGCTGCAGCGGCTCGAAGTCGCGCAGCTCGCGGGTCGCGGTGTCGTACAGGCGCAGGTTCACCCGGCAAGGTTACCGGCGGCCCGCAGAGGGCAGCGCACCTCGGCAAGGGCGCCCGGTGACGACCGGCTAGGTTCTCCACGACGCCGCAGTCGCCGGACGAGAGGACCACGCCGCCATGCCGCAGACCGTCAAGGGAGTCGTCGCCCGCGCGAAGGGGACGCCCGTCGAGCTGGTCGACGTGGTGGTCCCCGATCCCGGCCCCGGCGAGGCCGTCGTGCAGGTGCAGGCCTGCGGTGTCTGCCACACCGACCTGCACTACCGCGAGGGCGGCATCAACGACGACTTCCCGTTCCTGCTCGGCCACGAGGCGGCAGGCGTCGTGGAGGCCGTGGGCGAGGGTGTCACCGACGTCGAACCCGGCGACTTCGTGATCCTGAACTGGCGCGCCGTCTGCGGCCAGTGCCGGGCCTGCGCCAAGGGCAAGCCCTGGTACTGCTTCAACACCCACAACGCCAAGCAGAAGATGACGCTCACCGACGGCGGCGAGCTGTCGCCCGCCCTCGGCATCGGCGCGTTCGTCGAGAAGACGCTCGTCGCGTCCGGTCAGTGCACCAAGGTGGACCCGGAGGCGCCCGCGACCGCCGCCGGCCTGCTCGGGTGCGGCGTCATGGCCGGGTTCGGCGCGGCCGTGAACACCGGCGGCGTGACGCGCGGGGACTCCGTAGCGGTGATCGGGTGCGGCGGGGTCGGCAACGCCGCGATCGCCGGGGCTCGGCTGGCCGGCGCCACCACGATCGTCGCCGTCGACGTCGACGACCGGAAGCTGAAGTGGGCCGAGGGCTTCGGCGCCACGCATACCCTGAACAGCCGCAGCGCCGACGCCGTCCAGTCGATCCGCGACCTCACCGGCGGGAACGGCGCGGACGTCGTCATCGACGCCGTGGGGCGGCCGGAGACCTACGAGCAGGCCTTCTACGCCCGCGACCTGGCCGGCACCGTCGTGCTGGTGGGCGTCCCGACGCCGGACCTGAGGATCGAGCTGCCGCTGATCGAGGTCTTCGGCCGCGGTGGGGCGCTGAAGTCCAGCTGGTACGGCGACTGCCTGCCCAGCCGGGACTTCCCGATGCTCATCGACCTCTACCGGCAGGGCCGGTTCGACCTGGACGCCTTCGTCAGCGAGACCATCGGCCTGGGCGACATCGAGGCCGCGTTCGACAAGATGCACCGCGGCGAGGTGCTCCGCTCGGTGGTCGTCCTGTGACCGCGGGAGCCGGCGAGTCGGCCGTCCGCATCGACCGGGTCATCACGTCGGGCACCTTCAGCCTGGACGGCGGGACCTGGGACGTCGACAACAACGTCTGGGTCGTCGGCGACTCCGCCGAGTGCATCATCGTCGACGCCGCGCACGACGCCGAGGCGATCGCCGAGGCGGTCGGGTCGCGGAACGTCGTCGCGGTGCTCCTCACGCACGCCCACGACGACCACATCGGCGTCAGCAACGCCCTGCGCGACGCCACCGGAGCGCCCTGCGCGCTCCACCCGGCAGACCTCGAGCTCTGGCAGCGCGTCTTCCCGGCCAGCCGGCCGGCCCGGGACCTCGCCGACGGCGAGGTCGTGCACGTCGGCGGCACTCGGCTCGAGGTGCTGCACACCCCGGGCCACTCGCCGGGCAGCTGCTCCTTCTACGCCCCCGAGCTCGGCGCCGTCTTCACCGGCGACACCCTGTTCCAGGGCGGTCCCGGCGCCACCGGGCGCTCCTTCTCGGACTTCCCGACGATCGTCGCGTCGATCCGGGACCGACTGCTCACCCTGCCGCCGGAGACCGTCGTGCACACCGGCCACGGAGACACCACCACGATCGGCGCCGAGGCCCCGCACCTGCAGGAGTGGATCGACCGGGGGCACTGACGCGCTGAGCAATCCGCGACACTAAAGCCGCTGCACGATGGCGGTGGCGACGGCGGCCAGGCCCTCGCCGCGACCGGTGAGGCCGAGGCCGTCCGTGGTCGTCGCGCTCACCGCCACGGGCGCGCCGCAGGCGGCGCTCAGGGCACGCTCGGCCTCCGCGCGGCGCGGGCCGAGGCGGGGGCGGTTCCCCAGCAGCTGCACGGACACGTTGCCGATCTCGAACCCGGCCTCCCGGACCCGGCGAGCCGCCTCGCCTAGCAGAGTGACGCCGGCGGCACCGGCCCACCGGGGCTCGGCGGTCCCGAAGTGCAGCCCGACGTCCCCGATCCCCGCCGCGGACAGCAGCGCGTCGCAGCACGCGTGCGCGACGACGTCGGCGTCGGAGTGCCCCTCCAGTCCGGGCTCGCCGGGCCAGTCGAGCCCGGCGACCCGCAGCGGGCGGGCCGTCCCCTCGGGTGCGAAGGCGTGGACGTCGGTGCCGACGCCAACGCGGGGCATCGGCGGGCGCGCGGAGGTGGTCACGGCGTCATCGTGCCGGATCCAGCGCCGGCCTCAGCCCCCGCGCCGGCTTTGTTCGTGTGGGTCGTCGCGCCGCTCCCGAGCCTCGCGGGGGCGGTCCTGACGTGGGACCCGCGCGCGCTGGCCTACCGGCGCGGCGCCGTCGGACCCGTCCACGCGCGTCGCAGGCACGCCCTGCTTCGCCAGCTCGTGCCAGCGAGTGGCGGCCGCCATCGCGAGCCGAGCCTCCGAGGGGCGCCCGGCCGCGGTGAGGTGGGTGGCCCGGGCCCGGTGCGCCGCCACGGCCGCGTAGACCAGACCGGTGCTCTCGGCGGCGTCCGCGGCGGCGGCCGCCGCGCTCGCGGCGTCGTCGGGACGCCCGTCGGCCGCCCGGATCGCCGCCCGGGCGAGCAGGCGCAGCACCGTCTCGCGGGGCAGCCAGGACTCTCCCCCGGCGGCCCACTCGAACAGCTCGAACCTGCGACGCGCGGAGGCCCCGTCGTCGGGTGCCTCCAGGATCACCAGCCGGGCCGCCGCCTCCGGGACCATGAGGGTCGTCCCCGTCTCGTTCGCGACGTCGATGACGCTGAGCAGCCGCCGGCGGGCCTCGTCCCGCCGGCCGCGCGCCATCGCCAGCGCGGCCGAGGCACACTCGCGCAGCTGGCGGGCCACCGGACCCGCGTCCTGCGGCACCGGCAGCTCGTCCGCGCGTTCTGCCGCGTCGAGGTCATCACGCTCGGTGGCGCTCCGGACGAGCACCCAGCAGTGCTCACCGTCCGGGCTGAAGGCACCGGCGGCCTCCGCCTCGGCGACCAGCCCGTCGACGTCGGGTCGGCCCAGGTCGTGGGCGATCAGCGCCCGCAGGGCCCGCAGGTCCGCCACGGCCTCGGCCGACGTCCCGTCGACGGCGAGCTCGGACGCCGTGCCGAGCACGTCCTCGGCCACCCGGGCGTTGCCGAGCACAGCGCCGGGGAAGGCGTCGGCCACCAGCAGCTCGGCCCGCCGGGACGGCGAGCTGGCCACCGCGAGCCCTTCCTGGGTTCGTTGCCGCGCCTCACGGAACTGACGCCGGGGCACGCAGATCGTCCGCACCAGGACCGCCCGGGCAGCAGCCTGCCGGTGCGCGTCGCCCAGCTCGTCGGCGGCCCGGACGTCGTCCTGGAGGCGGGCCGCGACCTCCGGATCCGGCGGGGTACCCCGGCGCACGGTTGTGGGAACCGGCACGACCGGGTCCTCCCGAACGGCCGCCGGGGCCGGCCGATCCCCGGCCGGTCCCGGCCGGTGCTCCAGACCAGGATGGACGGCGGGCCGGCCGACCCGGCCGACAGCGGGCTCGGCGGCGTCAGTGGCGGGGTCCAAGGCGGGCACGGCGTGCGGTGCCGCCAGTCCGGGCCGCTCACCCGCCGGCCCGGCGCCCCGCGTCCACTGACCCCGAGCGTCGTCGATACCGACGGCCCGGTCGGCCGCCTCCTGCGCCGCCGCGGCGACCGAGTCGCCGGTCGACGCCAGCTTGGCCTCCAGGCGGGGCAGGTCCGAGGGGTCGCCCGCCCGGGCCGCCGAGAGGGCGGTGCCGTAGGCCTCATGGGCCTCGTGGGTCCGACCGAGCTCCAGGCAGACGTCACCCAGGCGCTCGAACAGCTCCAGCCGGTCCGACGGCGCCGCCTCGGCCGTGGCCGGGGCCAGGCACAGCTGGCGCAGGTGCCGCCGCGCGACGTCGAACCGGCCAGCGGCGATCGCCTCGTCGGTGGCGTCCAGCGCGGCGGCCATGGCCAGCTGCGGCTCGGCCGCCTCGAGCCAGTGCTCGACTCGTTCGGACGCATGGATGTGGGCCTGCTCGGCCACCCTGCGGTGCAGCCGCCGCAGCGAGCTCGGCCGCATCCAGGTGAGCAGGGCGTCGTTCAACAGCGGGTCGCGGGGCGCGTACCCCTCGTCCGAGGACGTCAGCAGGGTGAGGTCGGTGAGCCGGTCCAGGGCCCGCTGCAGCTCCTGACGGTCCGCCTCGGTCGGGACCTCGCCCTCCAGGACGACGAGCGGCAGCAGCAGGTCGCGCGGGGCCGCCCGGCCGATCACCCCGACCAGCTGGAGCACCTCGAGCTCGGCCGCCGACAGCCGGTCGACGGCCGACGCCAGCTCCTGGTGGACCGTCGTGCCGAGGTCGGCACGGCCGGCTTGGAGCACCACCAGGCCCGCCGACGTCGCGGCGACCCGGCCGGTGCTCGCCCAGCCGCACACCAGGTCGAGGGCACGTCCGGGGATGCCGCCCGTCTCGGCCACCACCGCCTCGGTGAGCGGCTCGGACACCTGGCCCTGCAGCACACCGCTGCACAGCTGGGCGATCTCCTCCTCGGCCAGCGGCGCCAACGGGAGCACGTTCAGCCGAGGGCCCAGCGTGGGCGCCAGGGCCCGCTCCAGCAGCTGTGGGAAGCCGCCGGAGCTGGTGCGTCCGGCGACGACGACGCTCACCGGTCCCCGCAGGCCGAGCAGCTCGTCGGCCAGTCGGGCCACCCCGGCGGCGTCGAGCGCGCCCGCGTCGTCCACCACCGCGACCACCGGCTCGGCCGAGCCGGGACCTCCTCGCCGGACCTGCTCGGGAAGGCTCGCGCGCAGGTCGACGCAGACGTCGCGGCTGGTCGTCACCGACAGCCTGAGCGCGGATGCCGTCCCGGCCGGCCAGGTCTCGTCGAGCAGCCGGCTGACCCCGGCGCCGGCTGGGCCGTGCACGAGCACGACCTCCGGCCGCCCGGACGCCGCGGCCCGCTCGGTCGCCTGCCGCAGCCACGAGCGCTCGTGGTCACGGCCGCAGAACGGCGGTGGCGGCGACTCGACCGGCTCCTCGGACAGCAGCTCCAGATGCAGCGCCTGGGTGCTCGGCGACGGGTCCGCACCGACCTCGTCGGCCAGCGTGCGGCGGCAGCGCTCGTAGACCTGCAGCGCCCGGGACGCCTCCCCGAGTCCGCGATAGCCGCGCATCAGCGCGCGGTAGGCCCGCTCGGACAGCGGCTCGGCGGCGAGCGAGCGCTCCGCCAGGTCCACGGCGTCGTACCACCAGGACAGCGAGACGGCGGCGTCCGCCGCATCTGCGAGCAGCTGGCGGTAGGTCGCGGAGAGGGTGGCCCGCTCAGCGACCGCCCAGTCCGCGCTGTCGTGGTGCGCCCGGAAGTCGTCCAGATACAGGGACTCCGCCTCGCGGGTCGTTGTGACGGCCTGAGCCAGCGCGCCGGTCACAACGTGCCGGCGCGCCTCACGGGCGAGCGCGGTGAAGGCGTGGGCGTCCACCCAGGCGTTGGTGAGGACGAGGCCGCCGAGCCGGCGCACGACGCACCCCTCGCCGAGCGCGGTGCGGATCCGGGAGGCGGCCGACCGCAGGCTGGCCCGGCCCCGCCGCTCGTCCACCGACGGCCACAGCGCTTCGAGCAGGACGTCGACCGGCACGGGCTCGTCGACGTGCAGGGCCAGCATCCGCAGCAGGTCGGCCGTCTGGCCCGTGCGCCAGTCGCGCGGCTCGACCATGGTGCCGTCGGTGCGCCGAGCCCGCAGCGTCCCGAGCACGCGCACTTCGGCGGTGCCCTGGGGCGCATCGGGACTCGCGTGAGCGTTCATCCCTCCCCCGGGCGACGGCGCAAAGTGGTCTGGGCCGAAAGCCTAGTGGGGTTCAGGCCGTCACCGAGGTGGTTTTCCCTTGATCACGTGTTTGGTGCGTCCGGGCCAGGCCGGCGACGGCCGCTCCGACAAGCGCCACCGCGACGAGAACGATCAGCAGAGCTGCCCGGTGCTGGTCCGCCAGGACCTGCGCCACGCTGGCGACGCCGGCGCCGGCAGCCGTCGTCCCGGGGACGGGCGTACGGGTGGCCAGGGCCACCGCGAAGCCGCCCAGGAAGGCGGCCGTCGCCAGCAGCAGGACCGCACGGTCGCGGCCGGGCCGGCGTCCACGGTGCGGGTCGTCCTCGAGCACCGACCGGAACAGCGCCGTGCCGGCGGCCAGCGTCCCCAGAACCAGCGCGAGGTGGAGCAGCGGGCTCTTGGTCGCCATTGAGCCTAGCGGCGTGGCCCAGGCCGCCGCCGTGACGGCGACCAGCAGGACGAAGGCGTTCACAGGGTCGCGCAGCGAACGCGCCAGCCGACCGGGCTGGTTCAGTAACCCGGCCGGGGGACGCACCGCGCGGTACAGCGCCGCCGGCGCGGCGAGGGCGACCAGGACTGGAACGACCACCGCGAGGGCCAGGTACTGCGCCACCTGCACTGACACCACCACGGCTGTGGGCGGGCGCAGGGGGGCGCCGAGAGCGGCCAGCGCCACCACCGCGGCGAGCACGGCCGCCGCGGTGCGGCTGCGCGGCCAGCTGGCCGCGCGCGGCTGGACAAACCGCACGCAGCCGGCGATCCGGACTCCGTTGAGGTACGTGGCGAGGGCGAGGAGAACGAGCAGCGTGGCCACCAGGTCGGGCTCCCACCAGCCGGCCACCCGGGCCAGGACCAGCGTGCCCTCACCCGTAGCGGTCGGCGCCGGCGTGCGCGACAGCGCCACCGCGAGACCCATCGCGACGGCCATCAGCACCAGCTCCCCGGTGGCCAGTCGCCAGAAGGCCCGCGGGCGCCCGCCCCGAAGAGCCGCCATGGTCCGCCGGCGGTGCAGCCAGCCGAACCCGGCCAGGCCCACAGCGGCGACGGCCTTGATGGCGAGGACGGCGCCGTAGGCGGTCATCCAGGTGCTCAGGGACGTGCCCAGCCGGGCCAGCGCCGCCAGCAGCCCGGAGCCGATCACCGCGCAGAAGCAGAGCAGAGCCAGCGTGCTGAACCGGCGCACGGCGCGCAGCTGCACCGCACCCGGCTGCCGCAGGTGCAGGAGAATCCCCAACAGGCCGCCGATCCACAGCATGGCGGCGACGACGTGGACGACCAGGCCGCCGGTGGCCAGGGCATGGTCGGCCGCGTGCGCGGAGTGCCCGGTGTAGAGCGGCGGCGTCAGCCCCAGCAGGGCCGCGCCCAGCGCCCAGCGCGCCCCGCTCGTCGTGGCCACGCGAGCGGTCGCCACGGACACCACCGCGGCAACCACGGCGACCACGAGCAGGGCACGGGTCTGCGGCAGCGCCCAGGCGAGCCTGGCTGCGCCGGAGTCGACCACCTGTCCCACCGGCGCTCCTTGGACGTCCGACACCGTGAGCAGGACCGTCAGGGCGGCCGCGGCCGCCCACCCTGCCGCCCACGACGAGGCCGCGCTGACCGCGCGGGCGCAGCCCCCCGCGAGCGGGCCGTTGCCACCAGGGGCCAGCACACCGGCGACGAGAAGGGCGCCCACGCACCCGAGCGCCGCGAGGTCACCGAGCAGCCGCATTGCGGGCAGCCCCCAGCCGGTGACCCATCCGGCGCTCGGCAGCCCCGCCACGCTCGGCTGCGGGCCACCGCCGTCCAGCAGCAGCGTCACGCCCAGCACGATGAGCGCGGTGGCGCAGAGCCCGACGAGCAGAAGAAGCGGCCGGGGCCGACGACGACCCGGGAGAGGAGCGATCCGACTGGGCGAGGCCGCCTCGGACCGTCCCAGGACCGTGCCGAAGCGGGTCGCGCGGAACTGGGCGACGCGGAACAGGGCCGCGGCACCAAGGGCCGGGTGCCGTCTGCGGGCGAGGTCGTGCATGAGGGGCCTCCTCCTGCCGTCGCGGTCCCCAGTGGCCGCCGGTCGTGACTACTCTCCGGCAGTGACGCAACACGGTCGTCAACACGGCGCCTGCAGGTTGGGCCGTACGGTGTTCACGTTGTGATGACGCCTCCTGAGAACGCCCGGCGCTGAGGTGACGCCTGTGCTGACGCCCGCTTGTACGGTCGGTGCGAACCGCGTGGTGACGCCGTGGTGGTGAGGCAGCGGCGCGGGGCGGCGCGTACGGGCAGCCGCGTCCCGGTGTGGGCGGTGGGCGCCGCTGTCGTGCTGGTGGCCCTCGTCGCGGTGCGGACGTTCCTGCTGACGCCGGTGGGCGTCCACGGGGTGAGCATGGAACCGACGGTCCACGACGGCACCGCCCTCGTCGCCAAGTGGACCGACCCTGCGGACCTGCGGCGCGGAGAGCTGGTGGTCTTCCGCGACCCACAGGGGACCCTTGCGCTGAAGCGGGTGGTCGGCGTCGCGGGTGACGACGTCGCCATCCGGGACGCGGTGCTGGAGGTAGACAACCGAACGGTGAGCGAGCCATACGTCGACGAGAGCCGGATCGACGGTACGTACTTCGGTCCGGTTCACGTTCCCGCCGGCACGGTTTTCGTCATGGGCGACAACCGAGCGCCCTCCATCGACTCCCGTATTTACGGACCAATCGCCTTCAATCGGGTACTGGGGCGGGTCTTGCTCACCTGGTGAGGCCGCCGTGTTGACGCACGGTTTGCATTTCACCTGACAACGATCTTGGTCTTCAGTGATCGGATAACGCCGTGTTGACGGCGGCCCGGCACCTTCGTATCAGGAGCCCGGCGCCGCTAGGGGAAGCGCCGAGCGAAGACCACGGAGGCGTTTGACCATGAGCCTGAACCGCAGGGACCTTCTGAAGCTCGGTGGCCTGTCCGTCCTGGGGGCGGCCGGACTGGCTGTGCCGCTGGGTGGGGGCGCCAGCACGAAGAGCATCAGCACCTTGTCAGCCACCGCGTTCCCGAAGCGCTACGCCGCGGCGTTCCAGCGCCCGTCGATTTTGACGCCGCTCAAGTCGGACTTCCGGACGCCGTGGACCTCGAGCGACGGCGGGCCCGCCTACTACGACATCGTCGCTCAGAAGGGCACGGCCCAGATCATTCCGGGCCTGACCACGCCGGTGTACGCGTACAAC
>DATFPQ010000225.1:0-9654 GCA_035264765.1 Actinomycetales bacterium | reverse complement strand
CCCCGGCCGCGGTCGCCGGCACCACGGCAAGCGACCGAGCCGATGAGGGCGTCGACGACGGCGGCACGGCCCGCCTCAGCCTGCGCCTGCCCGAGCGACTCAAAACCAAGGTCGAGGACTCCGCGGACGCAGCCGGACTGTCGGTCAATGCCTGGCTGGTGCGTTCGATCAGTGCCCTGGTCGAGACCCCTGCCCGGCCCTCCGCGCCCCCGACAGCAACGAAGGGCCAGCGCCACACCGGCTGGGTCCGCTGAACCACAGCGCCACCGTCCTCCTCCGCCGTTTCACCTCCGACTCGATCAGGAAGTTTTGCCATGCCAACATTTGCCACGCCCCACCCCATCGCGGCCGTCATCGAGGTCGCCGGCGCCATGATCACCGTGCACGCCGGCGAACGCGCCGAGACGTCGGTGGACCTCCGCCCGCACAACCCGGACCGCCACGCGGACCTCGAGCTCGCCAAGCAGACGACGGTCGACTTCGCCGACGGCCGGCTCGTCGTCCGCTCACCGCGGACCGCACGGGCCCGGTTCCGCAGCCTCATCGGCGGAGGCGACCGCGTTGATCTCGACGTCGCCCTGCCCGCCGGCTCGACCCTCGAGGTCCGCGGCTGGGCGGACGTCACCGCCGAGGGGACGCTCGACATGGTCGACGTCGAGACCTCGATGGGGGACATCGACCTCGACCGCGTCACCGGACGCGTGCGTGCCAAGACCTCGATGGGCGACATTCGGATCGGGTCTGCCATGGGGCCGGCAGAGCTGCGCAGCTCCGCAGGCAGCCTCCAGGTCGGTTGGGCCGGTGCTGACGTCACCGCTCGCACCTCTGCAGGGGACGTCCGCATCCACGACGGCGAAGGAGAGCTGCGCCTGTCCACATCCACGGGGGACGTCCGCGTCGAGCGGGCCGCGTCAGCGGTGAGCGCCAAGGCCTCAACTGGGGACATCCGGCTGAACTCCGTACGCAGTGGGTCCGTCACCGCCGAGTGCTCGTACGGCCAGCTCGAGATCGGTGTCGCGAACGGCAGCGCCGCTTGGCTCGACGTCGAGGCACGGCACGGGGTGGTGCGCAGCGAGCTCGAGGGCACGGACGGCCCGGGCGAAGCGAACCACACTGTCGAGATCCACGCGACCACCGGCTACGGCGACATTCTCCTGCGCCGCGCCTGAGCCACCACCCACGACACCGAGGGGCTGACCGTGACGACTACTCCCATGACCCCGGCGGAGGACCTTGGGATCGAGGTCCGGGGCCTGGTCCACAGCTTTGGGGACCACGGCGTCCTCGACGGCATCGACCTTGCCGTACCCCGGGGCACGGTCCTTGCGCTGCTCGGTCCCAACGGGGCCGGCAAGACCACGACGGTGAACATCCTGTCGACGCTCCTCGTGCCCGACGCGGGCACCGTCCGTATCGCCGGGCATGACGTGCGCACCGAGCCCGACCTCGTGCGCTCAGCCATCGGTCTCACCGGTCAGTTCGCCGCCATCGACGACCTGCTCACCGGCCACGAGAACCTGGTGCTGATGGGCCGCCTGTACCACCTGGCGCGCGACGAGATCCGCGCCCGCAGCCGCGACCTGCTCGAGCGCTTCGACCTCTCCGACGTGGCCGGGCAGCGCCCTGCGACCTACTCCGGGGGTATGCGCCGACGGCTCGACCTGGCGATGGGTCTCATGGGCCGGCCGGACGTGGTGTTCCTCGACGAGCCGACGACCGGTCTGGATCCGCGAAGTCGCCGCGAGATGTGGGACATCGTGCGCGAGCTGGTAGCCGACGGCGTCACCATCCTGCTCACGACGCAGTACCTCGAGGAGGCCGGCGCGCTGGCCGACCGGATCGCGCTGCTGGACGGCGGCAGGATCGTCGCCGAGGGCACCGAGGCCGAGCTGAAGCGACTCATCCCCGGGGGAAGGATCAGCCTCCGGTTCGCCGACGCGGCGGCACTGGCCCGCGCCGAACGGGTTTTGGCGGCGGAGTCCGTCCACCCCGACATCCTCAGCCTCGACGTCGCCGGGCGTGGGGATATCGCAACGCTTCGCGACCTCCTGAACCGGCTGGACGGCGAACGCATCGCGGTCGAGGAGCTCGCCATGCACACACCCGACCTTGACGACGTGTTCCTCGCCCTCACCGGCCAGGCGCGGCACACCGACCGACCTGAGGAAGCGCGCCGATGACCACCTCACCCGCCGCCGTGGCGACTCGTCCGCAGGCGCTCCGCGACTCCCTGACGATGCTGGGCCGCCAGCTGCGGCACGTGAAGCGCTACCCGGAGCTGAGCGTCATCGTCGTGGCGCTGCCCATCGTCTTCCTGCTGCTGTTCGTCTATGTCTTCGGCGGCACCTTGGGAGCCGGGCTGATCCCCGGAGCGGGCCCACAGACGGGCGGCCGCGCCCAGTACGCCAACTACGTCGTGCCCGCCATCCTGGTCATGACGATCGCCTCGATTGCCACGGGAACCTCGGTGACCGTTGCCATGGACATGACTGGTGGCATCATCGCCAGGTTCCGCACCATGTCCATCGCACCGGGCTCGGTCCTGGCCGGCCACGCATTCGGTGCCGTGCTGCAGGCGCAGGGGTCGCTCCTGGTCCTTCTCGGCGTCTCGTTTCTCGTGGGCTTCCGTCCCTCCGCTGACGTCGGCGACTGGCTCGCTGCCGCAGCGTTGCTCACCGGACTCGCGTTCGCCGTGGCGTGGCTGTCCGTTGCGTGCGGCCTCGTCTCGCGCACCGTCGAGAGCGCGAGCAACTACCCCATGCCGCTCGTGCTCCTTCCGTTCCTGGGCAGCGGTTTCGTGCCAACGGAGTCCATGCCCGGCCCTCTCGCCTGGTTCGCCGAGCACCAGCCGTTCACGCCCATCATGGATACCCTGCGCGCGCTCCTGTTGGGGACGGCGCTCGATGCGCGGGCGGCGTGGCTGTCCGCCGTGTGGTGCCTCGCGCTCACCGTCGTCGGGTACCTGTGGGCGCGTCGCGCATACGCCCGTCCTCACAAGGTCTGAGCCGCCGACGGCGAGAGACCGATGACCATACGTACGGCAACCGACGGCCCGGCGAGGACCGCACGGTGCGATTGAGGTAACGTCCTCAACCTGTGCGCCGCTACGCCGGTGAGGTCGTACGAGCCGTCCGCGAGCTGGTCGCAGCCGAGCGGTAGTCCCACCCCGACGGCCATAGAGCAAGCGACTTGGCCAGGTGCAAACGAGCTCGCCCGCGCTATGACCGGCCCAGCGGGTCGGCGTGTGCGCTAGCTGCCCACGGCCAGGCTGGTCCACGGCTGCCCGGTCCACGGCAGCCTGCTGTGCTCTAGACGGAGCCGACCCGGCTCGGCCTCGATCAGCTCGCCGAAGACGGTGGCGAAGACCAGACCGTCGCGCTCGTGCCGCACCACCAGCGCGCCGGGATCGTCGGTCGGGGGCGCGCTCTGGACCAGATGCCGCCAGCCCTGCGGGTAACCGGCCGCTTCGAAGCAGGCCAGGAACCGCTCGGCCTTGCGGTCCTCGGGGCCGCCCGAGGTGACCATGACCGTGCCGGGGGAGTGCTCCGTCTCCCGGAGCGCGGCCCCGTCGAAGTCCCACGTGACCAGTCGCTCGGGCGTCGCGAGCACGAGCAGGAAGCTGGCCATCGCATCCAGCCGGACGTGCCCGGGCCAGTCCGCACCATGTGCGACGCCGAGCAGTGGCAGGATGCCGCGGCTCGGTGCACCCGCAGTGGCCTCTGCCTTCTGCGGCCGGTTGAGGACCAGCGCGGTCGCGCCGGTGTCGATCTGGGTTGCGCACCACGTCCCTCCCGCGACGGCGTCGCGTCCCCCGACCACGTCGGGGAGCTCCGGCCACCACCGAGCCGGGTCGTCGAACGGGCGGCTGGTCAGCTCGTCGCGGAGAGCGAGGATCCGGACCGGCTGTCCCTCGGACCGGCGGACCACCACGGTGCACACGCGCTTATCCTCCAGTGCCCGCCGCCGCGCCGACATCCCGGCCCTGCAAGAGCAGCCACGTCGTGACGTGAGGGCCGACCCAGCGCCCCTTCCTCGAGGTGCTCGACGCATTCGACAACCAGGGGCTTTCACGGGCGCGATGGTCTTGTCAACGCCGAAGACTGACCGCCGTACCCACCGCATCGCAAGCCACCCGCCAGAGAGGAGCACGCTGTGCGCGCCGACATCGTCCCGGGCGGGAAGTTCCCGGACTACCAGCTTACGGACCACACGAAGAAGCGACGCCGGCTGAGCGAGCTGCAGGGAAACGACCCGCTGATCCTGCTGCTCGCTCGCGGCCACTATTGCCCGAAGGACCAGCAACAGCACCTGCAGCTCGCGGCGTTCCAGTCGCAGATCGCGGTTTCCTACACCCGCGTCGTCACCATCTCGACCGACAACATCACCACGACCCGCGAGTTTCGCGCGTCGGTGGGCGCCAACTGGACCTTCCTGTCAGACGCCGGTCGGAAGGTGCAGAAGGACCTCGACATCCAGGAGTACACGGACACCTACCACGACCCGATGGTGCCGCACACGCTTGTGCTCAAGCCCGGGTTGGTGATCTACAGCGTCTACAACGGCTACTGGTTCTGGGGTCGACCGTCGGTCGAGGATCTCCGCCGCGACCTGCGCGAGGTGACCCGCGAGATCCGACCGGACTGGGACCTCGGGGCACCCGGACTACGCGAGGCATGGGAGGCAGGTGACCGCTCGAGCTTCTACGACGACGAGGACCTAGATCCGAGCCTGAGGACCGGCTAGTCGGACCCAGCCTTGATCGCCGCTCGATACTCCTCGGCGCTCATCAGGACGTCCGCCTCGGGCGGAGCCGACAGCTTCACCTGCGCCAGCCAGCCCTGTCCGTACGGATCCTCGTTGACGATCGAGGCACCGTTCTGGAGTGCGGCGTTGACGCGGACGACCTCTCCCGACAGGGGGGCGTACACCTCCGAGACCGCCTTCACGGATTCGATCTCGGCGTAGGGCTGGTCCTTCGTCACCTGATCGCCCACCGCAGGCGGGTCGAAGAACACGATCTCCTGCAGGTTGTCCTGCGCGAACCAGGTGATGCCCAACGTGGCAGTCTCCCCTTCGACCCGCGCCCAGCCGTGCTCCCTGTGGTAGCGGAGCTCAGCCGGGTAGCTCTCGTCAGCCATAGACCTGTCCCCTTCGACCCCTTCGACCCCTTCGACGCCGTCATCAGCCGCGCTGGTGCTCCGCCTGACCGGAGGAGAGTGTTGCGACGTCCTGCCGGACCTCATTCCCGTCCCGGCAGCCGGGTGGTGATTTGTTGCAGTACCCAGCCGTTGCCGTCCGGATCGCTGAACACCGCATGCGACTGGTAGCTGCCACCCTCGGGATCTGGCCCGGGCAGCCGGACGCTCGGGTCCTCGGGGTGGAACCGTCCGGCCGGGCCGTGGAAGACCTCACTCACCGACGCGCCGCGCTCGACGAGGTCAGCGCGGGCGGCCTCGATGTCGTTCACCACCAGCAATAGTCCTTGCTGAGACCCGGGTGTCATCGTCGTGACGCCGGTTCCGAAGCTGATCGAGCATCCCGACCCCGGCGGCGTGAACTGCACGATGCGGAAGCCCCCACCGCCGGCGATGTCGGCATCCTCGCGCCACCCCAAGCCCTCGTAGAACTGCTTGGCGCGGTCGACGTCGGAGACGGGCACGATGACGACCTCGAGCTTCATGTCCATGTCGGACTCCTCGGTCTCGGGAGGCGGTACCGGAGGCGGATGCCGGGGGGACACCGTGCCGCGCCTCGGCCGTCGCTCGCACCAGGGAAAACCCCTGGCGCGGCGCCTGGCCCCGGCGGCGGCCCGCACGGTCGAACGCAGTCTTCGATCAGGACGACGCGCACGTCGCGGCCAGGGGGCGGCCGGGGTGCTGGACCGACGAACGTACGGAGCTGACTGCTAGCCGGTGTGAGCAGCCGCGGCTTGCGAGGGTGAGGACGCGCCGGGGCGAGCGGCGCTCCACGGGTCGCCTGCCAGCATCGCCGCGACCTCCGGCAGCAGGGCGGCCAGCATGCGGACGTAGTTGCGACGGTCGCTCCGCCGCCGGCCGACGTACATCGGGATGCGAGGAAGGTCGACGATGCGCAGGTCACGGAGCCCGGGCTTGACCATCGACGAGGGCCAGGCGCTCGCCCCGATGATCGCCGCCTGGCCCGGTTGCAGCGCCTTCATGAGGCTGCGGCTGTACTGCCCCGTGCTCTCGACGAGAGTGGCGTGGCGGACCGGCCGCACGTCACCGAGAACGAACGGCGTCGTCAGCTCCGGGTCGGCCGGGATGTACGAGATCGGCGTGTCGACGAGGTCCTCCGCGAACACCGATCCGGCCTCGGCAAGGTCGTGCTCACGGGGCACCACGGCAATCCGCTCGAGGTCGAGCAGCGGCGTCGTCTCGATGGCCACCGGCGCCTGCCCGAACGCACCCCACATGACGTCGACCGACCCATCCAGGACGCGGGCATTGATCGTGGAGAGGTTGAGGCTGCGGCACACCAGCCGCACGTCCGGGAACCGCTGACGCAGGCGCCGCTTCAGCTCCAAGAGGACGCGCCGCTCCGGCCAGTCGCCGACCGGGCCGTGCACGCCCAGGCACACGGTGTACGGCGCCGCCTCTCGCGCCGCGTCGCTCGCCGCCCGAGCGGCGGCGAGCAGCGCGGGTGCGTGCTCGGCAAAGCGGGCCCCCGCCGGAGTCGGGCCGGTCACGCCGGCGGCGTCCCGAATCACCAGCGCGACGCCGAGCTGGTGCTCCAGGCGCTGCACCCGCTTCGAGAGCGCCGACTGGCTCAGGTGCAGAACGGCCGCCGCGCGACTGTAGCTACCCTCTCGAAGCAGCACCAGGAAGCTCGCCACACAGCTAAGGTCAAGGTCCATACGCCTCCCCGAGGTGTCGCGCCGCGACCGCGACCATCTCACTGCACGCGGGTTGCGGCAAGCCCTGCGGGCGCCACGGTCAAGAGCCCATTCCTCCTAGGAATGACCCGTCGCCCCGGCGGCCGGCCGGAGCCGACCATGATCGCGTGCGCACGCTGCGGACCCCGCCCGCCGGGTCGCGGAGCGCGCACCGAGGGACGAGGTGGGGATGCGGCGTTCCGGGGGCTGCGCTGTGCCGCCGCGTGGAGGGGACCCGGCCTCGGTCCGTACTCAGCCACGCCGCCCCGCTCGGGGCGGCGTGGCACTCGGACGTCTCGACCGCGTAACGCGCTCCTGCCGCCGGCCCAAGCGTGTGCCGGCCTAGGCTGCCTGGCCCACACTCTGCGCATGACCACGCTCGGCGCCGTCTTCCTACCCACAACTCCTCCAGAGCGCCTTGGCGCGGTCGCCCGAACCGCCGACGAGTCGGGCCTGGAGAAGCTGTGGGTGTGGGAGGACTGCTTCGAGGCGGGCGCGGTGTCGGCCACGTCCGCAGTGCTGGGCTGGACCCAGCGCCTCCACGTGGGCATCGGCGTGCTACCCGTGCCCCTGCGCAACGTGGCCCTCACGGCGATGGAGACCGCGACCCTGCATCGGCTGTTCCCCGGGCGGGTGGACGTCGGGCTCGGCCACGGGGTCCAGGGCTGGATGGGACAGGTGGGCGCCAGGGTGGAGTCGCCGCTGACCCTGCTCGAGGAGTATGCGAACGCCTTGCGCGCGCTCCTCGCCGGCTCGCGGGTGACGACCGCAGGGCGCTACGTCACCCTCGACGGAGTCAGGCTGCACTGGCCGCCGGCCGACCCGCCGCGGCTGCTCGCCGGCGCTCAGGGACCGCGGTCGATGCGGCTGAGCGGCCAGGTCGCGGACGGCACGATCCTCGTGGCCGGTACCACTCCAGACGGCGTGCGGGCGGCGCGCGCGCTCGTGGACGAAGGCCGGGCCGCGGCCGGCCGCATGGATCCCCACCCGCTCATCGTCTACCTGCTGGCCGCCACGGGAGCCGGTGCCCGAGAGCGCGCGGAGGGCGGCCGGCCGAGCTGGAGCCGCCCTGGGGAGGACGTGCTTGCAGTCGGGGACGGACCCGCCGTCGCTGATGCCGTGCAGCGGTGGGCGGATGCCGGTGCGCAGGAGGTCGTGCTGCAGCCCACGCCGGACGACCCCGACCCCGAGGGCTTCGTCCGGTTCGTGGCCGAGCAGGTGCGTCCCCTGGTTCGCTGAGGCGGGGGAGGCGGTGGCGCTGGCGGTTGGCACCGGTGGTGGCGGTGGCGCAGCCCAGCGGCGGTGAGCGGGAGGAGCTTGCCGAAGCCGACGGCCACCGGGTCTGCGTCACGGCGATGGAGATTGCTGCAGTCCCGCCTTGACCCTGGCCGCTTGGACGATGATGTCGACGCAGATGTCCAGTTCCATCGTCCCCGTGTTGACCATCAGGTCGTAGCGCTCGGTCTTGCGTGGGTCCCAGTGGTAGAACTCGATCGACATGTCGGCGCGGACCTGCTCCTCGCGCTTCAGTCGCTTCGCGGCGCGTTGGATCTCGATGCCGCTCTCCCTCGCGGCTCGCTCGATTCGCTGCTGGAGTGAACCATCCAGCAGGACGTGGAGCGCCGTGGGCCAGCTAGCCAAGATCAACGCACCGTTGCGTCCCACGATGACGCCGCCCTCGCGCGCCTCCTCGAGGACGATCCGGGTGTTCTCGAGAACAAGACTGTGGTTGTCCCGCTGGGCCATCGGTACAGAGGGACCGTCCAGGCCGGCGTACGAGCCACCGATGGTGTTGAGGAGGCGGGCCAACACCCCTTCGCTCTCCCGACGCGCCGCGGCGTCCTCGATCTCCTGCGATGAGATCGCCTGCGCGTGGAAGGGCACGCCGAGTGCCTGTGCAACTCGGGGGCCGACGTAGCTCGCCCCAGACCCGTACGTCTCGAACATGGTGACGACCGGCCTCAGCGAAGCGCCGGCGGTGGCATGGGTGTCTGTCATCACAGCCTCCTTCCCGCGGCGGAACGGTGCGCCTCGTGGAACCACTCTAGGTTCCCGGAACGCGCGCAGCTGGCGTGGACATCACTGGAGGGGCAGGGGCGGCTGGGTCCACCACGGACGATCGTCCTGAGAGATGCGAGCCACCCACTTGACCCAGTGGTACCCGCGCCTGCCGGGGACCACGAGACGCGCGGGAGAGCCGTGTGCGGCGGACAGCGGGACGCCCCCGACCGCGGTGGCGAGGAGCAGGTCCGCGGTCAGGGGCAGGCGTCGGGAGTAACCCGTCGCGCTCGTCACCTCGACGCTTCCGCGCGTCGCGGGCGGGAGCAGCCGGGTGACCCGCACACCGGACCACTCCTGCTCGGTCCACCAGCCGCCGGTGCAGTCCAGCACCGCCGTCAGTCGGTCGTCCCAGCGGCCGAGGTCCGCCAAGGACCAGTCGCGCGAGACACCGCCCGCCGTCACGGTCACCCGCCACAACTGCGCATCGATCGCCGGGACCTCGTCGAACAGCCATGACGTCGCCGGGATGGTGGCCACCGAGGACGATGCGAGCCGGAAGGAGCCGGTCGGACGTCGGATGCCGCGTGGGACGGTTCGGGCGCCGGCTGCCCCGACTCCTGCTTCCAGGACGCCGGCGGCGGAGGCCAGCAGCCCCAGGCGCAACAGCGAGCGCCGGGAGAGGTCGGCCCGGCGGGCTCGGACCCGTCGCTGACGAGCGTGCACGAGCGTCAGGGCAACGGCCGCGAAGCCCGCGCCGACGT
>DATFPQ010000224.1:0-12886 GCA_035264765.1 Actinomycetales bacterium | reverse complement strand
CCGATCTCCTCGCCACCGGCACCGGAACCGCGACCAGCCCCGCAACCAGCACGGTGCGGCTCTCCCAGGTCACCGCGGTCAACGCCGCGGTCAACGCCGCCGTCAACTCTGCCGGCTGACCGACCGAGCCCCGGGCGCGCGGAGGGCGAGGACCCCCGGCCGGCGCCGACCACCACCCAGACCCCGGAGACGCTCCGGACCATCCGAGGAGAACCCATGCTTCGCTCGCTCTTCACCGGCATCAGCGGCCTGCGCGCCAACCAGACCATGATGGACACCACCGGCAACAACATCGCCAACGTCAACACGACCGGCTACAAGACGTCCAACACCGTGTTCGAGGACACCCTGAGCCAGACTTTGAAGTCCGCGACCGCCGGCACCAGCAACCTCGGCGGTACGAACCCCGCGCAGGTGGGCCTCGGCGTGAAGGTCGCCGGCATCTTCACCAACTTCAACCAGGGCGCCGCGCAGACGACGGGCCGCTCGCTGGACCTGATGATCCAGGGCGACGGCTTCTTCGTGCAGAACCTCGGCAACGTCGCGTCGTACACGCGCAACGGGTCCTTGTCCATGGACAACCTCGGCCGGCTGGTCGGCGTCGACGGCGGCATCATGCAGGGCTGGATGGCCGACGAGACCACCGGCCTGATCAACGCCAGCGGCTCGGCGGGTGACATCACCATCCCGATGGCGGCCACGCTGCCGGGGGGCGAGACCCGAAACGTCCGGCTCGCCGGCAACCTGCCCTCGGACACGACGAGCACCAACCCGATCGAGACCTCGGTGACCGTCTACGACGAGGTCGGCGTCCCGCGCACCCTGACCGTGGGGCTGACGCACACGGCCGCGAACAAGTGGACGGTCAAGCTCTCCGACGGCGACAGCCCGGACACCACCACGAACATCGACTTCTCCAACCCGGCGGCGGCCAACCCGGGCTTGGCCACGCTCGGCACCGTCAAGGTCGACCTGTCCCAGCTCACGCAGTACGCCGGGCTGAGCACGCTCACCACCGAGTCGCAGGACGGCGCCATCCCTGGCACGCTCACCGGTTTTGCCGTCGGCGCGGACGGTGTCGTGACGGGCAGCTTCTCCAACGGCCAGACTCGTCAGCTCGCGCGCCTGGCAGTGGCCAGCTTCGCCAACCCCGGCGGCCTGGAGAAGGCCGGCAACTCATCCTGGCGGGCCACCGTCGACTCCGGCCTGGCCCAGGTCGGCGTGCCCGGAAGTGGCCAGCGCGGGTCCCTGGTGGCGGGCACGCTCGAGATGTCGAACGTCGACCTGGCCCAGGAGTTCACCAACCTGATCATCGCGCAGCGGGGCTTCCAGGCGAACAGCCGGATGATCACCGCCTCCGATGAGATCCTGCAGGACCTCATCAACATCAAGCGCTGACGCGTGCCCAGGAGGCCGCGGCTGCGAGGGAGTGTTCCTTCCTCGCAGCCGCGGCCTTTTCGTCCGTCACGGCGGTAACCGACGCGTGGCGACGCCGGGCCGCGACGCCGGAGCGGGCGCACGGGTGTGGCTGCGGCCGTCGATGTGACGCGACGGGGTGCCGGGGTGTGGCTGCGGCCGTCGGTGTGACGCGAGGGCTGCTCGCGCAGCCCAGGATGCGACATCCGCCACCGCATCCATGCGAGGCCGGACTTCAACGCCGGCGCGGCGGCAACCAGAACGCATGGCCGGCCGCCGGGGCCCCGACCCCGGGAGGCCGCGGTTCTGAGGGACCCGCTTCCTCAGAACCGCGGCCTTCCGGCCGATCAGTAGGACAGGCGGCCCACGGACGGGCCACCAGCACTAGCTAGGGACGGAACCCGTGATCCACCTCTCCCGCCTGAACGGGCAGGGGTTCGTGCTGAACCCCGACCTGATCCTCAAGGCCGAGTCGACGCCGGACACCGTGGTGACCCTCGTGGACGGCACGAAGTTCGTCGTCGTCGAGCCCCTCGACGTCCTGTCCGACCGGGTCGTGCAGTACCGCGCCCAGGTCGTCGCGACGGCGCGCGAGCTGCCCGGTAGCCCCGGTAGCGCCGCCGGCTCATCGGTGCCGCCACTGGCAGCCGTCGAGGAGCCGGCCGCCGACGGCCGCCCGGCCTTCCGGCTCGCTCCCCAGCCCTCCGACCGGCCCGCCAGTGCGCTGGCCGAGCCGGTCCCGCTTCGACGCCGCCGGAGGCCGTGATGGACGTCGCGACGATCGTCGGGGTCGTTCTCGCCTTCGTCGCCATCTTCACCTCGATGATCCTCGAGGGTGGCAACCCGATGGCGATCTTCCTGATCCCCGCCCTGATCCTGGTCTTCGTCGGCACCATCGGTGCCGGGCTCGCCGGCGGCCTGCTCAGCGACGCGCAGCGGGCCGTCAAGGCCCTGGTCCTGGCGTTCACCGCCAAGCCACCGTCCGCCGCCGGCACGGTCGACACCGTGGTGCGCCTGGCCGAGCGCGCGCGCCGGGAGGGCCTGCTGGCCCTCGAGTCCGACATCAGGGCGGTCGAGGACCCGTTCCTGCGCGACGGCCTGCAGTCGGCCGTCGACGGCGCCGACCCGGAGGAGCTGCGCGAGATCCTCTACGGCAAGATCGACACCAAGCGCGCCGCCGACAAGCAGTCCGCGAAGTTCTTCGCGGACATGGGCGGCTACGCCCCGACGATCGGCATCATCGGCACGGTGCTCGGCCTGATCCATGTGCTCGAGAACCTCAGCGAGCCCGACAAGCTGGGTCACCTGATCGCCGGCGCCTTCGTCGCCACCCTGTGGGGCGTGCTCTCGGCCAACGTGCTGTGGCTGCCCATCGCCAGCCGGCTCAAGCGGCTGTCCGAGGTCGAGTGCCAGCAGATGGAGGTCGCGCTCGAGGGCGTGCTCGCCATCCAGTCGGGCACCAGCCCCCGCGTCGTGGCCGAGCGGCTCACCAGCCTGCTGCCGCCGGGGACGATGCCCGAGCAGAAGGCCGCCTGATGGCCGGCCACGGCGGCGGCCGGCGCGGTGGCGCGCACGAGGAGGAGCACGAGAACCACGAGCGGTGGCTGGTGTCGTACGCCGACATGATGACCCTGCTCATGGTCCTGTTCATCGTCCTGTTCGCGATCAGCCAGGTGGATCAGAAGAAGTTCGCCGCCCTCAAGGAGGGCCTGACCACCGGCCTGGGTAGCTCCGTGAACGCCCCGGTCACCGGAGGCACCGGCATCACCTCGACGGACGGCGTGATGCCGGCCCCCATCGACCTGGGCGCGGCCGGCGCCGGCGCCGAGGCCAGCGCGCCCCGTGCGCAGAAGCAGGCCGCCCAGAGCCCTCCGTCCACCTCGACGGCCAATGACACCCTCGCCGCCGCCCGGCGCGAGGCTGCCGACCTGGCGGAGATCGAGCGCAGGATCAGCGCGGCGCTGCGGGCCAAGGGCCTCGCCGACAGCGTCCGGTTCAAGGTCGACGAGCGCGGCCTGGTCGTGGCGCTGGTCTCGGACGACGTGTTCTTCGCGAATGCGAGCGCCGACCTGCGTCCGCAGGGCCGGGAGGTGCTGCGGGCCGTCGCGCCGGTCCTGCGCGCCGTGGGCCGCGACGTCGCGGTCGAGGGGCACGCCAACCACCTGGCCTTGCGCAGCTCGGTGTACCCCAGCAACTGGGAGCTCTCGGCGGCCCGGGCGGGCAGCGTGGTGCGCTACCTGCAGTCCGACGACGGGGTTCCGGCCCGGCGGCTGTCCGCCACGGGCTACGGCTCGTCGCGACCGATGTACCCGAGCGGCGACAAGCGCTCGATCCGGTTCAACCGCCGCGTGGACGTCGTGCTGGTCAGTGACCAGCCGTCCGCCGTCCGCGCGCTCGTCCCCAGGATCGCCCCCAAGCTTTCGACCATGTGAGCCCGCCATGACCTTCCAGACCCAGGAGCGCATCATGTCCACCCCCACCCTTACCGGGGCCCCCGGCGCCGCCGGCGGCCGCGCCGCCGGCGAGGGAGGACCGGCCAAGAAGTCCAAGAAGCTGCTCGTCGTCCTGCCACTGGTCCTCGTCGCGGTGGCCGCCGCCGCGTGGTTCTTTCTGTTCCGCGGCGGCAGCGGCGAGGCCGAGCACGAGACGAAGGCCGAGCCGAAGCCGGGCGCGGTCGTGACGCTCGACTCGGTGAACATCAACCTCGCCGACGGCCACTACCTCAAGCTGAAGATGGCGCTGCTGGCCAGCGCCGACGTCAAGGAGGGCCCGGACGGCAGCAAGGCGCAGGGTATCGCCGGCGACCAGCTCACCGGCGCGGACATGGCCGAGCTGCAGACCCCCAAGGGCCGGCGTCACGCTCAGGAGAACCTGACGCACGCCATCGTCAAGGCGTACGAGGAGGAGGAGAAGGAGACGGTCATCGACGTCTTCTACCCGGAGTTCGTCTCGCAGTGACCCTCGCCTGACCCTCGCCTGACCCTCGCCTGACCCTCGCCAGACCCTGGCCGGACGCTTCCGGGACGTCGGGCACCCGGCACGGGATGACACGTTTGGAGTAAAGCCCGGCGTGCTGCTGCCGATACACAGCACATGCCCGAGACGAGCACCGCGCAGCAGACCGGCAGAGCGCAGCCGGACGCGCCAGGACGCCGGTCCGCCACCCCCGTCCCGTACGACTTCCGGCGTCCCACCAAGCTGTCCCGCGAGACGGCGCGCGCCGCGGAGATCGTGTTCGAGACGGTCGCCCGGCAGTGGGCCACGGTCGTCGGCTCCACCCTCGGCGGCCAGTGCCAGGTCTCCTTCCTCGGCGTCGAGCAGCGCAGCTACGACGACTACGTCAACTCGCTGCCCTCGCCCACGGTCTTCTCCGTGTTCGAGCCGGAGCCGCACTCGGGCAACGGATTCCTCCAGCTGCCGCTGAAGGTGGCGTTCGTGGCGATCGAGCACATGCTCGGGGGTTCCGGCCACGGCCCGCAGCCGGACCGCCTGCCCTCGGAGATCGAGACGGCCCTGTCCCGCCGGCTCCTCGAGCGCATGCTCGGTGAGATCCCTTACGGCCTGCAGGCCCTCACCGAGATCACGCCCCGCCTGCGCTCGATCGAGCACAACCCTCAGTTCGTCCAGGTGGCGGCCGCGATGGACATGTTCGTCGTCGCGACGTTCTCGCTGTCCGTCGACGGCCTCGACAGCCCCAGCACGGTGACCTTCGCGCTCCCGGCCGCGCTCGTCAACGCGGCGGTGGGGGAGGGCGACGGGGAGACCCTCGATCCCGAGACGCTGGCCCTGCGCCGCGCGGCCCGTACCGCCATGACCGGCGTCGTGCAAGACGTCCCGGTCGAGGTGCGCGTGCGCTTCCTCCCGCGGCGCCTGACCTCCCAGCGGTTGCTGCAGCTGCGCGTCGGCGACGTGCTGCGCCTGGACCACCCCGTCGAGCGCCCGCTCGACGTCGTCGCCTCCGGTGTCGTCTGCGCCCGCGGTGTCGCGGGCACCCAGGGCAGCCGCGCCGCCTGCCTGATCGTCTCCTCCGAGTTCCCCGGACAGCTCCCCGGAAAGGCCCTGTGATGACCACCACGACCACCGACCTGCGCGCCGACGTCCTCGCCGTCGCCCAGCAGGTCAGCGCCACCCTGCCGGCACCGGCCCCGCTCACCGCCGCCGAGCCGGTCACCGCCGCCGCGGTGCTCGGCGCGCTGGGCGCCGACGCCGTCGCCGTCTCGGCCGACGTCGCCGGCGAGCGCCGCGGCAGCGTCCTGGTCGTCCCCGGTCCGGCGCTCGTCGAGGCGTTGGCCGCCTCGCCGATGGGCGCCCTGCCCGTGGCCGAGGCGCTGCGCCCGACCCTGGAGCTGCTCGCCACGGCGCTCGGCACCTCCGCTCTCGGCGACCTGGTGGAGCGTCCCGCGGCCGAGGCCGTGCGGCTGCTCGCGACCGGCCAGCACGTCCTGGTCCCGCTCGTCGGCGAGGACGGCTCGCAGGCCTGGGTCGGCGTCGCGTCGACCGACATCCCGGGCCGCGCCGGCGGCGCGAGCGCCGGGGGAGCGAGCCTGGGCCTGGAGATGCTCCAGGACGTGGTGATGGAGCTCAGCGCCGAGCTCGGCCGCACCCGGATGACGGTCCGCGACCTGCTCTCCCTGCAGCCCGGCAACGTGGTCGAGCTGGACCGGCTCGCCGGCAGCCCGGCCGACCTGCTGGTCAACGGCCGGCTGGTCGCCCGCGGCGAGGTCGTCGTCCTCGACGAGGACTACGCCGTCAAGATCACCGAACTGGTCCGCGGCGGGGACGCCGTCTGATGCCCGACCTCGGCTCGCTGCTGCGCGTCGTCGTCTCGCTCGGTCTCGTGCTGGCGCTGCTGTGGGTGGCGGCACGGGCGCTGCAGAAGGGCCGTGCAGGCACGGCCCGGGGCGTGGACGTCGACGTGCTGGCTCGCCTGCCGCTGGCCCAGAAGTCCTCGCTGGCGGTCGTCCGGCTGGGCGACCAGGCCCTCGTGCTGGGCGTTACCGAGTCGCGGGTGGCGCTGCTGTGCCAGGCGCCGGCGGCGGACCTGGCGGTCGAGCCGGAGTCCTCCCTGACCGACGTCCTTACGGTCGCGGCGGCGTCCCAGGGCCCGTCCCAGCCCCCGTCCCTTACTGCGTCCCCGACCACGTCCCTGACCACGTCCCCCGTTCCGGCCAGCCGGGTCGCGGCCCGGCAGGCCGCCCGCTCCTCCGCGGCGGCGGGGTCCGGGATCGCAGGGTCCGCGCTCTCACCGCAGACCTGGGCCAAGGCGGTCGCGGCCGTCCGCGAGATGACGGTGCGCCAATGAGGGGCGGCTGGCGCTGCGTGCTCGCCGCCCTGCTCCTGGCGGCCGCCGGCCTGGTCGGCCTGGCCGGCGCCGGCTCCGCGGCGGCGTCCGTGCCCGCGACGGGCACCACGCTTGCTGCCGCCGTCCCGGCTGCGGCTCCGCTCGCCCTTCCGGCGGCCAACGGCCCGTCGGACGCCAAGCGCCCGGCCGCACCGACAACGCCCGCCAACCCCAGCCTGAAGGTCGAGATCGGCGGCGGCACCCAGGGCTCGAAGGGCAAGCCGTCCAGCTCGGTCGTGGTGATCCTGGCGATCACCGCCCTCTCGGTGGCGCCCGCGCTGCTGCTGCTCACGACCAGCTTCACCAAGATCTTCGTGGTGCTCGGCCTGACCCGCAACGCCCTGGGGCTGCAGGCCACGCCGCCCAACCAGGTGCTGGCCGGCCTGGCCCTGTTCCTCACCCTGTTCGTGATGAGCCCAGTGCTCACCAAGGTCAACGAGCAGGGGGTCCAGCCTTACCTGAAGGGCGACCTGACGCAGAGCCAGGCCTTCGAGGCCGGGGTGAAGCCACTGCGCTCCTTCATGGTCAGCCACACGCGCACCGAGGAGCTGGCGCTCATCACGCAGGCCGCCGGTCAGCCCAAGCCGAGGAACGCCGCCACCGTGCCGCTCACCACGCTGGTGCCAGCGTTCGTGCTGTCCGAGCTGAGGTCCGCCTTCGTGATCGGCTTCCTGGTCTTCATCCCGTTCCTGGTGATCGACCTGGTCGTCTCCGCGGCACTGATGTCGCTCGGCATGATGATGCTGCCGCCCGTGACCGTGTCCCTCCCCTTCAAACTGCTCCTCTTCGTCCTCGTCGACGGCTGGGGGCTCATCGTCCAGGCCCTCGTCGCGAGCTACCGGTAGGTGACCTCATGCAGGACCAGACCGTTCTCGAGCTCGGGCTGCAGGCGATCCTGCTGTCCGCCAAGCTCTGCGCGCCGATTCTGCTCACGGCCCTCGCCATCGGCTTCGCCGTCTCGCTCTTCCAGTCGGTGACGCAGATCCAGGAGGTCACGCTCTCGTTCGTGCCCAAGGCGATCGGCGTCGCGGTCGCTCTCCTGGTCTGCGGCAACTGGATGCTGCACGAGCTCGTGTCATTCACCACCGAGCTCTACCAGCGCATCCCGAACATCCTGATCACCGGCTGACGCCCGTGGACCTCGACCTGCCGGCCACGCTGGTGCTGGCGCTGCTGCTCGCCAGCACGCGCGCCGCGGCCTTCCTCGTGCTGGCCCCGCCGTTCTCCTCGCGGGCGGTGCCCGGCACGGTCAAGGCGATGCTGGCGGTCGCGATCTCGCTGCCGGTGATGCCCACCGTGGCGGGGGACGTCCCACCGCTGGAGACGGCCGCCATCGTGTCGGCCGTCGTGGTGCAGGCCTTCACCGGCGCCGCGCTCGGCTTCCTCTGCTACGTCATCTTCCTGGCGGTGCAGAGTGCCGGTGACCTGCTCGACGTGTTCGGCGGCTTCTCGATGGCCTTCGCCTTCGACCCGCTGGCGCAGTCCGGCAACGCGGTCCTCGGGCGGCTCTACCAGTGGACAGCGCTCACCCTGCTGCTGGCCTCGGGCGGCTACACGATCGTGCTGCAGGGGTTCCTGCGCAGCTACCGGGCGATCGCCCTGGACGCCGGGCTCGACCTCGGCACCCTGGCCTCGGTGCTCACCGGCGGCGTCGGCCAGATGGTGCTGGCCGCGCTCCAGATCGCGGCCCCCCTGCTCGCCGTGCTGTTCCTCGCCGACGTCGCCCTCGGTCTGCTCACCCGCGCCGCCCCCGCGCTCAACGCGTTCGCGCTCGGCCCGCCGTTCAAGATCCTGCTCACCCTGCTCACCATGAGCGTCTGCTTCCTGGCGCTGCCGCACGCCGTGGATGGGCTCGTGCAGCGGATGGGCGCGACGCTGGTCCGGATGGTCCAGTGAGCGGCGGCGGCGAGAAGACCGAGAAGCCGACCCCGAAGCGGCTCAAGGAGGCCCGTCGCGAGGGCCAGGTCGCGAAGTCGCAGGACGTCGGGGCCTGGTCCGCGCTGCTGGCCGCCACCGTGCTGGTTCCGCACGTCGGTGCGTCCGTCGCAGGCGTCGTGACCGACCTGCTGGTCCAGGTGACCGCAGCGATCCGGCACCCGGACCCGGGCCAGGCGCTGCGTCTGTTCACCACCGGGCTCCAGGACGGGGCGGTGGCCCTGCTGCCGCTCCTCGGCGCCACCGTGCTCGTCGCCGTGGCCGCAGCCGGCGCCCAGGGCGGCCTGCATCCCGCGACCAAGAAGCTCAAGCCGCAGCTGTCGCACCTGAACGTGCTCAAGGGCCTCAAGCGCCTGTTCGGCGTCATGACCCTGTGGGAGGCCGCCAAGGTCCTGGTGAAGACCGTGGCTCTGGGGCTGGTCCTGTTCGTCGTCGTCCGGCGGGTGGCGCCCACCCTGGTCAGCCAGGGCGACACGCCGCTGGCCAACACGCTGGCCACCACCGGGTCGGCGCTGCTGACGCTGGTGCGGATCAGCGTGGCGGTCGGTCTGGTGATGGCGATGGCGGACTACCTGGTCCAGCGGCGCAAGCTGGGCAAGCAGCTGCGGATGTCCAAGCACGACATCCAGCAGGAGATGAAGCAGTCCGAGGGCGACCCGCACGTCCGCGGCCACCGCCGGTCGCTGCAGATGGCGATGAGCCGCAACCGGATGATGTCCGACATCGCCGACGCGGACGTCGTCCTGGTGAACCCCACGCACGTCGCCGTCGCGCTGCGCTACGAGCCCGGCAAGGGCGCCCCGCGGGTGGTGGCCCGGGGCGCGGGCGCCGGCGCGGCGGCGATCCGGGAGCGGGCCACCGAGGCCCGGGTGCCGCTCGTCGAGGACGTGCCGCTGGCCCGAGCGCTGTACAAGGCCTGCGAGGTCGGCCAGGAGATCCCCGCCCCGCTGTTCGCCGCGGTGGCGCAGGTGCTGGCCTTCGTCATGTCGCTGCGGGCCAAGGGCGCCGCCGCCGGCATGCACCGCCCGCCCCGGCCCTCCGCCATCCCGGCCTGACCGCTTGCTCTCCGCCCGGTGCGGCTCTTTGCGCGCGGTGTGCCGGTGATTCGGCGTCTGCGGGCACCGATTCACCGCACACCGGGCGCAAAGGACGAATCCGGGCTCAAGTCGCGAACGCAGCCGGCCGAAGGGAGACGGTGACCGGTGGACGCCGGTCGCGCACGACGCCAGGACGGCACCCCATCAGGCCACGGATCGGCCCCAGCAGAGGACGACGACACGTTGCAGATCCGTCCCAGCCAGCTCGCCCTGCCCGTTGGCATCGTGGGCATCGTGCTGCTTCTCGTCGTGCCGCTGCCCGCAGCCCTGCTGGACCTGCTGATCGCCTTCAACATCACCGCGGCCATCTGCGTGCTGCTGGTCACCGTGTACGTCAAGCGGCCGCTCGAGTTCGCGATCTTCCCGTCGATGATCCTGGTGCTCACCCTGCTGCGGCTGGGCCTCAATGTCGCCGCCACCCGGCTCGTGCTCCGGGACGGCTACGCCGGCAAGGTGATCGACTCCTTTGGCCACTTCGTCGTGGGCGGCTCGCTGGTGATCGGCCTGGTGATCTTCCTGATCCTCGTCGTGATCCAGTTCGCGGTCATCACCAACGGCGCCGGCCGGGTCGCCGAGGTCGGCGCCCGCTTCACGCTCGATGCCATGCCCGGCAAGCAGATGGCCATCGACGCCGACCTCAACTCCGGGCTGATCGACGAGGACCAGGCCCGCCAGCGCCGTGCCGACGTCGCGGCCGAGGCCGACTTCTACGGCGCCATGGACGGTGGCTCGAAGTTCGTCAAGGGCGACGCCATCGCGGCCATCGTCATCACCCTGATCAACCTGATCGGCGGCTTCGCCATCGGGATGCTGCAGAAGGGGATGGCGCCGGCCGACGCGCTGGCCACCTACAGCCTGCTGTCCATCGGCGACGGCCTGGTCTCGCAGATTCCCGCGCTGTTGCTCTCGGTCGCGACCGGCCTGATCGTCACCCGGTCGACCACCCAGGGCGACCTCGGCTCGGACGCCGCCACGCAGCTGGGGAACCAGCCGCGCGCCCTGTACATCGCCGGCGTCGCCGCGGTCGGCATCGGGCTGCTCCCGGGCATCCCGAAGCTGCCGTTCCTGCTGATCGGCGCGGGCGTGCTGCTCGTCGCCCAGCGCGCGTCGTCGTCGGCCAAGGCGGCGGAGGCCGAGGCCGCGCAGGTGCAGGAGGCCCCGGCCGAGCAGGGCAACACCCCCGACAGCCTGCTCGGCGAGATGCGGGTCGACGTCCTGGAGGTCGTGCTGGCCCCCGACCTGGTGGACCTCGTCGACACCGGCGTCGGCGGCGACCTGCTGGACCGCGTGCGCTCGCTGCGCCGCAAGCTCGCGATGCAGCTCGGCCTGGTGATGCCCCCAGTCCGGACCCGCGACAGCCTGGACCTGCCGCCGGCCGGCTACTCGGTCCGGATCAGCGGCGTCGAGGTCGGCCGCGGCCAGGCCCCGCCCGGGCACGTGCTGGCCATCGGTGACTCGCTCGACGCGGTGCCCGGCCGGCCCACCACCGAGCCGGTCTTCGGCCTGCCCGGCAAGTGGGTGCCGTTCGAGGCCCGTCAGCAGGCGGAGCTGCACGGCGCGTCCGTCGTCGACCGCTCCAGCGTGCTGATCACCCACCTCGCCGAGGTGGTCCAGACCCACGCGGCTCGGCTGCTCGGCCGCGAGGACGTCAAGGCGCTCGTCGAGAGCGTCCGCCGCACCCACCCGGTCGTCGTCGAGGAGCTGACGCCCGCGCTGATGACCACCGGCGATGTCCAGCGGGTGCTGCAGGCGCTGCTTGCCGAGCGGGTCTCGATCCGCGACCTGGTGCGCATCTTCGAGGCGCTGTCGCAGCGCGCCAAGGCCGGTGCGGACCTCGACGGCCTGGTCGAGGCGGCGCGCACGGCGCTCGGCCCGGCGGTGTGCGACACGTGGGCGGTCGACGGCGTGCTGCAGGTCATCACGCTCGAGCCGATGCTGGAGCAGCAGATGCTGGAGGCCGTGCGCCCCGGCGAGCTCGGCGCCGTCCTGGCCCTGACGCCGGCCGTCGTGGAGCGCGTGGTCGACTCGGCCCTGCAGAACCTCGTCGCCGCGGAGCGGGAGGGCAACGCACCCGTCCTGGTCTGCGCCCCGAGCCTGCGGGCGCCGGTGCGGCGGCTGCTGGCACCGCACGCGCCGCGCCTGCCGGTGCTCTCGTACAACGAGATCGACCCATCGCTGACGATCCAGACGACCGGGGTGGTGAGCAGTGGCGCGGCGCTTGCTGCTTGAGGGCTCCAGCATCGATGAGCTGCTGGCCAGGGTGCGGGCCGAGCACGGAGCGGACGCCGAGATCGTCCACGCGCAGGAGCGCCTGGTCGGGGGAGTGGGCGGGTTCTTCGCCCGCCGCCGGTACGAGGTGGCCGTCCAGGTGAACGACGACGAGACAGGCGCTGGCGCGGGCCAGCTCGGACAGGAGCAGGCCATGACGGGTTCTTCGAGCGGTCCCTCGGGGGGTACGGCGGGCAGCCCGCTTGCGGGCACCATCTACGACGCCCTCCAGGACGCCCTGCGCGGTGGCCCGGCGACGCCCGCGTCCCCGTTCGAGGATCTGCTGTCGGTGGCCGACGGCCAGGACGGCGCCGGGGCGTCCCCGGCCGGCTCGAGGCCCGCCGGCTCCGCTGGGTCCTCTGCGGCCGCTGCGGCCGCCCCCGAGGACGGCGCGCCGGACACGACCTTCCGCCCGGCGTCGTACGTCCCGGCCACCGCGTTGAGCGCCCAGCCCGACGCCGCCGAGCCGACCGTGCCGCACCGCCCGGTGTCCACCGAGACGCCGGGCTTCGAGGCGCTGCTGCGCGACCTGATGCACCAGCGAGAGCTGGCGCTGCAGGATGAGGCCGCTCCGGCGCCCGCCGAGCAGCAGGCCGCTGTCCCCGTCCCGCCCAGCCCTGCGCCCGCCGGGCCCGTCGGCACGGACCACCGGCCCTGGTCGATGCCGACCCCAATGCCGGCCCCGACCGGCGTCCGGCCCTGGGATACCGCCGTCCCGGCGGTGCCGTCCCAGCCGACCGTCGCGCCGGTCGCCGAGCCCGCCGTCCAGCGTGCCGCTCAGCCCCCCCCGCAGCCGGTCGCCCAGCCCACCGCCCAGCCGGTCGCCCAG
>DATFPQ010000223.1:0-4969 GCA_035264765.1 Actinomycetales bacterium | reverse complement strand
CGTATCGCTGCTTCCCGTGGTCGTCGGACTTACCGGAGCTGGCGTTGGCTGCCATCGCCCCGCTGACCACCAAACCTATGGTGCTGAGGGCCGCCAGAACTGCGCGGCCGATCCGTCGTTGCATCGTGGCCCCTTCCTTGCCGATTTTTAGGCGTCCCCGAAGCACACCGAGAGTCCAGCGACGGGTCAGAGCGCCGCAGGCGAAAGCAAATATTTGGACGGTTAAAGAGTTTCCTGACGACTATCGACGGGGGACCAGTTTGCGTCCTAGAGCCATACTGAGCGTGTCTACGCAGTCCGCTGCCGACGTAACGCTTCGTGTCGGCGTTCGCCTCCTGCCATCGCCGTCTGGGCCTCCAGAACGACGAAAAATGGGCGACGGGTGGCTGCGCCGAGTGACGTCGGCGACAACGAGGTGTCGGCAGGTGTCTGCGACCACCGTCCGGGTCCCCCGCTTGCCACGCTGACGCGGTCGACCTTCTGACTAGGCCCGCCCACCCAATTTTGGGGGCCCCCCGAGTCGGGGCAGAACGCACACGAAGGCGGACCCCGTACGGGGCCCGCCTTCGTGTGCGGTGCAGATCAGCAACCGTGTCGGCCCGCTGGGCCGGGATCGGTCAGAGGTCGAAGTACAGCTCGAACTCGTGCGGGTGCGGGCGCAGCCGGATCGGGTCGACCTCGTTGGTGCGCTTCCAGTCGACCCACGTCTCGATCAGATCGGGCGTGAACACGTCGCCCTCGGTGAGGTAGTCGTGGTCGGCCTCGAGCGCGTCAAGCACCTCGGCGAGCGTGCCGGGTACCTGCTGGATGGAGGCGTGCTCCTCCGGCGGCAGCTCATAGAGGTCCTTGTCGATCGGGTCCGGGGGCTCGATCCGGTTCCGGATGCCGTCGATGCCGGCCATCAGCATCGCCGAGAACGCCAGGTACGGGTTGCTCGACGGGTCGGGCACGCGGAACTCGATCCGCTTGGCCTTCGGGTTCGACCCGGTGATCGGGATACGCACGCAGGCCGAGCGGTTGCGCGCCGAGTAGACGAGGTTGACCGGCGCCTCGAAGCCCGGGACCAGACGGTGGTAGGAGTTGACCGTCGGGTTGGTGAAGGCGAGCAGCGACGGCGCGTGCCTCAGCAGGCCGCCGATGTACCAACGGGCGGTGTCGGACAGGCCGCCGTACCCGCGCTCGTCGAAGAACAGCGGCTCGCCGTCCTTCCACAGCGACTGGTGACAGTGCATCCCGGAGCCGTTGTCGCCGAACACGGGCTTGGGCATGAACGTCGCCGTCTTGCCGTGGCGGTGCGCCACGTTCTTCACGACGTACTTGAACAGCATGATCTTGTCGGCCGACGCGGCCATCGAGTCGAACCGGTAGTTGATCTCCGCCTGCCCGGCCGTGCCGACCTCATGGTGCGAGCGCTCGACCTCGAGGCCCAGGGCGTCCAGCTCGAGGACGATCTGGTCACGCAGGTCGGCGAAGTGGTCGACCGGCGGCACCGGGAAGTACCCACCCTTGTACGGCGTCTTGTGGCCGAGGTTTCCACCGTCCTCGACGCGCCCGGTGTTCCAGGCACCCTCGATGGAGTCGATGTAGTAGTAGCTGGCGTTCTGCTTGGTCTCGAAGCGCACGTCGTCGAAGATGTAGAACTCGGCCTCGGGCGCGAAGAACGCGGTGTCGGCGATGCCGGTCGACTTCAGGTACGCCTCGGCCTTGGCGGCGACCTGGCGCGGGTCGCGGCTGTAGGGCTCGTCGGTGAACGGGTCGACGATGGAGAAGTTGAGGTTCAGCGTCTTCTCGGTGCGGAACGGGTCCACGTATGCCGTGGTGACGTCCGGGATCAGTTTCATGTCCGACTCGTGGATCGCCTGGAAGCCGCGGATCGAGGAGCCGTCGAACATCTGGCCCTCACGGAAGAAGTCCTCGTTGACCGAGACGGCAGGCACGTTGAAGTGCTGCATCACGCCCGGCAGGTCGCAGAAGCGCACGTCCACGAACTTGACGTCCTCGTCGCGGATGTACTTCATGACCTCTTCGGCGTTGCTGAACATCCATCCTCCTCGTCACGGGGACCTGCTCCCCAGCGACGACGACGCTAGGGAGGCGCGATTACCCGTCAGTTGCCCGTATGTTTCCCTGACGTTACGACACGCGGCTCATGTGTCCGCCAGGTCACGCGGCGGTCCGGCGCCACCGTCAGCGGCCTACGCTAGGCCCATGGTCGATCGCCGCACCACGGGGTCCTGGCTGGAGGGTCCGGCCTCGGTCACCCGTGCGCCCGGCGACTACCCCGGCCGGCGCCTCGGGCTGCCCGAGCAGGGTGCCGGGTCGATCGGTCGGGTCGGGCGACGGTTCGTGGCCCTGTGCGTGGACTGGTTCCTGGCGCTGCTTCTCGCCCGCGTCGCCCTCCAGGTCGAGGACTGGAACGGGCTGCAGTGGGCGACGCTCGCAGTGTTCACGCTGCTCAACGCGGTGCTGCTCGCGACGGTCGGCGGCACGGTCGGGCACCGGCTGCTGGGGCTGAAGCTGGTGCGGCTGGACGGAACCGAGGCCGGTCCCGCGCGCGGCGTCGCCCGCGCCGTCCTGCTCTCGCTCGCAGTGCCCGCGCTCATCTGGGACCGGGACCAGCGCGGCATGCACGACCGGCTGGTGGGCACGGTCCTGCGGCGGGTCTGAGCGCGATCTGGGCGGCGACTTCGGGCTCCGGTCAGCCGCTGCCCGGCCCGTCTGGTCCCTCGACGGGATTCCGCCGGACGCTGGTTCGGCCGGACGCTGGTTCCGCCGGACGCCGGTTCGCCCGATGCCGGTTCCGCCGGACGCCGGTTCAGCCGACGGAAGGCAGTCCGGGGGCGGAGCGCCGCAGGTCGAGCGCGGCGAGATCCTGCTGCAGCTGCAGCCCTCTGGCCCGCTCCAGCTCGACCGCCCGCGCGGCGTTCGAGAGCGAGCCGTTGCCGATGAGCGCGTCGGCCCGGCGTACCCACACGCCCATGACCCGCACTGCGTACCGTGTCGCCACCGTCTCACCCATGCCGCCTCCCCGGTCTCACCGCGAGCGGGCGGTCCCCGCCGTCCAACTCAGGAGACCGGGCGCCGGTTACGGGCGTGTTGCGCCAGGTGACGGCCTGGGAAAACCTGGAGCAAACGGGGGGCGGTCAGCGGCCGCGCATGCCTCGGCGGTCCGGCCGGGCCCGCAGCGGGTCCATGCCCTTCGGCACGGGCGGCCGGGCGGCGCCAAGTGCGCGCAGCCGCTTGTTGACGGCGATGACCTCGTCCTTGGTGAGCGCGGGGCGCATCCGGTTCAGCTTGCCGACCAGCTTGCGGATCGGCACCTCGTCCTCGCCGCTGCCCACGCGCAGGACGTGCACCGGCACGTTGGGCAGCACCCGGTTGACCCGCTTGCGCTCGCTCTCGGCCAGCCGCTGGGCCCGGCCCTGTGGGCCCTCCAGCACGAGCACGACGCCGGGCCGGCCGACCGCGCGGAAGACCATGGCGGCGTTCGTGGGGTCGTTCGGGCGCACCGCCTCGACCGCCACCGGCTGCTCGTCCTTGAACCAGCCGCGACGCAGCGTCTGCAGGGCGGCGGCGGCGGCGCCGGGCTGGCCCTCGATCCGCCGGTACGCCGCGCGCTCGGTGCGCCGGACCATGACAACCATGGCCGCCATCAGCGCGAGCGGCACGCCGATCACGGCGAGGAAGACCGGGCTCGAGAACAACAGCCCGAGCAGGACGAACACCGCCATCACCAGGACGAAGGCGCCCAGCATCCACCAGACGACGGCGGGGTCGATCTGGCGGGCCTGGGTGAAGGCCACGCGCATCTGGCGCAGGCCGGCGAACCGCTGCTTCTTGGGGGTTGCGGCGCTGGCGCCGGTCTTCTTGGTGCGGGCCATGACGGTCGATCCTAGGGGTCGGTGCGGAATGCTCCGGACGGCAGCGGCCGCCGGTCGGGAAGGGGTCAGCGAGCCAGCAGGCTGGCGGCCTCCTGGCGCGCGGGCGCCGCCTCGGACAGGTGCCGCAGCGACTCGGGGACCTCGGCGCCGCGCCGTCGCATCGCCTGCGCCCACAGCCGCCCCGCGCGGTAGGAGGAGCGCACCAGCGGACCGCTCATGACGCCGGCGAAGCCGATCTGCTCGGCCTCGGCGGACAGCTCGACGAACTCCTCCGGCTTCACCCAGCGCTCGACCGGGTGGTGCCGGGCGCTCGGCCGCAGGTACTGCGTGATGGTGACCAGGTCGCAGCCGGCCTCGTGCAGGTCGCACAGCGCCTGGCTGATCTCCGCGCGGGTCTCACCCATGCCGAGGATGAGGTTGGACTTGGTGACCAGGCCCGCCCGACGTCCTCGCGAGATCACCTCGAGGGAGCGCTCGTAACGGAACGCCGGCCGGATCCGCTTGAAGATTCGGGGCACCGTCTCCACGTTGTGGGCGAAGACCTCGGGTGCGGCGTCCAGGACCTGGTCGACAAGCTCGGGGACGGCGTTGAAGTCCGGGACCAGGATCTCGACGCCGGTGCCCGGGTTGAGCGCGTGCACCTGGCGGACCGTCTCGGCGTACAGCCAGGCGCCGCCGTCCGGGAGGTCGTCACGCGCGACGCCGGTGATGGTGGCGTAGCGCAGGCCCATGGCCTGCACCGACTCAGCGACGCGGCGCGGCTCGTCGCGGTCCAGCGGGGAGGGCCGGCCGGTGTCGATCTGGCAGAAGTCGCACCGCCTGGTGCACTGCTCGCCGCCGATGAGGAAGGTGGCCTCGCGGTCCTCCCAGCACTCGAAGATGTTCGGACAGCCGGCCTCCTGGCAGACCGTGTGCAGCCCCTCACGCTTGACCAGCCCCTGCAGCTCGGAGTACTGCGGCCCCATCGACGCCTTGGTCTTGATCCACGACGGCTTCTTCTCGATCGGCGTCTCGGCGTTGCGCGCCTCCAGGCGCAGCAGTCGACGGCCTTCAGGCGCGATGGTCACGCGCGGCTCCTCGGTCCGGGG
>DATFPQ010000222.1:0-21947 GCA_035264765.1 Actinomycetales bacterium | reverse complement strand
CGCGGCGCGCACTGCCGGGTCGGCCAGGTCCACGGCGGTCCTGGCCGGCGGAACGGTCACCGGCGCCGGCCGGGCGAGCCGGCGGCGCCGGGGGAGCCGGGCGAGCTGGCCGCGCCGGGCGAGCCGGCCGGCTGTGCCGGGTCCGCCCCGTCGCGCCGCGTGGACACCGCCCGCGCGAGCAGCCGCCAGCCCAGCACCAGCACCGCCAGCGAGACGGCGGCGACCACGACGAAGGACGGTGCGGTCCCGGCTCCTGTCACCACCCGCAGCACCATCCCGACCACGAGCGCCCCGAGCCAGACCGACACGCCGCTCGGCACCAGCGCGGACGGCGCCCGCCAGGCCCGGGTCAGCAGCCAGCCGACGGCCGCACCGGCCAGGAACGGCCACGCGGTGCGGAGCACCCCCAGGACGGCAAGTCCCTCCGCGTGGCTGCGCCGTCCGACGGCCGCGAACAGCAGTACGGCCACGGCGTCCAAGGCCACCGCCACACCGGCCGGCACCCGCGTCGCCACGCTCGGCCCCCGGCCCGGGCCTGACCGAGTGAGCCGCGCACGCCCAGGGACGCCCGGTTGCCTCGATCGAGCGACGTCCGGGCTCATCGGGCCACCTCGGCCGCGTGGCCGGTGAGATCGCCGGCCAGGTAGCGCTCGATGCCGACCCGGCCGTCAGGCACGAACGGCCGCGTCGGGTCGGCCAGCAGCTCGCGCAGCCCCGCCAGGGTGGTCCAGCCGCCCTCGGCCACCTCGTCCGGCTGGTGCACGACCGGACCGTTGAGCGCCTCGCTCTGCCAGCGGGCCCGGTAGCAGCAGGCCAGGTAGTGGGTGCGGTCATCCCGGTACCAGTGCCGGAACAGCGGCTCCAGCCGTGGCACGTGGACGCCGAGCTCCTCGACCAGCTCGCGGGACGCCGCCTCCTGCGGGTCCTCGCCCGCCGTCACGACGCCGCCCGCCCAGCAGTCCCACATCCCGGGGAACACGTCCTTGGTCTCGGTGCGACGGTGCACGTAGACCCGGCCCTCCTCGTCCACGAGCAGCACGGCCGTGGCCGCGTGCGGCAGGTTCTCCGCACGCACCCTAGAGCGGGGGGCGGTGCCGGTGACGCGACCGGTGTCGTCGTCCGGCGCGTACAGGGCGACCAGCTCCTCGGGCACGTCGCGACCCTACGCCGGGCCTGGCCTGGCTGAGTGACCAGCCGGGGGAGTCGGCGGGGTGGCCGCGGGAGGTAGCCGGACGCACGTAGGCTCGCACGGGTGAGCGTGCGACGCGTGATGGGTATCGAGACCGAGTACGGCATCTCCCAGCCCGGCGACCCCGAGGCCAACCCGATGCTCATGTCGGGGCAGGTCGTGAACGCCTACGCCCAGCCGCTGGGGGCCCGCGCCGGCCGGGCCCGCTGGGACTACGAGGACGAGGCGCCGCTGCGCGACGCGCGCGGCTTCGAGATGACCCGGCGCGCCGCCGACCCCTCCCAGCTGACCGACGTCGACGACCCGACCCTCGCCAACGTCATCCTCACCAACGGCGCCCGGCTCTACGTCGACCACGCGCACCCCGAGTACAGCTCGCCAGAGGTCACGTCCCCGCGGGACGTCGTCCTCTGGGACAAGGCGGGCGAGCAGATCATGCGCTCGGCGGTCGCCACCATCGCCCGCACGCCCGGCCTGTCGCCAGTGAACCTGTACAAGAACAACACCGACGGCAAGGGCGCGTCGTACGGGACGCACGAGAACTACCTGATGAGCCGCGCCACGCCGTTCGCCGACATCGTCCGGCACCTGGTGCCCTTCTTCGTGTCCCGCCAGGTCTTCACCGGCGCCGGCCGGGTCGGGATCGGCACCGACAGCCAGGCGGACGGCTACCAGCTGAGCCAGCGCGCCGACTTCTTCGAGGTCGAGGTGGGGCTGGAGACCACCCTGAAGCGGCCGATCGTCAACACCCGCGACGAGCCGCACGCCGCGGCGGACCGGTACCGCCGGCTGCACGTCATCATCGGCGACGCGAACCTGGCCGAGGTCGCGACGCTGCTGAAGGTCGGCAGCACCTCGCTGGTGCTCGCGATGATCGAGGACAAGGCCCTCACCCGTGACCTGACGGTGGAGCGCCCGGTCGGCACCCTGCAGGCCGTGTCACACGACCCGGGCCTGAAGGCGCTGGTCCGGCTGCGCGACGGCACCCGGCTGACCGCCGTCCAGCTGCAGTGGGCCTACCTGGAGCAGGCCCGGGCCTGGGTGGAGGACAAGTACGGGCGGGACACCGACGCCGACACCCTCGAGGTGCTCGAGCGCTGGGAGTCCGTGCTGACCCGGCTGGAGCGCGACCCGATGGAGTGCTCGCGGGAGCTGGACTGGGTCGCCAAGCTGTCGCTCCTGGAGGGGTTCCGGCAGCGCGAGGGCATCGACTGGGGACACCCCCGGCTTGGGCTCATCGACCTTCAGTACAGCGACGTCCGCCCGGACAAGGGGCTGTACCAGCGGTTGGTCGCCCGCGGGCGCGTGGAGCGGCTGGTCAAGGACGACCAGGTCGACCACGCGGTCGAGCACCCGCCGGAGGACACCCGCGCCTACTTCCGCGGCCGGTGCCTCGCGAAGTACGGGCGGGACGTCGCCGCGGCGTCCTGGGACTCGGTGATCTTCGACCTGCCCGGCCACGACTCCCTGCAGCGGGTGCCGATGCTGGAGCCGCTCCGCGGCGGCCGGCAGAGCGTCGGCGACCTGATCGACGCGAGCGCGACGGCCGCGGACCTGATGGCGGCCCTTGCCTCGCGGTGAGGCGGAGCGGGGCGCTGAGGGTGGACGCCGGCGCTGAGGCGGACGTCGGGCCCGCTGTCGGGTCAGCCGCGCATGGGTTCCCAGAACGCGCACTTGTGCTCGGCGGCCAGCGTGGCGTCCGGCAGGAGCTGGCTCTGCCCGCCCGGTCGCAGCGAGAGCACGCGGCGTGCGGCGCCGAACTCCGTCCACGCCGGCTGGCCGGCGACGTCGGGACGTCCGGTGCGGACAAAGGCCCCCCAGTAGCGCTGCATCTCCCGGCTCAGCCGCGCGTCCGCGGCGGAGAATGGCGCCAGGACAGTCCTTCCGATGGTCATGTTGCGGAACAGGTAGGGCAGCTCGGCGGCATGACCGGCGCCCCACACATATCCCGCGGGCTGGCGCATCAGTCCCGGGCCGGTGCGGTCGTCGAACCGGTAGGCCCAGGTGCGGGTGTACCGGGCGAGGTCGGCGGTCAGCCGCCGGTTGGGGACACCCCCACGACTCCGGCCGTCCGCACGAGAGGGGACAGGCCGATGTTGTCGGAGCTTCCGCTCACCAGGCCGCCACCGTGGATGAACACGAAGACCGGGCGGCGGGCACCGGCCGGCAGGCCGCTGGGCCGCCGGATGTTGAGGAACAGGCAGTTCTCGTTCCCGGTGAGCGCGCCGTTGCCGCCTCGGACCGGGCAGCTGCTGCCGTACCGGGTGGCTTCCCGCACACCGGTCCAGACCGCTGCCGGCTGGGGCGGTGCCCAGCGCCGGGTGCCCACCGGTGCGGCGGCGTACGGGATGCCGAAGAAGCTGTCCATGCCTCCGCCGGTGGTCCCGCGCACGGCGCCTCGGTCGGTGCTGACGACCGGACGTGTGACGGCCGCCGCGGCGCTCTCAGCCGGCAGCGCAAGCCCGGCGCTCGCCGCCAGGAGCGGTGCGGCCAGCAGCGGCGCGGCGAGCGCGGTCAGCGACCGCCGTCCGGCGCGTGGGAACCGCCATGACGTCTCCCGAGATCCTGTGTACGCGATCCGCCCGGGCAATAGAACTTGCCGCAACGACCCGTGGGTTCATGCCAGATTGCCGGATCCGCCCAGGCTGTCCACGCGAACGCCGGCGGCGCTCTGCGCACGGCGCGCAGTTACAGCACCGGCCCAGTCACGTCGGAAATGCGGTTCACGTCCCTGATGCGGCTTATGGCAACGGTTTCCCTGGGGGCCACGAAGCCACCAGGCGGTCGAAGAAGGCCGACTTGCGCTCCTCGTAACCGGCGCCGTCCGGCCCGTCCCCGGCGAGCTTCATCGAGTTGTACTCCGCCACGAGCGCGGGGTCGCCGGCCAGCAGCGCCCAGCTGCAGGTGAACCGGACGTCGTGCTCGGACCCCAGGGGCGTCGCCGCCAGGCCCACGGGCGGGGGACCGGTGCGGAGCAGCTCGAAGGTGGCCAGCGTCGAGGTCCAGATCTGGGGGTGGGCCACCCGGTACGTCAGGCGCAGCCGCGCCACGGCGTCCGCGAAGTCCCCCGGCGGCACCCGCAGGTGCAGGTCGACGTCACCGTGGGTGAGGGCCCCGGGGACGCTGCTGCCGCCGACCAGCACGAGCTCACCTGGGACGCCGAGCCGGCGCAGCCGTCGGCGCTCGGCCGCCAGCACCGCGAGGGCGGCGTACCGGAGGTCGCCGGCGGGGCGGAGCACCACGGGCCCAGCCAAGCACGAGCCGGCGGGCGGCGCAGGTGGCTCAGGTCCCCGCCGGTGGAACGGGTCGCGGTTACGCTGTGAACCGGTGCATTTCTGCCCCCGAGGAGGAGCCGTGCCCGGTCACGAGCAGCAGCGTCCGCAGCGGCGCGAGGACGAGCCCGACGAGGCGCCCCCGGCCGCGCCCGCCGGAGCCACCACCAAGGAGGGCCTGGACGACGACATCGACAGCGTCCTGGACGAGATCGACGACGTCCTGGAGTCCAACGCCGAGGACTTCGTCCGCTCGTTCGTCCAGAAGGGCGGCCAGTAGCCCGCGGCTGGGCATCGAAGCCGCGAGCAGCCGGGCGGCCCACGCCCGGTAGTCCCGGCCCGGTAGTCCCGCCATCCCGGGGCCGGTGTCGGACCGGCCGGGTAGGGTCGCCAGCGTGACTCCGGATCGCCTCGACCCCACCGGTCGGCTGCCGCGCGCCTTCCACGTGCCCGGCTCCTCGTCCTTCACGGACTTCCTGCACGAGCACGACCCACGCCTGCTTCCCGGCGGTCGAGCACTGCCCCCCGGCACCGTCCCAGAGGCACCGCACGGCACCACGATCGTGGCCCTGGAGTTCGAGGGCGGCGTCGTCATGGGCGGCGACCGGCGGGCGACGATGGGCTCGATGATCGCCAACCGCGAGATAGAGAAGGTCTTCGGCGCCGACGAGTACTCCTGCGTCGGCATCGCGGGCAGCGCCGGGGTGGCGGTCGAGCTGGTGCGGCTGTTCCAGGTCGAGCTGGAGCACTACGAGAAGATCGAGGGCACGCTGCTGTCGCTGGACGGCAAGGCCAACCGGCTCGCCACCATGCTTCGGGGCAACCTTCCCCTCGCCATGCAGGGGCTTGTGGTGGTCCCGGTGTTCGCCGGCTACGACGTCGACGCCCGGGTCGGCCGGATCTACAGCTACGACGCGACGGGCGGCTGCTACGCCGAGCGCCACCACCACTCGGTCGGCTCCGGCTCGCTGTTCGCTCGGGGCGCGCTGAAGAAGCTGTGGCGTCCTGGCCTCAACCCGGACTCTGCCGTGCGGGTGGCGGTCGAGGCCCTGTACGACGCGGCGGACGACGACAGCGCCACGGGCGGTCCGGACCTGAACCGCCGGATCTGGCCGATCGTCAGCGTGGTCGACGTCGAGGGCTACCGGCGGGTCGACGACGGGACGCTCGGGGACGTGGTCCAGCGCGTGGTCGAGGACCGGCGCGGCGACCCCGGGGGCACCCGGGCCGGGCGCCTCGTCGCCGGGAACGCGACGGGTGAGGGGGACGCGTCATGAGCATGCCCTTCTACGTCTCGCCCGAGCAGCTGATGAAGGACCGGGCGGACTACGCGCGCAAGGGGATCGCCCGCGGCCGGTCAGTGGTCGTCCTGGCGTACGACGGGGGTATCGCGTTCGTCGCCGAGAACCCCTCGCGGACGCTGCACAAGGTGAGCGAGATCTACGACCGGATCGCCTTCGCCGCGGTGGGCAAGTACAACGAGTTCGAGAACCTGCGGGTGGCAGGGGTCCGGTACGCCGACCTGCGGGGGTACTCCTACGACCGCAGCGACGTGACCGCGCGCGGCCTGGCCAACGCGTACGCGCAGACCCTGGGCACGGTGTTCACGCAGGAGTCCAAGCCGTACGAGGTCGAGATCGTCGTGGCCGAGGTGGGCCGGACCGCGGCGCAGGACCAGATCTACCGGCTGACCTATGACGGTTCGGTCGCCGACGAGCGTGGCTTCGTCGCGATGGGCGGGCAGGCGGAGCCGATCGCCACGGCCCTGGCCGACCGGTGGAGCGAAGGTCTGTCGCTGGGCCAGGCGTTGGGCATGGCCAAGGAGCTGCTGGAGGGCGACGCCGGCAGCGGTGAGCCGCGCACGCTGTCACCGGAACAGCTCGAGGTCGCCGTCCTCGACCGGCATCGCGAGCGGCGGCTGTTCCGGCGGATCGAGGGGCACCTGCTGGAGCGCCTTCTGAGCCCGAGCGACCCGACCAGCGACGTCCCGCGCGAGGACGACCCGCGCCCCGGCACCCACGAGACGCTCACCGGCGACGTCGGCTAGCTGATCGGTTGCCCTGCGGGTCAGGGGGCTGCGGTCAGGCGGCGCCGAGCTCGGCGAGCAGCGCCAGCTCGTCCTCCCGGGTCAGCCCGGCCCGCCGCTCCCGGTCCAGTCCACGCTTTCGCTCGTCCTCCAGGACGTCGGCCAGCGTGTCCGCGAGCGGACGCCGGACCAGCCCATGGCGTACGGCCCGGGAGTCGTCGCGGGCGCCGAACCCGGCGTAGTCCTTCCCCGGAAGCCACAGCGGCAGTGACCGAGGTCCGGCCCACGCCTGGACGCCGCACCCAGTCAGCCAGTGCGGGTCGGCCCGCACGACCTCGCCGGTGTGCCCCGCCACCGCTCGGGCCGCGTCGAGCACGTCCCCCAGCGTGCGGCGTTCGCCCACCGCGTTGACGTGTCCGTGGTGGCAGTCCTCACCGGCGCGCACCAGCCAGTCCGCCAGGTCCCGGACGTCGATGGTCTGGGTTCCCTGCTCGGGCGTGTCGGGCACCAGCACGGGACCGTCACCGGCCAGGGCGAACCGGCCCACCCAGTAGCTGAACCGGTCGCTGGGGTCGCCCGGGCCGCCGATGAGACCGGCCCGGGCCAGCAGCGCGCGTGAGCCCATCCGCTCCTGCACCGCCCGCTCGCAGGCGACCTTGGCCGGGCCGTAGTGCTCCTGGTCGGCCCGGTCGGCGTTCAGCGGCTCGAACGTCGCGCCGTCCTCGGCCTGTCCCACCAGGTGGTGGTCCACGTACACCGAGCAGGACGAGACGTAGGTCCAGTGCCCCGCCCGGTCGGCGAGCGCTGCCACCGCCGCACGCACCATGCCCGGCTGCCAGGAGACGTCGACCACGTCGTCCCAGTGCTGGCCGCGGAGCGCCTCGTAGACCCGCGGGTCCTGGCGGTCGCCGTGCACCCAGGTGACGCCGTCCGGCGGCCGACCGGAGACCCCGCGGGCCAGGCAGGTCACCTCGTGACCGCGTTCGAGGGCGGCCCGAGCGACCTCGCCGCCCAGCCACGCCGTCCCACCAAGCACCAGGAGTCGTCCCACGGAACATAGATCACCACGCCGGAACCTGCTCGTCGCGCCGCGTTCGCCGTCAGCGCAGAACTACAGTGGTGCGATGGAACGCCGGATCTTCGGGATCGAGAACGAGTACGGGGTGACGTGCTCCTTCCAGGGCCAGCGCAGGCTGAGCCCCGACGAGGTCGCCCGCTACCTGTTCCGCCGCGTCGTCTCGTGGGGGCGGTCCAGCAACGTCTTCCTGCGCAACGGCGCGCGGCTGTACCTCGACGTGGGCTCGCACCCGGAGTACGCCACCCCGGAGTGCGACGACATCCGCCAGGTCGTGGTGCATGACAAGGCGGGGGAGCGGATCCTCGAAGGCCTCGTCGCCGACGCCCAGGAGCGGCTGCACGAGGAGGGCATCGCCGGCGAGGTGTACCTGTTCAAGAACAACACCGACTCGGCCGGCAACTCTTACGGCTGCCACGAGAACTACCTGGTGTCGCGGCAGGGCGACTTCGGCCGCCTGTCCGAGGTCCTCATCCCGTTCCTGGTCAGCCGGCAGATCACCTGTGGCGCCGGCAAGGTGCTGCAGACGCCGCGCGGAGCGGTGTTCTGCGTGAGCCAGCGTGCCGACCACATCTGGGAGGGCGTGTCGAGCGCGACCACGCGCTCGCGGCCGATCATCAACACCCGGGACGAGCCGCACGCCGACGCCGAGCGGCACCGCCGGCTGCACGTGATCGTCGGCGACTCCAACATGAGCGAGACGACGACGCTGCTCAAGGTGGGCACCGTCGACATCGTGCTGCAGATGATCGAGGCCGGCGTCGTCATGCGTGACCTGACGCTGGAGAACCCGATCCGGGCGATCCGGGAGATCAGCCACGACGTCACCGGCCGCAAGAAGGTCCGGCTGGCCAACGGCCGCGAGCTGTCCGCGCTGGAGATCCAGCGCGAGTACCTCGAGCGGGCCACCGACTTCGTCGACCGGCGCGGCCTGTCCAGCCCCGCGCACAAGCAGGTCATGGACCTGTGGCGGCGCACGCTGACCGCGGTCGACACGGGGAACCTCGACCTGATCGCCCGGGAGATCGACTGGGTGATCAAGCTCCGCCTGATCGAGCGCTACCGCGCCAAGCACGGCTTGGAGCTGTCCAACCCGCGGATCGCCCAGCTCGACCTGGCCTACCACGACATCTCCCGTCGCCGCGGGCTGTTCTACCTGCTCCAGCGCAGCGGGAAGGTCGAACGCGTGGCGCACGACGTCGAGGTGTTCGAGGCCAAGTCCGTGCCGCCGCAGACCACCCGGGCGAAGCTGCGCGGCGACTTCGTGCGCCGGGCGCAGGAGCAGCGGCGCGACTTCACCGTGGACTGGGTGCATCTGAAGCTGAACGACCAGGCTCAGCGCACAGTGCTCTGCAAGGATCCCTTCGCCAGCGTGGACGAGCGCGTGGAGCGGCTCATCGCCAGCATGTGACCCGGGGCCGACGGACCCGCTGAAACGGAACCAGCGCGTCCGGGCTGCCGGAACGCACAGGTTGCCGGGTTAGGCTGGCTCGTCCCCACCAGCGACCAAAGGTCTCGTCGTGCGTCTCGTTCTGCCTCGCCTGCTGTCCGCCCTGGCTCTGCCCGCAGTGATCCTTGCCGGCTGCGCCAACGCGGACCCCGCTCCCAACAGCAACGCCAGCAGCAGCGCCTCCGGCGCCCTGAAGGGGGTCACGGTGACCGGCAACGCCGGCGCGAAGCCCACGGTGTCGCTGGCCACCAAGCCCACCAACGTCACCAAGTCGGCGACCGTCGTGGTCAAGCCCGGCACCGGCGCGGTCATCGCCAAGGGGCAGCGGGTCAGCTTCGACTACGTCCTGGTCAACGGCAAGGACGGCAAGGAGGCGGACACGTCCTACGGCAAGCAGCAGGCGGTCTTCGTCGCCGACCCCAGCCGCGCCGGGCTCAAGGGCCTGGCGAGCGGCATGATCGGCCAGAAGATCGGGTCCCGGCTGCTCATCGGCATCCCGCCGGCCGAGGGCTTCGGGCCGCAGGGCAACTCCCAGCTCGGCTTCGCCAAGAACGACACGCTGCTGTTCGTGCTCGACCTGAAGTCCGCGCGCACGCCGCTGACCAAGGCGACCGGCACCGCGGTGACGCCGGCCAAGGGGCTGCCGACCGTGACCTACGACGCCAAGGGGACGCCGAAGATCACCGTCCCGAAGACCGACGCGCCGAAGAAGCTCGTCGTCCAGCAGCTGATCAAGGGCACCGGCCCCGCGGTCAAGGCCGGGCAGACGCTGTCCGCCGCCTACGCCGGCGCGATCTGGGCAACCGGCAAGGAGTTCGACTCCTCCTACCGCCGCGGCTCGCCGCTGGAGGGCCCGATCGGCGTCGGCCAGCTGGTGCCCGGGTTCGACAAGGGCATCGTCGGCCAGCCGGTGGGCAGCCGGGTGCTGATGGTGCTCCCGCCGGCCGAGGGCTACGGCAAGTCGGGGCAGCCGCAGGCCGGCATCAAGGGCACCGACACGCTGGTGTTCGTCGTCGACATCCTCGACGCGTACTGACCTCCCCACGTCGGGCATGGGCCTGATCCGTCCCGCACCTGCCCGCTAGACGCACCGATCCGAGGAGAGCCATGAGCCTGGACCGCAGCAAGCCCGAGATCGACTTCCCCGGCGACACGCCGCCGTCCGAGCTGGTCGTGGAGGACCAGGTCGTGGGCGAGGGTCGCGAGGCGACAGCCGGCAGCACCGTGCTCGCGCACTACGTCGGCGTCGCGCACTCGACCGGCGAGGAGTTCGACGCGTCCTGGAACCGCGGTGAGCCGCTGCGCTTCCAGCTCGGGGTCGGCCAGGTCATCGCCGGCTGGGACCAGGGCCTGCTGGGCATGCGGGTCGGCGGCCGGCGCAAGATCGTCATCCCGCCGCATCTGGGCTACGGCGACCGGGGCGCCGGCGCGGCGATCAAGGGCGGCGAGACCCTCATCTTCGTCGTCGACCTGGTCGAGGTCGCCTGAGCGCACCACCGCGTCCCCCTTCGCGCTCCCGGGCTTTGCTCCCGGGCAACGCCGTTGCACCCCGCGAACGCCGTCGCACGGCCCATATCGGGCCTGCCGCGGCGTTCGGTGTGTGTAAAGGCGTCGCTCGTGAGTACGCGGGGTGGCGCGCTGAGGCGGCGGCCAGCTGAGGCGGCGGCGGCCCGCTGAGCGGCGGCCGGCTGAGCGGCGGCGGTCAGCGCAGCAGGGTGGCCGCGTGCCGACCCGCGGCCGCGGCGGCCAGAAACGCCGCGGGGTCGTCGTCCAGCCCGCGACCCATGGTCGATAGCCGCACCGGGCACTCCCGCAGGGCGGTGTCGAGCCCGGTGACGTCGACCTCGACCAGCCGGTGCGGCGTGGTGGGCGGGCCCAGCGAACGGGCCTGCTCCCGGATGACGGCGCCCAGGGGTCCAAGCGCGTCCGGCAGCAGGGGTACGACGACGTCGGCAGGCGCCAGCGCGACCCGCCCATAAGCGGTGAGGCTGTGGTGCGACACGCCGCGGTGCCGCTCGCGGGGATCGGCGCCCGAGACCCGCAGGCTGGCCACCGGCCGCCCGCCCAGCACCGCGGCGGCGTTGACCGCCTCCCCGGCCGCCACGCCGGAGAAGCCCCAGCGGGTGCCCGTGCCCAGGTTGCCCGGACCCTGCGCGACGACGGCGACGTCGGCACGCAGCACCTCCCGCGCGGCGAGCAACCCGGTGTGCACCGTCACCGCCTCCAGGTCGCCGCCGAACGCCTGCCCGACGCTTACGCAGCCGGCCAGCCACCCGGCGTCCCGAAGCCCCGCGACCGTGCGCGAGAACCAGGCCGGCAGGGCGCCGCCGTCGGTCATCACGTACGCGACACGCAGCCCCGGCTCGACGTCGCGGACGCCGGCCGCGATGGCCGGCAGCGCCGAGTGCAGGTCCGCGACGACAACCGGCAGCCCGCCGAGGTCGTCCGCGTCGCGCAGAGCGGCGTGGTGCTCGGACCCCTGCTCGTCGGCCCCCAGCACCATGGGCTGCAGCGGGGTGTACCGGGCCTTGACCAAGTGGCCGGACCCGTCGTCAGGGTCGTCGGGAAGCCGGTCCGGTAGGGCCGCCACCAGTGCATAACCGCCGGTGCCCAGGCCGCGTTCGAGGGCGCCCACCGTCACCAGCACCCGGTCGCCCGGCTCGGGCTCGCCCACCAGGGCCGGGTAGGCCAGGGCCCGGACGCCCCGGCCGTCGTCCAGCCGGACGTCGAGCTCCACCGCGCCCGACCAGCGGGCCCGCACGGCGCGCACCGCGCCGCCGCGCCACCGCACGCTCGCCGTCACGCGGCCGACCCTATCCGCGGCCGGGAACGGGGGCCGATGTGCCGAGGGCGGCGCCGAAGGGCACCCCGCAGGCACCTCTGCCCCCGGGCATCGTCGGGACCGCGCCGCACCTGGACCGGGGGACCGGCCGGACCCCGGGCCGTGGCCCGTCGGGTAGCGTCATCGGGCACCAAGGAGGCCCATGTCCACCGCCAAGACCGAGCGCCTGCTCAACCTGGTGATCTGCCTGCTGAGCACACGCCGCCCGCTCACCAAGGCGCAGATCCGCCAGGCCGTCCCGCAGTACGCCGAGAACGCCTCGACCGAGGCGTTCGAGCGGATGTTCGAGCGGGACAAGGACGAGCTCCGCGACCTGGGGATCCCGCTCCTCACCAGCTTCGAGAACCCGCTGTTCGAGGACGAGGTCGGCTACCGGGTCGACCGCGACGCCTATGCGCTGCCCGAGGTGTCCTTCGAGCCGGACGAGCTGGCCGTGCTGGGGCTGGCCTCCCGGGTGTGGCAGCAGGCCAGCCTGGCCGGGCCGGCCTCCCGGGCGCTGGCCAAGCTGACCGCGCTGGGAGCGCCCCCCGACGACGGGTCGCTGATCGGCCTCGAGCCGCGGATCCGCACCGCCGAGCCGGCGTTCGACGCGCTGTGGGCCGCCGTCCGCGACCGGGTCCCGGTGCGGTTCACCTACCGCACTGCCGCCACCGGGGCGGTCGCCACCCGGACCGTCGAGCCGTGGGCGGTCACCAGCTGGCACGGGCGGTGGTACCTCACCGGGTACGACCGCGACCGCCGCGCACCCCGGGTGTTCCGCCTGTCCCGGGTCGAGAGCGCGGTCCGGACGGTTGGCCGGCCTGGTGAGTACGAGGTGCCCGCCGACCACGACCCGCGGCTGTTCGTCGGCAGCACGGTGCAGGAGCGGCCGCGGACGACGGCCAGGCTGCGGGTGCGCGAGGGCACGGCCCACATGGTCCGGCGGCGGGCCACCGACGTCCGCGACCTCGGGGACGGCTGGCACGAGCTGTCGGTCGACCTGGACGACCCCGAGGTGCTGGCCGAGGAGCTGGTGTCGCACGGCGCGAACGTCGTGGTCGTGGAGCCGAGCGACCTGCGGGACGCCGTGGTCCGCCGGCTGCGCGGCGTCCTGGCGCCGGCGGGGACGGGGGAGGGAGCCCGGTGAGCGAGTCGGCGACCGAGCGGCTGTCCCGGCTGCTCGCGATGGTGCCCTGGCTGCTGGCGCACCAGGGCGTCCCCCTGGCTGAGGCCGCGACCGCGTTCGGCGTGGACCAGCGGCAGCTGGTCAAGGACCTGGAGCTGCTGTTCGTCTGCGGCCTGCCGGGACACATGCCGGACGACCTGATCGAGGCGGACTGGGAGGGCGGCTTCGTCTACGTCGGCAACGCGGACGCGATCGCCCGGCCGTTGCGGCTCGGCGTGGACGAGGCGCTGGCCCTGATCGTGGGGCTACGGGCGCTGGCCGACGTCCCGGGCCTCGGTGACCGCGAGGCGCTCGACCGGGCCCTGGCCAAGCTGGAGTCCGCGGCCGGGGCCGCGGCCGCTCCCGCGGAGTCGGTCCGCGTCGACCTGGACGCCGGCACGGACCCCGCCGTGGTCCAGGCCTGCGAGGACGCCCTGCGCCGCCGCCGACGGCTGCACCTGCGCTACCTGGTGCCGCGGCGGGACGAGACCACCGAGCGCGACGTCGACCCGATGCGGGTGCTGACGGTGGAGGGCCACTGGTACCTGGAGGCCTGGTGCCACCGGGTCGAGGACGTGCGCACCTTCCGGCTGGACCGGGTGGTCGACGTCCGCGTGTTGGACGTCGACGGGACGGCGCCGCCGACCGCCCGCTCCCGCGACCTCAATGCCGGCCTGTTCGAGCCGAGCCCGCACGACCACCTGGTCACGCTGCACCTGTCGCCCGCCGCTCGCTGGGTCGTGGACTACTACCCGGTCGAGGCGGTGGTCGAGCAGCCCGACGGGCTGCGCGTCGGCATCCGTACCGCCGACCTCGCCTGGCTGCGCCAGCTGGTGCTGCGCCTGGGCGGGGACGCCACGGTCCTGGACCCGCCGGAGCTTGCAGACGACGTCCGGCGGACGGCGGAGCGGGCCCTGGCCGCCTACGAGCCGTCGGAGCCGCCGTCCAGCCAGCCGTCCGAGCGACCGTCCGAGCCGCCGTCCGACCAGCCGTCCAAGCGAACGTCGGAGCCGCCGTCCGAGCGAACGGACCAGCGTCCGGACCCGGCGGAGCCCAGCCCCGTGGGCGGAGGCACAGCCGAGGGTTAAGTATCTGAGCGACGCTGCCGACTCTCCTCCCAACACAGGAACCGCCGGGTCGAGATCCCGGCGGACGCGCCAAGGAGGCGACCGGGAATGGCGACGATCAAGGCTTCGTGCCCCAGCTGCGGCGACGTGGACCTGACGCCGGCCCAGGTGCGACTCGTCGTCTGCTCGGTGAAGGACTGGTCGTACTACGCGTTCGGCTGCGTCCGCTGCGGCGACGAGGTGCGCAAGCCGGCCGGCGCCGAGGTGCAGCGGCTACTGCGCACCGGCGGCGTCAAGGTGGAGCACTGGGTGGTTCCGGCGGAGGCCCTCGAGGAGCACGCCGGACCGACGATCACGTACGACGACGTGCTGGACTTCGCCCTCCGCCTCGAGGCGCTGGACACGCCGGTCCCCGCGCTGAGCACGCTGCGGCCCGGGCTGACCGGCCCGGTCGACACCGGCCTGCGCGCGGCCGGCTGACCGCACCGGCGGCCACGGCCCCTACGCTGGGCGGCGTGAGATGGGTCCTGCTGTGGGTGCTGCTCGTGCTGGCCGCCGTCGTCGTGCTCGGGTGGCTGAGCTGGCGAGTCCTGCGCAAGGCCATCGGGCTCGGGCACGAGCTTGGCCGTAGTGCCGAGCTGGTCGGCCCGGTCCTGGAGCAGATGCCGGAGCGCTACCAGCCGGCGTCCTCGGTGCTGGCCGACCCCAGCACCCTGCCGGACCCTGGGCAGTCCCGGGCAGGGCACCGACCGTCGCGGGCAGGACACCGCCGATTCCCCGCGGGGAGCGGCCGCCGCGCTCCGGGGCGCGTACGCTGAGCCGAAGACGTATCCACCACCCTAGGGCGGCGAGCCATCGTGTTTCGAAACCTTCTTGACGGTCCCCACCTGCTGATCATCCTGGTGGTCATCCTGCTGCTGTTCGGTGGCAAGAAGCTGCCCGAGGCGGCGCGAGGTCTCGGCCGGTCCATGCGGATCTTCAAGTCCGAGGTCAAGGAGATGCGCGAGGACGACGACGAGACGCCGCCGCGGGGACCGATCGAGGGCCGGGTCGTCGACGACCGCAATAGCACGGGGCCCGGCACCGCGCCACGCACCGACTCGACCGGGACAGACGACGTCGACCGGCAGCGCGAGCAGCGGCGCGGCGCCTGAGCCTCTCCCTGGCTCCACCGGCTCTATCCGGGTGACCTGACATGGCCGTACCCACCACGCGACGACGACGCCGTGACCCCGAGGGGCGCATGGCGCTGCGCGAGCACCTCACCGAGTTGCGGCGCCGCGTCGTGCGCTCGGCGATCGCCATCCTGCTCGGAGCGGTCGTCGGCTGGTTCCTCTACGACTGGGTGATCGAGGCGCTGATCCGCCCGATCAAAACCATCCAAGCCGAGCGCGGACCCCAGTTCATCTCGATCAACTTCGGTGACGTCGCCTCACCGTTCAACCTGAAGATTCAGCTGTCGATCCTCACGGGCTTGGTGCTGGCCTCACCGGTCTGGCTGTACCAGCTGTGGGCCTTCGTCACACCGGGCCTGACGCGCAAGGAGCGTCGTTACTCGTTCGGGTTCGTCGCCGTCTCGCTGCCCCTGTTCCTGGGTGGGGCGGCCCTGGCCTGGTGGGCCCTGCCCAAGGCGATCCAGTTCTTCAGCGACTTCGTGCCCTCAGGCGGCACCATCTTCATCTCGGCGAACACGTACTTCTCCTTCGTGACGCGAATCATCCTGGCCTTTGGCATCGCGTTCGTGATCCCGGTGCTTCTCGTCGCCCTCAACATGGTGGGCGTTCTCAGCGGCCGCGCTCTGGTGCGCCAGTGGCGGGTCACGGTCTTCGCCTGCTTCCTGTTCGCGGCGATCGCGACACCCACGCCCGAGGCCACGACGATGTGCATCCTGGCCGGGGCGATGTGCCTGCTGTTCGGCGCCGCCATCGCGATCTGCCTGCTCATCGACCGCCGCCGGGCCCGCCGCGCCGGCGAGGACGAGCTGGCGAACCTCGCGGACGACGAGGCCAGCGAGCTCTGACGTCGCCCGTCCGGCGGCCCCGGGAGTTCGCTAGCGTTCGCGGCGTGACGCCCCGCCCCGGAGCGCGACGCATCGCGATCGCCGTCAATCCCACGTCCGGAGCGGGACGCGGTCGAAGGCTGGGTGCCGAGGTGACCGCGCGGCTGGCGGCCGACGGCTGCGAGCTGGTGGAGCTGAGCAGCGAGAGCGCCGCCGAGACCCTGGACCGCGCACGCTCCGCAGTGGCCGCCGGCCTGGATGCTCTCGTGGTCGTCGGCGGGGACGGCATGGTCAACGTCGGCGTGAATGCGGTGGCGGGCACCGACGTACCGCTCGGCGTGGTGGCCGCGGGGACCGGCAACGACGTCGCCACGACGCTGGGGCTGCCGGTGCGCGACGCGGCCGCCGCGGCGGAGGTTGTCCGGGCCGGACACGTGCGCCGGATCGACGCCGTTCGGGGGACGTCGGCGAGCGGGGTCTCGCGGTGGTTCGTCGGCGTGCTGTGCGGCGGGTTCGACGCCGTCGTCAATGAGCGGGCGAACGGGTGGTCGTGGCCGCGCGGCCGGATGCGTTACAACCTGGCGATCGCGCGCGAGCTGCCGGTCTTCCGCCCGCTGCCGTACGAGATCGAGCTGGACGGCGAGCTCTGGCGCACCGAGGCGGTGCTGGTCGCCGTCGGCAACGGCACCAGCTACGGCGGCGGCATGCGGATCACGCCCGACGCCTCGTACGACGACGGCCTGCTGGACGTCCTGGTGGCCGGCCCGCTGTCCGTGCCGGCGCTGGTGCGGGTCTACCCGCGGGTGTTCAACGGCAGCCACACCAGCCACCCTGCGGTCACCGTCCGGCGGGCCCGGCGGGTGCGGCTGTCGACGCCGGGGGTGGTGGCGTACGCGGACGGCGAGCGGTTCGGCCCGCTGCCGGTGGAGGTGGAGGTCGTCCCCGCCGCCCTGGGCGTGCTGGTGCCTCGACAGGAGCACCGGCCAGGCCTGACGTAGCCTGACGCCATGTCCTCGCCCGCGGTGCGGTTCGCCGCTGCCCGTCGTCGGCAGGCAGAGTCCAGGACGCTGCTGGCAGCGTTCCGGGCGGGCCTGGACCTGGAGCTGGACGAGTTCCAGATCCGTGCGTGCACCGCCCTGGAGGAGGGCCGCGGGGTTCTCGTGGCGGCGCCCACGGGAGCGGGCAAGACGGTCGTCGGTGAGTTCGCGGTGCACCTCGCCCTGGCGGCCGGCCGCAAGGCGTTCTACACGACGCCGATCAAGGCGCTGTCCAACCAGAAGTACAACGACCTGGTGGCGGTGCACGGCTCCGACCGGGTCGGCCTGCTCACCGGCGACACCACGGTCAACGGCGAGGCGCCGGTCGTCGTCATGACGACCGAGGTTCTCCGCAACATGCTCTACGCCGGGTCGCCGACGCTTGCCGGGCTCGGCTTCGTGGTCATGGACGAGGTGCACTACCTCGCCGACCGGTTCCGCGGCGCCGTCTGGGAAGAGGTGATCATCCACCTCGCCGAGGACGTCCAGCTGGTGTCGCTGTCAGCGACGGTCAGCAATGCAGAGGAGTTCGGCGCCTGGCTCGACACCGTCCGCGGCGACACCGAGGTCGTCGTCGAGGAGCACCGGCCGGTGCCGCTGTTCCAGCACGTGATGGTAGGTACCAAGCTGCACGACCTGTTCGTCGACGCCGGTGGCGGCGAGGTCGCCGTCAACCCGAAGCTGCTGGAGCTCGCCCGCGACGACGCCCGGTACGAGCGTCACCAGCGCTCGCACGTGCGCGGTGGACGGGGCCGCTCCCGCGGTCAGCACGGCGGGCCGCGCCGGCACGGTGGCCTCGGGTTTGGCGTCCCTGGCCGGGTTGAGGTCGTGGAGCGTCTCGACGCTGCCGGGCTGCTGCCCGCGATCACCTTTATCTTCAGCCGGGCCGGCTGCGATGCCGCCGTCCGGCAGTGCCTGGACACCGGTCTGCGGCTCACGACCCCGGAAGAGGCGGACGAGATCCGCGACGTCGCCGAGCGGCACACCGCGGACGTGCCGTCCGAGGACCTGGACGTGCTGGGGTACTGGGACTGGCTCGAGGGCCTCACGCGGGGCATCGCCGCGCACCACGCCGGCCTGCTGCCGAGCTTCAAGGAGGTGGTCGAGCAGCTGTTCGTGCGCGGTCTGGTCCGGTGCGTCTTCGCCACCGAGACGCTGGCCCTGGGCATCAACATGCCGGCCCGCAGCGTGGTGCTCGAGAAGCTGGTGAAGTGGAACGGAGAGACGCACGCCGACGTGACGCCGGGGGAGTTCACCCAGCTCACCGGCCGCGCCGGGCGCCGAGGCATCGACCCGGAGGGGCACGCGGTCGTCCTGTGGCAGCCCGGGCTGGACCCGCGCGCCGTCGCCGGACTGGCCTCGGCCCGCACGTATCCGCTGCGGTCGAGCTTTCGCCCGACGTACAACATGGCCGTCAACCTGGTGGCCCAGGTCGGCCGCGACCGCGCCCGCGAGGTGCTGGAGACCTCCTTCGCGCAGTTCCAGGCCGACCGGGCGGTCGTGGGACTGGCCAAGCAGGTCCGCACCCAGGAGGAGGCGCTGGACGGCTACGCGCGGGCGATGACCAGTCACCTCGGAGACTTCTCGGAGTACGCCGGCCTGCGCCGGGCGATCAGCGACCGTGAGGCCGCGCTGTCGCGGCAGCGCCAGGGGTCGCAGCGGGCCGAGACGGCGCAGAGCCTGGAGCAGCTGCGCGTCGGCGACGTCATCCGGGTGCCCGGTGGGCGGCGTGCGGGCTACGCGGTCGTCGTCGAGCCGGACCGGACCGCCGGCCTTGACGGCCCGCGGCCCAGCGTGCTGGGAATCGACCGGCAGCTGCGCCGCCTCACGCTGGCCGAGGTGACCTCGCCGGTGGAGACGGTCGGCAGCGTCCGGCTGCCCAGGGGCTTTAACCCGCGCAGCCCGCAGGCCCGGCGCGACCTCGCGTCGACGCTGCGCCAGGCGGTCCCGGAGGACCAGCCGTCCCGGGGGCGCCGCAACGGCACGGCCGACGGCGTGCACCCGGGCGAGGACGAGCTGCTCGTGGAGCTGCGCCGCCGGATGCGCTCGCACCCGTGCCACGCGTGCCAGGACCGGGAGGAGCACGCGCGCTGGGCGGAGCGGTACACCCGGCTGGACCGCGAGACGCAGGCTCTGCGCCGGCGGATCGAGGGGCGGACCAACTCGGTTGCGCGCACCTTCGACCGGGTCTGCGACGTGCTGTCCGACCTCGGCTACCTGGAGACCAACGCCGACGGGGTCCGGGTGACCCGGCACGGCTCGCGGCTGCGCCGGCTCTACACCGAGCACGACCTGCTCGCGTCGGAGTGCCTGCGGGCCGGCGTCTGGACCGGCCTGGACGGGCCAGGGCTGGCCGCGTGCCTGTCCGCCCTGGTGCACGAGTCGCGCCGTGAGGAGGGGCCGGCGCCGCGGCTGCCGAGCGGCCGGGTCGGCGACGCGCTGGAGCAGACGATGCGGGTGTGGTCGGACCTGCAGGCGCTGGAGAGCACGTACCGGCTGTCCACCCTGCGCGAGCCGGACCCGGGCCTGGCCTGGGCGATGCAGCGCTGGGCCCGCGGGCACAACCTCGACACCGTGCTGCGCGACACCGACCTCGCTGCGGGCGACTTCGTGCGCCGCTGCAAGCAGCTGGTGGACCTGCTCGGGCAGGTGGCCGACGCGGCCGACGACCCCGGCGTGCGGCGGTCCGCCCAGCAGGCCGTCGACGGCGTCCTGCGTGGCGTCGTCGCGCACACGTCGCTGAGCTGACGCGTCGTCCAGGCCCACGACCATCGACCGTCCGACGGCGGCTGACCCTTACTCTCCAGCGACGCCATTGCTCGTCAGCGGCGCCATGAACTCGGCTGCCGAGCGCCGGCGGTGGCGTTGCTGAAGAGCAACGGCGTTGCTCGTGAGTAAGAGGTTGCTGCTGGGTAACGGGGCAGGCGCCGCCGTCGGGGTCAGCGGGGGTCAGCCGGGTCAGCCGGGGGCGGCCTTGGCGAGCGCGGCGGTGACCCGCGTGACGCTGGAGGCCAGGCCCCACCGGGCGGCCAGCCCGGCGAGCGCGGCCAGGTCGGCGGGCTGGGCGGGCACGGCGTCCTGGATCTCGTCGAGGGGCACGTCCCGGACCACGTCGACGACCGACGGCGCGACGTCGAGGTAGTCACGGGCGGCCTCCAGCCGGGCCCGCTGGGTGCCGCGAATCGCGCGGTCGCCGTCGTCGAGAGCGCGGCGCAGTCCGGCCAGGTCGCCGTACCGGGAGAGGAGGGCCGCCGCCGTCTTCTCGCCGATGCCGGGGACGCCCGGCAGGCCGTCGCTGGGGTCGCCGCGCAGGGCGGCCATCGCGGCGTAGGCGCGACCGTCCGGGACGCCGTAGCGCCGGACCAGCTCGGCCTCGTCGACGACGTGGATGTCCTTGACGCCGCGCGCGGCGGTGTACAGCACGCGGACCGAGCGGGCGTCGTCCACGAGCTGGAACAGGTCTCGGTCGCCGGTGACCACGTCGACCGGCGTCCCGGCGCGGGCGGCGCGCTCGGCCAGGGTCGCGATGACGTCGTCCGCCTCGAACCCCGGGTGCCCCACCCGGGCGACACCCAGCGCCGCGAGGACGTCCACGACGATCGGCACCTGCGGCTCCAGGCCCTCGGGGGTGTCCTCAGCGTTGCCGTCGCCGCGCAGCCGGTGCGCCTTGTACGACGGGATGGCGGCCACCCGGAAGGCCGGCCGCCAGTCGTCGTCCCAGCAGGCCACCAGTCGGGTCGGCCGGTGTGCCGTGACCAAGGTGGCGACCATGTCGAGGAAGCCGCGCACCGCGTTGACCGGCGTGCCGTCCGGTGCCCGCACCGAGTCCGGGACGCCGTAGAAGGCGCGGAAGTACAGCGAGGCGGAGTCGAGGAGGAGCAGCCGCCCGCCGCTGGGAGTCGCCACCCGCGGAGGCTAGCGGGTCGGGCCTGCGGCAGCGGGGATTTTCCCGTGACGTCGGGCTCGGCCCCTCCGCTGGGCCACGCCCCGGCAATCGACCATCGGCCCAGAGCGAAAGAACGACCTGCTATGAAGAAATGCGCTTGCCATGGCCGGCAGGCGCAGTTTTCCGAATCGGAAGACGGCACCCTCGCCGACTGGGAGCCTGCTGAGGGAACCGACAATAGACGGCTCGCCGTGAAACCCACGGACGCCGCCCTGGGCCGCCCCACCTGCGGCTCCTTCCCTTTCTCCGCGCTCGCTCAACGATGATCGCCATTTCCAGGCTGGGCTTCTTGATCTTTTTGCCGGCTCCGTCGTCGCGGGGGACGTCGCGGGAATTCCGGGCAAGAAACACACAGGGGGCAGCGCGAGATGAGAGCCAGGAAACCGAATCCTTGGGGCCTGCTACCCGTCGCCGCCCTCACGGTCGCCTGCCAGAGCGCGCCGACGGCGAGCGTGCCGGTCAAGGGGGTGTCCACGCCTACCTCCACGTCGTCGACGCCAACGGTCACGCCGACGACGACGCCCGCTCCCTCGACCAGCACGGCCAGCAGGACCAGCAGGACCAGGACGACGAGGGTCACCAGAACCCCGAAGCCGGACCGCCCCCGTGCCCATGAGGCGACGGTGCCGCGCCGGCTGCGCGGGGCGTGGAACGGTGGCCCCGGGGACGGCGACGCGTACTCCCTGGTCTTCACCGCGAGCCGCTACGTGTGGACGGCCGAGCTCGGTGCCGGCTCCTGGCGCGACGACGGCATCGCGGTCGTGGGCGAGTCGTCGATTCGCTTGATCAGCTACCAGGGCCCGGAGCAGCTGCTCGGGTGGCGGCTGGAGAAGGTCGCGGGACGGGAGACCCTGCGGATCGTCCAGGACGGTGTGACCAGCACGTACGTCCAGGAGTAGC
>DATFPQ010000221.1:0-4793 GCA_035264765.1 Actinomycetales bacterium | reverse complement strand
CGCTGCTTGGCCCAGTCCTGCCAGGCGTCCAGCTGCTTGCGGGGCTGGGAGGCGCCACCGGGCATGACGACGGCGCCGACATAGGGGGCCTGGAAGACGCGGAACGTCGTGTCCCGGAAGAAGTCGGTGCAGTCGGTCAGCTCGTTGCCGAACCGCAAGTCAGGCTTGTCGGTGCCGAACCGGGCCATCGCGTCGGCGTAGGTCATCCGCAGCAGCGGCGTCTTGACCTCGTGTCCCACCAGACGCCACAGCGCCGTGATGATCTGCTCCGCGAGCTCGATCACGTCGTCCTGCTCGACGAAGCTCATCTCGACGTCGAGCTGGGTGAACTCCGGCTGCCGGTCGGCGCGGAAGTCCTCGTCCCGGTAGCAGCGGGCGATCTGGTAGTAGCGCTCCATGCCCGCAACCATCAGCAGCTGTTTGAACAGCTGGGGACTCTGCGGCAGCGCGTACCAGCTGCCCGGCGCCAGCCGCGCAGGCACCAGGAAGTCCCGTGCGCCCTCGGGGGTCGAGCGGGTCAGGGTCGGCGTCTCGATCTCGACGAACCGGCGCTCGGCCAGCACCTCCCGCGCGGCGCGGTTGACGTCGCTGCGCAGCCGGATGGCGGCGGCCGGGCCGGGACGGCGCAGGTCCAGGTAGCGGTGCTTGAGTCGGGCCTCCTCGCCCACCTCGACCCGCTCGTCGACCTGGAACGGCAGCGGCGCGGACTCGCTGAGGACCTCGAGCTCGGACGCCGTGACCTCGATGTCGCCGGTCGGCAGGTGCGGGTTCTCGTTGCCTTGAGGGCGGCGTCCCACCACGCCGGTGACCTTGATGCAGTACTCGTTGCGGAGCCCGTGGGCACCGGAGCTGGCGAGCACCTCGTCGCGGACCACGACCTGGGCGACTCCGGAGGCGTCCCGCAGGTCCAGGAAAGCCACGCCGCCGTGATCGCGACGTGCGGCGACCCAGCCGGTGAGCGTGACGGTCTGGCTGGCGTGGTCGGCGCGCAGCGTGCCGACCTCGTGCGTGCGGAGCACAGGGATTCCCTCGGGGGTGACGGGGCGGGTGGTCCCGTCGATCCTACGGGCCGGGAGCAGGAGGCGTCCGATCACCCGATCAGCGGTCCCGCGCAACCGCCCGCTCCCCGGACACTGGACGTCCTGGTTTTCCGTCCCGTCCCCCGGAAGGAGTCGTGAGCGCGTGCCGCCCGACGTCGTTGCCGGCTCCACGATGGTCTTCGTCGCCTCCGGCCGCCGCATCTCCCTGCGAGCCCTGGCCTCGGCGGATGCCGCCACCCGCCAGGTTCCCGTCCTCGCGTCCAGCGAGGCGCTGGACCTCGGCCGCGGCCACGTCGAGATCGCCGCGGCCTCCGGGCTGCTGACGGCGCCGGCGAGTGTGGTCAGGGACGGCCGGGACGGCCTGGCCGTGCGGTTCGAGAGCGTCCGCCGGGTGACGCAGCGTCGCGAGGCCGTACGCGGCGACGTCGAGCTGGGTCTCCTCGTCGCCGTGCGACACGACTATCTCGAGGCCGTGGACGGCGGTGCAGCCCCTGCCCGCGGCCGCGCCGGCGCCGGCCTTCGCGCGGTGGCGGGCACGGGTCCACGAGCCGTTGGACGCGTCCTGCGGGGTCGCACCGTCAACGTCTCGGCCGGCGGGCTGCTCGCCGTCATGCAGGCGAACCCGGAGGGGCTGCTGCGGGTCGGGATGCGGCTGCCCGCCGAGATGACGCTTCCGTCCGGCGAGCAGGTGAGCGCCGTCCTGGAGGTCATCGAGCTGCGGGGCTGGTGGGTGCGGACGGCGTTCGCGGAGATCGACCCCCGGGCACGGGAGAAGCTGGTTCGGCTGGTCTTCACCCGGGAGCGCGCCGCGCTGGCCCAGCGACGGGAGCAGCGCCGAGTGGACGTCCGGACGTCGGCCACCGTGGCGCGCAGAGCGATCGGCTCCCGTGCGACGCCGTCCAGCCCCGGGCGCCGTAACGGCCGCGGCGGCAGCGGACGTCCCTCGAGCTGACGCCCGCCCCCCGCGGGTCACCAGCGGTCGTGGACGTGCTCGCGAATCCGCTCGTCGTAGACCCGCTCCAGCGTGGACAGGGTCTGCTCGTCCAGTTCCTCGACGTCGGCCGCGGCCGCGTTCCCCTTGGCCTGCTCGGGGGTGCGGGCACCGGGGATGACCACGCTGACGCCAGGCTGGTCGATGACCCACCGCAGCGCGAACGCGGCGGTGCTCGTGCCCGAAGGCGCGGTGGCGGCCACCTCCCGAGCGGCGGCCACGCCGACCTCGAACGGCACTCCGGAGAAGGTCTCCCCCACGTCGAAGGCCTGGCCGGAACGGTTGTAGTTGCGGTGGTCGTTCTCGGCGAAGGTCGTGTGCTCGTCGTACTTGCCGGTGAGCAGTCCGCTGGCCAGAGGCACGCGAGCGATGATCCCGACGCCAGCCTCGCGCGCCGCGGGCAGGACCTCGTCGAGTGGCTTCCGACGGAACACGTTGAGGATGATCTGGACCGTGGCCACGTTCGGCCGGGCGATGGCCGTGAGAGCCTCGGCAGCGGTCTCGACCGAGACGCCGTAGGCCCGCATGCGTCCCTCGGCCACCATGGCGTCCAGCTCGTCGAACACCGCGTCCGTGGAGTACACGGGCGTGGGCGGGCAGTGCAGCTGCACCAGGTCGATCGTGTCGACGCCGAGGTTGCTGCGACTGCGGTCGTTCCAGGCCCGCATCGCCTCGCCGGTGAACGCCTCCGGGACGTGCGGGTCGGCGCGGCGACCCATCTTCGTCGCCACGAAGAGGTCGTCCCCCGACCGCTCCCGGAGGAGCCGTCCGACGAGCCGCTCGCTGCGGCCGTCCCCGTAGACATCCGCCGTGTCGAGGAATGTGACGCCGGCGTCGACGGCTGCGTGCAGCGTCGCCATAGCGTCGTCCTCGTCGACGTTGCCCCAGTCGGCACCGAGCTGCCAGCAGCCCAGCCCGACGACCCCGACCTGCCGTCCCGTGCGTCCAAGCTTCCGCGTCTGCATGGGTCCGACCCTAGAGGAGCCTCGCTTTCCTCACTCGCGGAGCGGCACCCGCCGGCAATGGCTAGGGCCGCGGACGCTGACCCGCTGCGCCAGCCGGAATCAGCCGGCCACGCGGGTCGCCTCGGCCACCAGCCGCCCTTCGGGACCATGGCCACCAGAACAGATGCGTCCGTCGTCGCGGACCAAGATCCAGCCAACGGCTGTCGTCCGACATGCACCGGAGCGTGTCAGTGTGCACGCGCTCTGGGTCCCCGCTCGGGTGCTGCTCGCGGGCCTCGGCGCGCGAATGCCCGGGGTGGTGAAGTGGCCCTAAGCCTCGATCCACCGACCGGCTCTGGTGTGACGCGTAGTTGATGTTGATGCCGCACTCGGGGCCTGCGGACGTGAGTGGTTGGCCGACCTCGGTTGTCGGGTTGTCCGTGAGTCCTTGGGTATGGCCGATGACGGCGGGTGGTCAGGCGGTTCCCGGGCGGGGTGGCGCGCAGGCGAGGAACAGCGTGGTCCAGGCGTGCTGCCAGGGCCAGTGCCGCGGCAGGTGCAGCGTGAGCCGGCGGGCTGAGGACGCCGCCCGTGCCGGTACCGCGATCAACGTTCGTCGGATGGTGGCGGTGGTGGCCCTGGCCAGGCGACCTCCGGCGATGGCGCCGGCGGCGCGGGTCAGGTTGAACGCCATCACCGCGCAGACCAGCCAGGCGCTGTTCGCGGTGAACTTCCCGGATGGCAGGTGCGCGACCGCGGCGTTCTTCAGGTCGGCGTTGATCTGCTCGATGATCGCGTGAGCGCGGTGGGTCTTGTCCGCGGCGACGGTGTCCAGGTCGGCGGGGTCGCTGGTGGTGAAGAACGCGTGGAAGCGCCACATCTGGAACAGCGTCGCCTGGTCGGGGTTGGCGGGCCGGTTCAGGTCCGGGATTCGGCGCACCACCAGCCGGCCGGCGACCTGCTCGGCCGGCTTGCGGGTGCTGAAGGCGGTGAACGGGACCTCGGCGACCTCCGCCCGGGAGATCCACCGCCCGGATTCCTCGTCGTAGAGCGCGTCGGGGTACTCGATCGCCGTCCAGGCCTGCTCAGCGATGCTGGCGATCGCGGCCTTGACCTTGGGGTCCATCCGCACGGTGACCGACACCCGCGCCCCGGCCCGCACGGCCGCGCCGATGGTCGGGGAACCGTAGAACGCCGAGTCGGCCCGCAGCAGCACCTGCCCGGTCGCCTCTGCTGGGCGCAGCGACCGGACCGTCGCCAGCGCATCGGCCACCAGCCGTCGGGCCCCGCGCGGGGACGCGCACGATCCCTTCCGCAGCCGCTGCGCGACGATCACCGGCGCCGCGTGCGCGGTGCTGACCGTGGCCAGCAGCATGTTCAGCCCGCGCACCCCGGAGTAGCCGAACCCGGCGCCCTGCTTGGCGTGGCCGTGGACTTCCACGATGGAGTCGTCGACGTCGATCAGCACCGTCCCGCCCAGTCCGGGCAGCACCTGGCTGTGGCGCACCAGCCCGCCGAGGAATCGTGAGGCCACCGCGTCGAGCTGGCGGACGTGGCCGAAGGTGAACGCGCGCAGGAACGACCCCAACGTCGAGGGGGCGTACGGGCGGTCGAACAACCGTGCCATCGCACCGTGCCGCAGCAGCGCCAGGTCGTCAATCGAGTCCGCGCCGGCGATCATCCCGGCGACCAGCGCGCTCACCTTCCCGCCGGCGTTGGATCCCTTGTCCGTCGGCACGCTCAGCAGGTCGCCGGCCAGCGCGTCCAGCCCGGCGTCGGCGGCCAGCCGCATCACCGGTACCAGCCCCGCCGCCGACA
>DATFPQ010000220.1:0-6603 GCA_035264765.1 Actinomycetales bacterium | reverse complement strand
GGTCCGCCGTACCGTGCCGGGAATGAGCGACGCACTCCCCCAGACCCTCGACGGCCCTGTGCTGGCCGACCGCGCGCACGCCGTCCTGTGCACCCTGGTCGGCCGGCCGGACGCAACGTTCCGCGAGGGGCAGCTGGAGGCGGTGGAGGCGCTCGTCGAGGGCCGCCGGCGCGTGCTGGTGGTGCAGCGCACCGGCTGGGGCAAGTCCGCCGTCTACTTCGTCGCCACCGCGCTGCGCCGCGCGCAGGGGGCCGGACCCACCCTGATCGTCTCGCCGCTGCTGGCCCTGATGCGCGACCAGGTGGCGGCGGCCGCGCGGGCCGGTGTGCGGGCGGTGACGCTCAACTCCGCGAACGCCGACGAGTGGGGTCAGGTCGGCGCGGCTCTGGCCGCGGACGAGGTCGACGTGCTGCTGGTCAGTCCGGAGCGGCTGAACAACCCGAGGTTCCGTTCCGAGCAGCTGCCGGACCTCGCCGCCCGGTGCGGCCTGCTGGTCGTGGACGAGGCCCACTGCATCAGCGACTGGGGTCACGACTTCCGCCCCGACTACCGGCGCATCCGGGACCTCCTCCTGGGGCTGCCCGACGGCACGCCCGTCCTGGCGACGACGGCCACGGCGAACGCCCGGGTGGTCGAGGACGTGGTGGAGCAGCTCGGTGCCGGCGGGCACGAGGTGCTGACCCTGCGCGGTCCGCTGGCGCGGCGCAGTCTCCGGCTGGGCGTCCTGCGGCTGCCGGACGCCCCGTCGCGGATGGCCTGGCTGATGGCGCACCTTCGGGACCTGCCGGGAAGCGGCATCGTCTACTGCCTCACCGTCTCCGCGGCCGAGGACCTCGCTGCCGCCCTGCGCGCACAGGGCCACGACGTGCTGGCCTACACCGGCCGCACCGACCCGGCCGAGCGGCAGTCGGCCGAGGAGGCGCTGCGCGACAACCGGGTCAAGGCGCTGGTCGCCACCAGCGCGCTGGGGATGGGCTTCGACAAGCCGGACCTCGGCTTCGTGGTGCACGTGGGCGCGCCGTCCTCGCCGATCGCGTACTACCAGCAGGTCGGCCGGGCCGGCCGGGCCACCGAGCGCGCCGACGTCCTGCTGCTTCCCGGTCCGGAGGACCGTGACATCTGGCGCTACTTCGCCAGCACCTCGATGCCCCGCCAGGACCAGGCCGCCGCGGTGCTCACCGCGCTCGACGGCGCGAGCAAGCCGGTGTCGACCGCGGCGCTGGAGACGGTGGTCGACATCCGGCGGACCCGGCTGGAGCTGCTGCTCAAGGTGCTGGACGTCGACGGCGCCGTCTCGCGGGTGACGGGCGGCTGGATCGGCACCGGCCGGCCGTGGAGCTACGACGCCGAGCGGTATGAGCGGGTGAGCGTGGCGCGCGAGCGAGAGCAACGGCTGATGGTCGAGTACGAGACGACGACCGGTTGCCGGATGGCCTTCCTGCAGCAGGCCCTCGACGACGACACCGCCCAGCCGTGTGGGCGTTGCGACGGGTGCGCCGGCCCCTGGTACCCGACGACGCTGCCGGAGGCGGCCCGTGAGCTGGCCGACGAGCGGTTGCGCCGGGCCGGCGTCGAGCTGGAGCCACGGGTCCAGTGGCCGAGCGGCATGAGCCGGCTGGGCGTCCCGGTCAGCGGCCGCATCGACCCCGCGGAACGGCCGTCGCCGGGGCGGGCCGTGGCCCGGCTCACCGACCTGGGCTGGGGAACCCGGCTGCGCAGCCTGCTGGACGCGCCGGACCAGCCGGTGGACCCCGCCCTGCTGGACGCCTGCGTGGGAGTCCTGCGCGACTGGGGCTGGTCGCGCCGGCCGGTGGCGGTCGTCCCCATGGCCTCCCGTCGGCACCCGGCGCTGGTGAGCAGCCTGGCGCACGGCATCGCGCAGATCGGCCGGCTGGAGCTGCTGCCCGCGCTGGTGACGGTGGATGGCGGCCCGACCGGAGAGCCGGGCGGCAACAGCGCGTTCCGCCTGGCCGGCGTCTGGGACCGGGTGGCGGTGGGCCCGGAGCTGGCGCACCGGCTGCGCGACGTCGACGGCCCCGTGCTGCTCGTCGACGACCTGGCGGACTCTCGCTGGACAGTGACCATCGCGGCCCGGGCGCTGCGCCGGGCGGGTGCCGACGAGGTGCTGCCGCTGGTGCTGGCGCTTGCCGGCTGACGGCTCGGACCCGAGCCGCCCCTCAGATGGCGCGGCCGGCCCGCCGGTCGCGGGCGATGGCCTCGCGGATGGGCGGCACCACGACGCCCTTGAGCGCCAGCCGCCGACGCACCTGCCGCCGGGCGCGGACCACGCCGAGAACGCCCACGACCCACACGACGTACTGAACCGCCCACGCGAGCTTGAACGAGTCGAGCGAGTAGGAGGCGGTCCCGCCGGCACCCGAGCCGCCGACGGCGTCGAGGACGACGCCGATCGCGAGGATGGTGAGCAGCGAGGCCACGAACCCGCCGACGTTCACGATCCCGGTCGCACTGCCGAGCCGGCCGGCCGGGTTGAAGGTACGGGCGAAGTCGAACCCGATCATCGACCCCGGTCCGCCTAGGGACAGGGCCAGCACGAGCACGACCAGCAGTGCCAGCGGCGCCCGCCCCGGCCAGGCGAGGACCGCGGTCCAGGCCGTTGCGGTGACCCCCACGATGCCGAGCACCAGCCAGGACCGGCGCAGCGGGTGCCGGGCGACCAGCCGCCCGAACAGCGGCCCGGTCGCCATGGCCACCAGCACGAACAGCGTGAGGAGGCCACCGGCCTGGCCCGGGGTCAGGCCCTCGCCGGCCACCAGGAACGGGAAGCCCCACATCAGCGCGAACACGGTGCCGGAGAACTGGGTCACGAAGTGCGTCCACAGCCCGAGGCGGGTTCCCGGGTGGCGGAAGGCGGCCGCCAGCTGACGGCGGACGGCGTGCAGGCTGGGCGAGCGGTCGGTGCCGATGGCGCCGGGAGGGGCGTCCCGCAGCAGCGCCAGGGACAGCACGCCGACGAACACACCGAGCGCGGCGGCGGACAGGTAGGTGGGCGTCCAGCCGGGGCCGTGCAGCAGCCGCACGAGCGGGATCGCGCTGAGGATCTGACCCACCTGGCCGGTGATGCCGGTGAGCTGCGTGAACAGCGGGACCCGTCCGGCAGGGAACCAGCTGACCACGAGCCGCAGCACGCACACGAAGGTCATCGCGTCGCCGGCGCCCACGAGCACGCGGGCCACCACGGCCAGCGGCAGGCTGGTGGTCAACGCCAGCAGCACCTGCCCGGCCGCCATGACGAAGGCGCCCGCGACGATCAGCCGCTTTGAGCCGATGCGGTCCAGCAGGATCCCTATCGGCACCTGCAGCCCGGCGTACACCAGCAGCTGCAGCACGGCGAAGGCCGCCAGCATGCTGGCCGAGGCGCCGAAACGTTCGGCGGCGTCGATCCCGGCCACGCCGAGGGACGTCCGCTGCAGCACCGCCACGAGGTACGTCAGCAGTGCGACGGCCCACACCAGCCAGCCCAGCCGGGGGACTCTCGCCGCCGACGACGGGGCCAGCCGAGCGGGACTCACGCACCAATTGTCTCAGCCCGGTCCTGCGCCTCCCGCAGGCGGGGCAGACGCACAGGACCGTCCACAGGCGCTAGCGCGCCTGCGGACGGTCCCTTGTCGGCGCCGGGGGTCAGCCCACCTTGCGCGCGGCCTGCCGCTCCAGGTACGCCGAGCGCTTGTCCTCGAACCGCGCCGCCGCCTTGTCCAGCTGGTCCAGCAGGTCAGCGAGCTCGTCACGCGCCTGCTCGCCCTCGGCGCCCAGGTTCTCGCGGTCCCAGACCCTCCAGGTCTTCAGCACCGGAGCGAGCACCTCGTCCCGGTGGATCCGCAGGTCGTAGATGCCGGCCATCGCGATCTGCACGGACCGGCGTCCGAAGTCCTGGATGGTGTGACCGGGCATCTGGAACGTCTTCACCACGTCGCGCACCGCCTGCAGCGTCTGCTCGGGCGCGATCTCCAGCGCCGCGGCCAGCAGGTTCCGGTAGAAGACCATGTGCAGGTTCTCGTCCTGCGCGATGCGGGCGAGCATCTGCTCGCAGTACGGGTCCTGCGTGTACTTGCCGGTGTTGCGGTGCGAGATGCGGGTGGCCAGCTCCTGGAAGGAGACGTACGCCACCGAGCGCAGCATCTCGTCGTGGTCCTGCTCGAAGCCACCGCCCATGTGGATCATCCGCTCGCGCTCGAGCTGGACCGGGTCGACGGCGCGGGTCACCAGCAGGTAGTCCCGCAGGGCGATGCCGTGCCGGCCTTCCTCGGCCGTCCACCGGTCCACCCAGGTGCCCCAGGCGCCGTCCCGGCCGAACGTGTCCGAGATCTCCCGGTGGTAGCTCGGCAGGTTGTCCTCGGTGAGCAGGTTGACCACCAGCGCGGTGCGCGCGGTGGGGCTCATCTTCGACTGCTCCTGCGTCCAGGGGTCGCCGTCGAAGATGCCGTCGTAGTTGCGGCCCTCGCTCCACGGCACGTACTCGTGCGGGAACCACTCCTTGGCGGCCTTGAGGTGCCGTTCCAGCTCGCGCTCGACGACCGGCTCGAGCTCAACCAGCAGTTGGCGCTGCGTCAGTTCCTTCATGGCAGTCCACCCTACGTCAGCGTAACTTACGGTCCCGTAGGTTAGTGTCTCCTATCCGCCGCCGCCACGCCAGCCGGTGAGCCAGGATTCGGCCGCGCCGACGTGGCTTGCGAGAAACCGCTGCGACGGCGGGCCGACCCAGTAGGTACCGTCCCGGGCATGAGCGCCACCCTCGTCACTCGCGACCTGGCGGCGGGCTTCGGCGCCCGACCGCTGTTCTCCGGGCTCGACCTCGTCGTCGCGCCGGGGGACGTCGTCGGCCTGGTGGGCGCGAACGGTGCCGGGAAGTCGACCCTGCTCCGGATGCTGGCCGGGCTGGCGCGCCCGGAGCACGGCTCGCTGGCCGTCTCCCCGCCGGAGGCATCGGTCGGCTACCTGCCGCAGGAGCCCGAGCGGCACCCCGGTGAGGACGTCGCCACCTTCCTGGCCCGGCGTACGGGGGTGCAAGCGGCCCAGCAGCGCCTGGACGCCGCGACGACCGCATTGGCCGAGGGCGTCCCAGAAGCGGACGACGAGTACGCGGCGGCGCTGGAGTCGTGGCTGGCCCTGGGCGGCGCCGATCTGGACGAGCGCGCCGTCGAGGTCTGTGCCGACCTGGGGCTCGGCGTCCGGCTGCAGGCCCCGATGACCTCGCTGTCCGGGGGCCAGGCGGCCCGCGCCTCGCTGGCCTCGCTGCTGCTCTCGCGTTATGACGTGTTCCTGCTGGACGAGCCGACGAATGACCTCGACCTGGCCGGCCTGGCCCGGCTCGAGGAGTTCGTCTCGGGGCTGCGGGCGGGCGTCGTCGTGGTGAGCCACGACCGCGAGTTCCTCGCCCGGACGGTAACCCAGGTCGTCGAGCTCGACCTGGCCCAGCAGCGGGTCGGAGTCTACGGCGGCGGCTACGAGGACTACCTGCGCGAGCGGGAGGTCGCCCGCCAGCACGCGCGGGCTCAGTACGAGGAGTACGACCAGACCCGCAGCGAGCTGCAGGCGCGGGCTCGGATGCAACGCGGCTGGTCCGACAAGGGCACCCGGCAGGCGCTGCGCAAGGCCACCGACAACGACAAGCACCTCGTGCACAAGGCGCGGCAGTCCTCGCAGAAGCAGGCCGCCAAGGCGCGCCAGACCGACCGGCTGCTGGAGCGGCTGGACGTCGTGGAGGAGCCGCGCAAGGAGTGGCGGCTACAGCTGGAGATCGCTGCGGCGCCTCGTGCCGGCGCGGTGGTGGCCACGCTGCGCGGTGCGAAGGTGCGGCGGGGCGACTTCGTGCTCGGGCCGGTCGACCTGCAGCTCGACTCGGGCGACCGGGTCGTGGTGACCGGCGCCAACGGCTCCGGGAAGACCACCCTGCTGCAGCTGCTGCTGGGACGCCTCACCCCGGACGAGGGCGAGGCGCGGCTTGGGGCGAGCGTGCTGGTCGGCGAGGTCGACCAGGCCCGGGGGCGGTTCGCCGGGCCGACTCCGCTGCTGGAGCGGTTCTCCTCGTTCGTCCCGGACTGGCCCACGTCGGACGTCCGGACCCTGCTCGCCAAGTTCGGCCTCGGGGCCGAGCACGTCGGCCGGCCGGCCGCGTCGCTGTCACCGGGAGAGCGCACGCGAGCCGCGCTCGCGCTGCTGCAAGCCCAGGGCGTGAACCTGCTGGTGCTGGACGAGCCCACCAACCACCTCGACCTGCCCGCCATCGAGCAGCTGGAGCAGGCGCTCGACGCGTTCCCCGGAACGCTCCTGCTCGTCACGCACGACCGGCGGATGCTGCAGTCTGTCCACAGCACCCGCCGGCTGAGCGTGCGCGACGGCCAGGTCAGCGAGCCGTAGGACCGCCGGGAGCGGTGGGACCGCCGGCCGGGGGCGTGCCGCCGCTGCGCCGCTTGGCGAGCTCGGCGCGCACCCGGGCGGCGTGCTGGTCGATGCGGGCGCGGGTCTTCGGGTCGTTTGCGACCTGCTTGGCCTTGGTCGTCGCCTGCGAGATCATCCGCTGACCCTGCGGCGAGCGGGCGAACGCGGCGACCTTGGTGAACAGCGATGCCATGGAAGAGCCTT
>DATFPQ010000219.1:0-10032 GCA_035264765.1 Actinomycetales bacterium | reverse complement strand
GGCCGAGAACAGGCAGGAAGCGACCGGACGCCGGTGCGGACAACCGCACCCGATCCGGCCCTTGCCGAAGCTGCGGCCCCGCCGCAGCACCCGCCGAGCTCCCGGAGACAGACCCTTGACCCGCATCCTGCGGGGCCGCGCGCGCCGCGCGCTGCCCCTCGCCGTCCTCGCCCTCGCCGTCCCGGTCGCGCAGTCCCTGCCCGCGGCCGCGGCGACCACGTCCACGACCACCACCACCGTGGCCGCCGCGACCACCGTCCCGGCTCCCGCCCTGCCGTTCACGCCGCCCGCGAAGAGCACGCTTCGGGCGAGCTCGAAGAAGGTCTTCGCGCACTACATGCCCAATCTGCCGATATCCCTGGACAACCAGGCGCCGGCGACGGACTACTACGCCCGCAACTACCTCAACCCGACCGGCGAGGGCGGCGCGCACGCCGCGTACGGAGGGTTCCTCCGCGACCGTCCGCAGACCCGGCCCCAGGTCGCCGACACCGCATGGCGGCTGCGCGACCTGGAGACCGAGGTCCGCCAGGCCGCCACGGCCGGGGTGGACGGCTTCTCCGTCGACCTGCTGCAGCTCGGCGACACCGGCGGCCAGCTGTGGACGAACACCAAGCTGCTGATGCAGGCGGCATCCACCGTCGACCCCGGCTTCAAGATCATGCTGATGCCCGACATGAGCAGCTCGGTGGGCGGCAAGGACGCCGCGACGCTGGCCAAGTCCCTGGCCGAGCTCGCCAAGAGCCCGTCGGCGTACAAGCTGGCGGACGGCCGACTGGTCGTCTCGCCGTTCATGGCGGAGAAGAAGACCGTCGCCTGGTGGACCACGTTCCTCAACACGATGAAGACCACGTACGCCACCCCGGTCGCGTTCTGGCCGCTGTTCGTGGGCAACGAGCAGACCTACGCGTCGTCCTTCGCGCCGATCAGCTACGGCATGTCGATCTGGGGCAGCCGTAACCCGCTGTGGAACAACCCCCTGACCACGGCCAGCACCGGCCCCGTCGGCCGAGCCGACAATATCCAGGCTCTGGGCAAGAAGTTCATGCAGCCCGTCTCGCTACAGGACGAGCGCCCCCGGTCCTCGATCTACGACGAGGCCGAGAACACCACCAACCTCCGCAACACCTGGCAGATCGCCATGAAGAGCGGCGCCGAGCACGTGCAGCTGACGACGTGGAACGACTACGTGGAGGGCTCGCAGTTCGCGCCGTCCGCGAAGCACGGCTGGTCCTACCTGGACATCAACGCCTACTACCTGGCCTGGTACAAGACCGGCACGGCGCCCACGATCACCCGTGACGCGGCGTACGTGACGCACCGCACGCAGCCGTACGCGGCCAAGCCCAGCTTCGCGCAGACCAAGCTGATGGCCTGGCGCGGTGGCAGCCCGGCCCGCGACACCGTCGAGGCCCTGACCTTCCTCACCGCGCCGGCGACCGTCGCGGTGACCGTGGGCACCAAGACCACGACGTGCAACGCGCCGGCCGGCGTCGCGACGTGCGTCGCGCCCCTCGCGGCCGGATCGGTGAAGGTCACGGTGACCCGCTCGGGCGCCTCCGTCGCCGCGGTCACGTCGCCGCACAAGGTGACCACGACGCCGTACGTGCAGGATCTGCAGTACGTCGCCGCCAGCAGCCTGCGCCCGGCCGCCTGACCTCACCCCCTGGAACCAGGACGGCGCCCGGCTCGACCACACCGGTCGAGCCGGGCGCTGCGCTGTCTGCGACCCCTTCACCACTCGGCCGCGGACTCCCAGAAGTCGCGCATCACATCGGGCGGGGTCGGTCCGGTCATCTCGAGCTGGCTGAGCAGGATGGTGACCGTGCCGGTGGACGGCGTGATGTGGGCCGCGGTGCCCGTACCCCCGACCCAGCCGTAGCGTCCGGGCACGTTCCAGGGGTCCGTCGTCTCGACGTCCACGGAGCCACCGAAGCCCCAGCCGTGGCCCTCGAGGAACAGCCTGCTGGCGTCGCGCTGCGACCTCGTCAGTCGGTCGGTCGTCATCTGCCGCACTGATTCCGGCGACAGCAGTCGTCGGCCGGCAAACGTTCCCTCAGCGAGCAGCATTCGACCGAAGGCATGCCAGTCGTCGACCGTCGACACCAGGCCACCGGCCCCCGACGGAAACGCGGGAGAGCTGCTCCACTGCCCGTCGGGAGGGTCGACCAGCTCGACGTCCCCAGCGGGACCGGGGCGGTAGCGGCTGGTGAACCGGTCCAGCTTGTCCGCCGGTACCCAGAACCCGGTGTCCACCATGCCGAGCGGCTCGAACAGGCGCTCGGCGAGGAAGTCCGGCAAGGGGCAGCCGGCGGCTCGGGAGATGAGCACTCCGAGGATGTCCGAGCACGTGTTGTACAGCCACGCCTCGCCCGGATGGCGGAGCAGCGGGATCCGGGACAAAGTTGCCATCCACTCGTCCGGCGCCGCGATGGCTTGCGGCTCGGGCGGCCCTTGCCTCAGCTCGCTGAACAGCAGGCCGACTGCCGGCAGGGTGAAGTCGGGGGGGAAGCCGTACCCGGCGCGGAAGTCGAGGAGGTCGGCAGCCGTGATCGGCCGGCTCGCCGGTACCACGTCGTCGACCGGGCTGGATGGCGTGCGGACGACCTTCGGGGACGCCAGCTCAGGGAGCCACTTGTCCACCGGGGCGTCCAGCTCGACCCGGCCGTCCTCGACCAGGGCCATCACCGCCGCGGCCGTGATGGGTTTGGTGATCGACGCGATCCGGAAGATCGAGTCCCTGGCCACTGGTGCCGAGCCTTCGACGTCGACGGATCCAGCCGCCTGCACCTCGACGCGCTCCCCCCTGGCGACGAGGACCACGGCTCCCGGCACCGGGCCGTTCGTGACGTGCGTGTCGAGGACGTTGCGCAGATCGGTCATGAGTGTGTGCCCTTCGTGTGTCGGCTCCCGAAGGACAGACCCACTGCGTGCCCACGAGTCATCGGGCCGAGGCCGTCGACTTCCCGTCCGATCCGTGCGCCGGCGGGCTCGGTCAGGACCTCTGCGCCGGTAGACCGGTCGGCGGGTCCGCCTCGAGCACCAGGCACAGCGCATCGATGCCGGCCGCGAGCGCGCGCCGGCTCTCCGGGTCCAAGCGGTCCAGCCGCGGCTCCAGGGCCTCGGCCGCGGCGTCCCGGGCCTGCGCCAACGCCGCCTGACCGGCGGCCGTCACCGTGACCCGGACGGCGCGACCGTCCAGCGGGTCAACGCAGCGCTGGGCCCAGCCCCGCTGCACGAGGTTCTGCACCAGCGTGGTGGCGGTCGGCTGCGAGACCCGGTCGGCGGCCGCCAGGTCGCTCACCCGCGCCGCGCCGAGATCGTCGAGCAGGGCCAGTGCGCGCCACAGGGCGCGCGGCATCGCGGTGGGCGTCTCACGGGCAGCAAGTCGGGTGAAGCGGGCGCTCGTCACGAGCAGGTCGACGGCGAGCTGCCTGGGATCGGAACCGTCGGATCCATTACTGGTCGCCGAGCTCGTCGCCACGTGGTTGGAGAGCATGCTCCCCCCTTCCTCCCGGTGGGGCGAGGTCCCCTCCATGATGCCCCCGAGACGGGGCCCCCCGCTGCTCCCGGCATCGTGCCGGTCTACGTCTAACGAACGAGGACGGCGAGACCACGGTTCAGTCGGCGTTGGATTGAGCCCAGCAGATGAGCAACACGCCGGCGACCACGAGGTCCACAACGTCCTCCTCGCCGTCATCGGGCCAGGCCTGAACCGCAGCCGTGGCCATCTGGTCCGCCGCTTCGGTCGGCGCGCACTGGGTCGCGAGCTCGTCGGCCAGCACCAGCAACCGCGGGTCGTCGTCGGTGCAGCCCAACGCGGCCGCGTCCGCGGGCGAGAACCCGACCCGGCCCGCCAACACGGCTGCGTATCGCACGACGGCTGCCCCCAGCTCCGACGCGCGACGGATAGTGGCCGCATCCGACTCCGCGAGCGGGCCCGTACCCGAACTGAGCCGGGCGGTCGCCGCGTCGGCGATCACGGCGTCGGCGAATTCATCCGGCGACAGCCGTCGCCTCCCCCATGCGCCCACCAGCAACGGCGTCAACACGTCCAGGAGCCCGTCCCACCCGACCGATACGCCGAGCACCGGGTCCGGCTCGTGAGCGAGGCGCTCACAGACCGACCGCACGTCCAGTCCGGACTGCATCCCGGCCACCGCGCACGCCACCAGGTCGGCGACTCGCTGAGTGTGAGCCACCGCCTGCCGCCGCACGGCGAGGTCGGCGAGCGTGCGCCCTTGGCCGTGCAGCAGGCGCTCCTCGCCGGTGAGCTCACTGGGGTCAAGCGGTGGCACGTCGTCTGGCCGCTCAAACGCGCTTTCATGTCGAGACACGCCTACGTCTTCGTCTCGTGTGGCAGCGCACTGAAGGGGGTTGCTGCCTCGCGGTTGCTGGACGAGGCTCGCGCCATGACGTCGACGCCGCCAGGAACGAAGCCGCCGGTCGAGGAGGCACCCCAAGCGACCGCCAAGGTTGACCGGAAGACCTACGAGAGGAGGCTCCAGAAGCTGCAGGTCGAGCTGACCAAGCAGCAGGAGTACATCCGCGCAAAGGGCCTCAAGGTCGTCGTTCTCTTCGAGGGCCGAGACGCCGCCGGCAAGGGTGGAGCGATCAAGCGCATCACCGAGAGCCTCAACCCCCGAGCCGCTCGCGTGGTGGCCCTGTCCGCACCGACCGAGCGGGAAAGGCATCAGTGGTACTTTCAGCGATACGTCAACCACCTGCCGACTGCCGGCGAGATGGTGCTCTTCGACCGCTCCTGGTACAACCGCGCCGGCGTGGAGCGCGTGATGGGCTTCACCACTGACGCGGAGTATCACGAGTTCCTTCGCTCGTGCCCGGAGTTCGAGCGAATGCTGGTCCGCAGCGGCATCAGGGTTCTCAAGTACTGGTTCTCGGTCAGCGACGCCGAGCAGGAGCGGCGCTTCCAGGCTCGGCTGGCCGATCCGACCAGACGTTGGAAGCTCAGCCCCATGGATCTCGAGGCACGCAACCGTTGGGTCGACTTCTCCCGGGCCAAGGACGCGATGTTCGCCGCGACCGACTTACCCGAAGCGCCGTGGTGGGTGGTCGAAGCCGAGGTGAAGAGGCGAGCGCGCCTGAACGTCATCTCGCACCTGCTGAGCCAGGTGCCCTACGAGGACCTGACCCCTGTTGCGCCGACCCTCCCACCACGGCCACCCATCACCGACGGGTACATCCGACCACCGAGGAATACCCAGCACCTCGTTCCCGACATCCTGCCCTAACCCTTACGACGGCGAAGAGAAGCGACCGCCTGACTGGTCTCCTCGGCGACGAGGTCGGCGTTGATGTGAGCCGCCGCGGTCGCCGCAGCCGCTGCGGCGGCGCCGACCTGTGCGGCGAGCTCGGTGACGTTCCCCGCGGCCCACACGCCGGGCACCTCGGTGCGGCCGGTGACGTCAGCCGGGATGTGCTCCCCCATCCCCGAGGGATGCTCCACGGGTTTCAGCCCCAGGTCGGCCAGGAAGCCCGCCCTCGCCATCATCCTGGGCGAGACCGTCACCGCCTCGCGCTGAACGAGCGTGCCGTCCTTCAGGCGCAGGCCGGCGATCCGATCCTGTGCTAGCTCCAGGGACGCCACCTCCCCATGGACGACGCGGATCCCGCGGGCGGACAGCTGTTCGGCCTGCTCGTCGGTCGGCAGCAGCGTGTCGCTGAAGAAGGTGACGTCCTCGCTCCACTGCCGGAACAGCAGCGCCTGGTGGACCGACATCGGGCCGCTCGCGAGCACCCCGATGGCCCGGCCGGCGACCTCCCAGCCGTGGCAGTAGGGACAGTGCAGGACGTCGTGTCCCCAGCGCTCGCGCAGGCCCGGCACATCCGGGAGCTCGTCGACCAGGCCGGTGGTCACCAGCAGCCGCCGAGCTCGCAGGGACCTGCCGTCGACCAGCTCCACCAGGAACGCGTCGCGCCGCCTCGACACGGTGGCCACCTCGCTCTTGTGGACCTGGCCGCCGTAGCGGCGTACCTCTTCACGACCACGTGACAGCAGCTCCGCGGGCGGCACGCCGTCGTGGCCGAGCAGGCCGTGCACGCCGTCGGCCGGAGCGTTGCGCGGCTCGCCGGCGTCGACGACCACGACCGACCGCCGCGCCCTTGCCAGCATCAGGCCCGCGCTCAGCCCCGCTGCGCCACCGCCGACGACCACCACATCGATCAGCTCGTCGCTCATGCGACCACCTCCAAGACCGAGGATGGTGCGCAGGTCCGACTGCGGCAAACTTCCTTGCTGTTATGGCAAACTGAGCATCATGAAGGCCGACGACCTCGAACGGGCCTTGTCGACGCTCGGACCACGGCTGCGCACGCTACGGAAGGAGCGCGATGCCACCCTGACCGAGGTCGCTGATGAGACCGGCATCTCGGTGAGCACCCTCTCCCGGCTCGAGTCCGGGGAGCGCCGCCCGACGCTGGACCTGCTGCTGCCACTTGCGCGGGTGTACGGCGTTCCCCTGGACGAGCTGGTCGACGCACCGCCGACCGGTGACCCGCGCATCCATCTGCGGCCCGTCAAGGCGCGCGGAATGACGATGCTGCCCCTGACCCGCCGACCAGGTGGCATCCAGGCCTACAAGCTGGTGCTCCCGGGCCTACAGCGGCAGCAGGAGCCCCAACTGCAGGCTCATGAGGGCTACGAGTGGGTCTACGTCCTCAATGGGCGGCTGCGGCTGGTCCTCGGCCAGCACGATCTCGTGCTGCCGCCCGCTGAGGCGGCGGAGTTCGACACGCGGACGCCGCACTGGTTCGGAGCCGCAGACCACGACCCGGTCGAGTTCCTCAGCCTCTTCGGCAGACAGGGGGAAAGGGCCCACCTGCGGGCGCGCCCCAAGAGCCGGTAAAGCGTCAGTCCAGATCCCCGTCAGATAAGCGTCGAGCACACGCCCACCGAGCGCCACCTTGCGCCCAGCCGCCACAGTGGAGTCATGCGCATGACAAACCCCCGCGAAAGCACAGCGTCCCTGACCGTGACCGCTCCGCTCCGCACGGTCTCCGTCAGCCTCGGGCTGCTGCTCGCCATCTCCAGCTGCAGCTCCACTGCCTCGGACAGCGCGGTAACCACGGCTGGGGCAAGCTCTCCCACCGCAGCCGGCTCCGGCGGTGCTGTCGCGGTGAAAGCGGGCTCGTCTCGCGCGGCCCCTACGGTCAGGCCCGTCGTCGTCACCTTCGCCGGCGACATCGCCGCAGGCACCAAGGGCACGAAGGAGTACGCGACTGCTCGCGCGACCGGGGACGTGGTCCGCCGGATCGCGCCGCGCTGGGCCTTGGTCGGCGGGGACAACGCCTACCCCTCGGGGTCCCCGGCGGATTACCGGACGAAGTACCACCCGACATGGGGGTCGTTCAAGGCGATCAGCAAGCCGGTGCCCGGCAACCACGAGTACCGGACGGCCGGCGCAGCGGGGTACCGCCAGTACTTCTTCGCTGGAGCGTCGCGGCCGTACTACGTCTTCTCGGCCGGCAACCGGTGGCGCGTGTACATGCTGAACTGCGAGATCGCCTGCCGCGCGGGGAGCGCGCAGGAGCGCTGGCTGCGCAAGGACCTCGCGGCCAACAGAACCGCACACGTTCTCGCGGTGCTGCACCGGCCGCGGTACTCCTCGGGCCTGCATGGCAGCGACACGCGCGTGACGGCGCTGTGGAATGCGCTGGTGGCCTCGAAGGCGGACGTGGTGCTGTCCGGCCACGACCATGGCTACGAGGTGTTCGCCAAGCAAGACGCGCACGGGCGGGCCCGGCCGTACGACGGCATCAAGGAGTTCGTCAACGGCACGGGCGGCGCTGAGATGTATCCGTTCGGTTCGCCGCGGCGGAACAGCCTCAAGCGGCTGAACACCGACTTCGGTGTCCTGAAGCTCAGCCTGAGCGCCAGCGCCTACTCCTGGCAGTTCGTCGCCAGCGGGTACTGCTGGCGCCACGACAAGCGAACCGCGTGCACCTCACGCACGGGGAAGGTCCTCGACTCGGGCGCACGCCGCACCAACCGGGCGTAGGCACCGGCATGCGTCCAGCCGGGGAGCTGTCAGGCCGCCTGGAGGACCAGCACCGTGACGTCGTCCATGACATCCGAGTCGTCGGCGAGCATCAGCTCTAGGACGTAGTCACACAGGCCCTCGGGGTCGGAGGGCGCGCCACGGATGTCTTCCAGGCGGGTGAGGTTGTCGCTGATGGACGCAGACCGGCGTTCGACGAGGCCGTCGGTGTACAGCATCAACGAGCCGAGTCGCTCCAGCCGGCAGGTCCGGTCGACGTAAACTGCGTCGTCGGCCACGCCGATGGGCGGGCCGGGATCGCCGTCCAGGAGATGGGCCGATCCGATGGCCTGCACGGCGAGCGGGTTCAGGTGGCCGGCACTGGACCACCGGACGGTGTGGGTCGACGGGTTGACCACCGCGTACAGGCACGTCGTCAGCTCGGTGACCTGCAGCAGGTCGGCGACCCTGTTGACCCGAGTGAGGACGGCGCCGGGTGACGGCTCGTCCACGGCACAGGCGCGTAACGCCGCACGCAGCTGCCCCATCGCCGTCGCAGCCTCGAGGTCGTGACCCACGACATCACCGACGACGAGCCCGACGTCGCCGGACGGAAGCGGGATGACGTCGTACCAGTCGCCCCCGACCCGGATCGCCGAGTTCACCGGCCTGGAACGCGCCGCCAGCCGGAACCCCGGGACGTCCGGTAGCCGATCGGGAACCAGCGTCCGCCGCAGCTGCTCCGCCACGGCTCGTTGCTCCGCCTCACGACCTAGTGCCTGGAACAAGCTCCTGGCGAGCCGCCGCAGCATCGCGACCAGGGACGCCCACCCGGCCAGGAGCACCACCGACGCCAGCACCAGGACGGCGACGATGGTGCGTTCCTGCTTGGCCTGGGTCTTCTCGACGGCGGCCGCCCTGCCGGCCAGGAACTTGGTCAACTGGTCTTGGCGGGTCAGGAGGCTTTGGAATTCCCTTCGAAACTCGGCCTCCGCCGCGGCATCGTGCTGACCCTGCAGCTCCGAGCGAACACGCTGCTCCGCCATCGCCACATACCTCAGGCGAGGCAGGCGCAACGCCTCCACCGAAGGCCGCACGCCCGCTGGAAGCGCCATGGTGCGCAACGACTCGAGGTCGCGGCGGAACGTCGCGGCGTTCCTTTCAGTGAGCGCAAGGACCCGCGCCTTGGTCTCAGGTGAGGCGCCGCCGCCTGCCTGCCGGGCGTCGGCGAAGTTGGCCAGCAACGCGTCATGCATCATGTCGGCGTCCTGGTGGAGGCGCTGAGCGCGACTGAGCTGCCCGAGCTCGTGCCCGGTTCGAACCGTGTGCGTCACCGCGAACACTGCGGACCCGGTGGCGCTCAGGGTCAACAACGCGCTGAGGGCACCGAGTATCAAAAGCTGACGGGGCCACTGACGCTGGCTGGTGAACAAGCGTTCCCCCCGCGGTTCTATCACCGTTGCCTTCAGGTAGGGGCCACGGGCACCCACGCCAGGGCTAGACCGCCAGCCTAAACCCCGTGGGCGAGAGAGTCTCCAGGATTCGCTCATCGTCGACAGCCGGCCCGGGACAAAGCGGGTGAACGTGACGTCTGCGTCGAAGGCCCTGTGCCCGTACAACTGTCTGTCGCCGAGGACGGAACAGTCGGACCTGGGCGTGGTGCTACCTGCTGCTGGCTCCTAGGGTCGGTGCATGAGTACACACTCAGCACGTCGGGTGGGACGTCGGTGGTTCCTGACGCAGACCGGCCGGGGCGCTCTGGGCATTGCCGTGCTGGGCTCCTCCGCCTGTACCGGCTCTGGCTCTTCCGTAGATGAAGTCAGCGTTCCTGCGAGTTCGGGGTCCGCACCGGCGACGGAGAAGCTGGCCTGGTCGCGAGTGAACCTCGGTTTCGTGGCGGCCTATGTCCTGGTTCGTGGCCGTGAGGCGGCGATCGTCGACACAGGCGTTGGGGGGAGCGCGGACGAGATCGGTGCCGTGCTGGACAAGGCGGGGCCCGGGTGGGAGGGCGTCCGCCACGTGGTGCTCACCCACA
>DATFPQ010000218.1:0-33367 GCA_035264765.1 Actinomycetales bacterium | reverse complement strand
TGGCGCTGCGCGAGCGCACCGCCGTCCCGCGCTGAGCCGCGCCCGCGCACCAGCGCACCGCTGTCCCCACTGAGCCACACCAGCCCCGCTGAGCCACCACGGCTACCCCAGCGCACCGCCGTCCCCCCTGAGCCAACGTCTGCGCAAAACACGGCTGCCCAACACACCGGCGTACACACGAGCAACGCCGCTAACGACGCCGAATGCCCCGGAAAGCGGCGTCCCCCATGAGCAACGGCGCCGCTGGTGAGCACGTGATGCCTGGCGGCGTTCACCGGTCGTCCATCCCACGTCCTCGCGAGCGTTGAGGAGCGCTTAGCACCCCGTTAGCGGTGCCGGCGTGAGCGTGGTGCTCCACACCACACGAGGGGGCGACGAAGGCCATGAACATCTCGCCACACCGGCTACGGATCGCGTTGTACTCGCACGACGCCGTCGGTCTCGGCCACGTGCGCCGCAACCTGGCCATCGCCTCCGCGCTGGCACCGCTGGGCGCCGACATCCTGCTGCTGACGGGCACCCCGTCCGCATCCGTCCTGCCCCGCCCGGCCGGCTGTGAGGTCCTCGGCCTCCCGGCGCTCGCCAAGGACCCGGCCGGCCGTTACCGGGCTCGCCACCTCGAGCTCGCCGCGGACGACCTGCTGCGGCTGCGCGGCCGGGTGGCCGAGGCAGCGCTGCTGGAGCTCGACCCCGACCTGCTGATCGTCGACAAGCACCCGCGCGGCGTCGGCTACGAGCTCGACGGCGTCCTGGAGCGGCTGCGCAGCCGAGGGGGGACCCGGGTCGTCCTGGGGCTGCGGGACATCCTGGACGAGCCGCATCGAACCCTCAGCGAGTGGCGGGAGGACGACTCCTCCGCAGCCCTCGCGGCCTGGTACGACGAGGTGTGGGTGTACGGCGACCCGCAGGTCCACGACGTCGAGAGCCAGCTCACGGTGGACGGACCGCTCCCCGTGCCGGTCCACCACACCGGCTACCTGACCTCCCCGGTACGCGCCAACCGCGCCCCCCACCCGGATGGCCCGTTCGTCGTGGGGACCGTCGGTGGCGGTTGCGACGGCGTGGCGCTCGCGGCGGCCGTGGCCGCGGCCGAGCTGCCCGCCGGGCACCGCGCCGTGGTCGTCACTGGTCCGGACATGCCGCAGGCCGACCACACCCTCGTCGAGATCGTCGCCGCCGGGCGGCCGGAGATCGAGGTCCACCGGATGGTGCCGGGCCTGGACGCCCTGCTCGACCAGGCGAGCGCCGTCGTCACGATGGGCGGCTACAACGCGGTCTGCGAGTCCATGGCCCGCGGCCTGCCGACCCTCGTCGTCCCCCGGGTCGTCCCGCGGCGCGAGCAGCAGGTGCGGGCCCAGGCCCTCGCCCGGCTCGGCGCCGTCGACGTCCTCGAGCCCCAGCAGGCCACCGCGCAGGCCGTCGGCGACTGGCTGCGCGGCGCCGTCCACCGGGTCCACGCCCGGCCCGCCGGCATCGACCTTCGCGGTCTCGACCGTGTCCAGCAGAACGCCCGCCGCCTCCTGGCGGGCGCCGTCCGAAGGAGCCACCGTGCCGTCTCTTGAGCCCGTCCCGTTCCCCGACCAGCCCGAGCCGGTCACGGCCTACGTCCTGAAGATGTACCCGAGGTTCTCCGAGACCTTCATCCTCGGTGAGCTGCTGGCCCGCGAGGCAGCCGGCGAGCGGCTGGAGGTCATCTCCCTGCGGCAGCCGGTCGACGGGCGGTTCCACGCCGCCCTGGCCCAGCTGCGCGCGCCGGTCACCTACCTGCCGTCGAGCGGATCGGCGTCCGAGGCCTGGCGCACCCTGCGCGAGGCCCGCTCGACCCGGCAGGCGGTGACCGCGCACCTCGACGAGCTGCTCCAGGCCGAGGCCGTTGACGCCGTCCAGGCCGTGCGCCTAGCCGAGCTGGTCCGCCAGCGTGGGATCGGCCACCTGCACGCGCACTTCGCGTCGGTGGCCACCACGGTGGCCCGGCTGGCGAGTCTGCTGAGCGGCGTGCCGTACTCCTTCACGGCGCACGCCAAGGACATCTACCACGAGTCCGTGGACCCGCAGGACCTGCGCCGCAAGCTCTCCGGGGCGCACCACGTCGTGACCGTGAGCGACTACAACCTGGACCACCTGCGCGAGACCTACGGCCCGGACGCCGACCGCGTCCACCGGGTCTACAACGGCCTCGACCTCACCCACGCGGCCTGGAGCGACCCGGCCGACCGCGCGCCGCTCGTCGTGGCCGTCGGCCGGCTGGTCGAGAAGAAGGGCTTCGACGTCCTGCTGGACGCCATGGCGCTGGTGCACGAGCGCAACCCCGAGGTCCGCGCCGTCATCGCCGGCGACGGCGCCCTGGCCGGCGAGCTGCGCGCCCAGCGCGACCGGCTCGGCCTCGCCTCCGTCGTCGACCTGCCCGGCCCCCTGCCGCAGACCGAGGTGCGCGGCCTGCTCGCCCGCGCGGCGGTGTTCGCGGCGCCCTGCGTCGTCGGCCCGGACGGCAACCGGGACGGCCTGCCGACCGTGCTGCTGGAGGCCATGGCTGCCGGTGCGCCGTCCATCTCGACCGACGTCACCGGGATCCCCGAGGTCGTCCGGCACGAGGAGACCGGCCTGCTCGTGCCCCAGCACGACGCCGTGGCGCTCGCCGCGGCGATCGAACGGCTGGTCACCGACCGGCCGCTGGGCAGCCGGCTCTCCCGCACCGCCCGCTCGCTGGTGGAGACCAGCTTCGACGTCCACGTGCAGGCCCGCAGGCTGCGCCAGCTCGACCGCGCCTGCGTCCTGCCCCGATCGACGGAGGTCGTGCGATGAGGATCGCCTACGTCTGCGCCGACCCGGGCGTGCCCGTTTTCGGGCAGAAGGGCGCGTCGGTGCACGTCCAGGAGGTGCTGCGGGTCCTCGTGGCTCGCGGCCACGATGTGACGCTGTACTGCACCCGGCTCGGGGGCACTGCTCCCGCGGGCGTGCGCAGCGTCCGGGTCCGGTCGCTGGTGCCGGCCGGCGCCGACGACCTCGCCGGCCGCGAGGCCTCGGCCCGACGCGCCGCGGTCGCGCTGCAGCGCCGCGTCGTCGAGGAGGGCCCCTGGGACCTCGTGTACGAGCGGTACTCGCTGTGGTCGCGCGCCGCCGCCGACCGCGCGGACGTCGAGCCACTGCTCGTGGGGACGCCGTCGGTGCTCGAGGTCAACGCCCCACTCGTCCAGGAGCAGGCCCTGCACCGCGGCCTGGTGGACCGGGCCGGCGCCGAGGCGGTGGCCCGCGACGCGCTGGCCTCCGCGACGGCGGTGACCGCGGTCAGCGAGCCGGTGGCCCGGTGGGCGCGTTCGGCCGGTGCCGCCGCGGGCGCCGTGCACGTCCTGCCCAACGGGGTCGACACCGACCGGATCCGGCCCGGCGCCCGACCGGCCCGGCCCTTCACCGTCGGCTTCGTCGGCACCCTGAAGCCCTGGCACGGCACCTCGGTCCTCGTGGACGCCTTCGCCGGCCTGGCCGTCAGCGACCCGACCGCCCGGCTGCGGCTGGTCGGCCACGGTCCGCAGGCGGAGGCGCTGGCCGCGCAGTCCCGCGACCTCGGCTTGGCGCACCGGGTCGAGCTGGTGGGCGCCGTCGCGCCGGAGGTGGTCCCGGCGGCGCTGCAGGAGTTCGACGTCGCCGTCGCACCGTACGACGACCCCGAGCAGGACTACTTCTCGCCGCTCAAGGTCTTCGAGTACCTGGCCGCCGGGCTGCCGGTCGTCGCCAGCGACGTCGGCCAGCTGCGCGAGCTGCTGGACGTCGACGGCGAGCCCGCTGGGCTGCTCGTCCCGCCCGGGGACCCCGCCGCGCTGCGGCAGGCGCTGTGCGCGCTGGCGCAGGACACCGCGCTGCGGCACCGGCTGGGGAACCGGGCGCGGCGCCTGGCCGTCCAGCGGCACCGCTGGGAGCACGTCGTCGACCGCGCCGTCGGGCTGGCCCTCGCGGGCCCCGCTCTGGAGGTGGCGGGATGAGCCGCGGGACCGGCCGGCGTCGGTCCAAGGGCGGCGTCGAGGGCGCGAAGGAGCTGCGGGCGGCCTGGCCAGGGCTTCGGCGGACCTGGCTGTACCTCCAGCCCTACCTGCGGCCGCACCGTCGGCTGATGGTCGGCGGGGTCCTGGCCCTGCTGGCCGACGTCGGCTTCCGGCTGATGGAGCCCTGGCCGCTCGCCTGGGTCCTCAACGCGGTGGTCGACCCGGCCCGGCGCAACGCCGACCTGGTGCCGTTCCTCGCGATGTGCGCCGCGGCGGTCGTGGCCTTCGCCGCCCTGCGGGCCGGGGCGTCCTACCTGTCGACCGTGGCCCTGGCCAGCGCGGGCAACCGGGCGATGACGAGCGTGCGCAGCGACCTGTACCAGCACCTGCTCGCCCTGTCGCTGCGGTTCCACGCGACGGCGCGCAGCGGCGACCTGCTCAACCGCCTGATCGGTGACGTCGGGAGGGTGCAGGACGTCGCCATCACGGCGGCCCTGCCGCTCGCGGGCAACGTCATCACCCTGGTCGGCATGGCAGGGGTCATGCTGTGGCTCGACCCGCTGCTGGGCGCGGTCCTGCTGGCCGCGCTCCCCCTGTTCCTCGTCACCAGCAGCCGGCAGTCCCGGCGGATCACCACGGCCGCCCGCGACCAGCGGCGCCGCGAGGGCGAGCTGGCCGGGACGGTGGCCGAGACGCTGGGCGCCATCCACGTCGTCCAGAGCTACGGGCTCGAGGCGGAGCTCGGGCGGCAGTTCGGCCGGAGCAACGCAGGCAGCCTGCGCGACGGCGTGCGTGGGGCCCGGCTGTCCGCTGGCCTGGAGCGCAAGACCGACCTGCTGGTGGGGCTGGCCACCGCGGTGATCCTGTTCGCCGGGGGCAGTCGCGTGGTCGCCGGGCAGCTCAGCCCGGGTGAGCTGATCGTGTTCCTGAACTACCTCAAGAGCGCCTTCAAGCCGCTGCGCGACCTGGCCAAGTACACCGGACGCCTCGCCAAGGCCGCGGCCTCCGGGGAGCGCATCCTCGACCTCGCCGACGAGGCTCCCGACGTCGCCGAGCGTCCCGACGCGCGCAAGGCCCGGCGGTTCGCCGGGGACGTCCGGTTCGAGGGCGTGTCCGCCTCGTGGGACGGCCGGCACACGGTGCTGCACGACGTCGAGCTCCACGTCCCCGCGGGCAGCCGGGTCGGGCTCGTCGGCCGCTCCGGCTCCGGCAAGTCGACGCTGGTCAGCCTGCTGGTCCGGCTGCAGGACCCGGTCGCCGGCCGGGTGCTCGTCGACGGCCAGGACGTCCGGGACCTGACCCTGGCCTCGCTCCGCTCACAGGTCGCCGTCGTGCCGCAGGACACGGTGCTCTTCGCCGCCAGCCTGCGCGAGAACATCCGGCTCGGCCGGCCGGGCGCCAGCGACGAGGAGGTCCAGCGGGCCGCCGTCCTGTCCAATGTGCACGAGTTCGCCGTCCGGCTGCCGGAGGGCTACAACACGGTGCTCGGCGAGCGCGGCTCGACGCTGTCCGGCGGGCAGCGCCAGCGGGTCGCGATCGCGCGCGCCATGCTGCGCGACGCACCGCTGGTCGTCCTCGACGAGGCCATCACCGGCCTGGACGTCACCACGGGGTCGCGCGTGGTGGAGGCGCTCGACCGGCTGACCCGGGGCCGCACCACCTTCGTGATCTCGCACGACCCGCAGGCCGTTCGCGACTGCGACCTGGTCGTCCGGGTGCACGAGGGGCGGGTGGTCGAGGTGACTCGGCAGACGACGGGAGACGCAACGACCGACCTCGACGCCGACAGGGGGGATCTCCATGCTGGAGCGCGATGACGTCGACCTGGTGCGAGCCGACGCGGGCCTGCCCGGGTTGGCGCTGGTCCTGGACCCGGAGGCGGTCCACGAGCAGGTGGCAGGCGCCGTGGGGGCGTGCGGCCTGAGGCTCAGCGCCACCAGTGTCGACTACGTCCGGTACAAGCCCGGCACGAGCGTGGTCGCGTCGGTGCAGGTGAAGACCGACGCCGGCAGCTCGCTGGGCTACGTGCGGGCCTGGTCGCACGACCGCGGCGGGCCCTCCCCCGTCGCCACCCAGACGCGGAAGCCCTCGCGCCGGGTGCGGGCCTGGAGCCCTCGCGTGGACCACGCGGCGATGGTCGCCGTCGCACCCGCCGGCTCCGACCTGCGCCTGCCCGGCGTGCCGAAGGTGCTGCTGGAGAGCCGCCGTTGGTTACGCCGCCTCGACCTTTCCGAGGCGGACGGCCCCAGCGACCTGACGGCCCGCGTGTCGGTCCGTGAGCTGAGGTACAAGCCCGGCCGGCGCTGGGTCGGCCGGATCGACGTCGACGGCACTCCCTGGGGGGTGGCCAAGGCGGTCCGGCGCCCTGCCCTCGACCATGCGGTGGCCGCACTGCGGCAGGCCTCCGGCGCGGGAGCGCGGGTGGCTCCCCTGCTCGCCGTCGACGGCCGACGCGAGGTCTTCCTCTCCCGGTGGGTCGCCGGCACCACGCTCGACCCCGCCACCGCCGGCCCCAGCCTGCCGGACGTCGGGGCCGCGCTCGCCAGCCTGCACGCGACGCCGGCCCCGTCGGCGTGGCCCGGCGCCGACCCGGTGAGCACCGGACTGCACGCGCTGCGCGCCATTCGTACGGTGCTGCCGGCGGCCGCGGCCGACGCGCAGCGCTGCCTCGGGCTCGTGCTCGCCGAGCTCGCGGACCCGCCGTCCCGGCAGGTCCTGGTCCACGGCGACCTCAACGCCGAGCAGGTGGTGCTGGCACCCTCCGGCGCGGTCCTGATCGACCTCGACCGCTCGCGGGTGGACGAGCCGCTGGCGGACGTGGCGTCCTGGATGGCGCACGCGCGGGCGGCCGTCCCCGGCCTGGACGCCGCGGCGGCCCGCAGCCAGGCCGGACTGCTGCTCGACGGCTACGTGGCCGCCGGCGGCCACCCCGGTGACCTGTCCCGCCTGCCGGCCCTGGTCGCCCTGGCTCTGCTGCAGCGCAGCGTGGAGCCGTTCCGATACCGGATGCCGGGTTGGCCTGCCCTGGTGCGCCAACGGGTCCGTGCGGCGCTGCGGGAGGTGGCGCAGTGATGGCCACCCGGACGACAGGCCTCCCGCCGGACGTCGTCGACGTTCCCGGCACCGGACCGCTCGAGGTCAACAGGGCGTGGCCGCGCGGGCCGGGGCACGTGCTGCTGGAGCTGCGGTTCGAGGACGTCGTCCTCGCCGGCCAGTGGTGGGCCGATCCGGCCCACCTCACGGAGGCCACGGCGCGATACGCCCGCACACCCGCCCGGGTGTCCGGTGACGTCCTGGTGCACCTCGGCGGCGCGGACCGCCGGCTGACCGCACTGCAGGAGGAGCTCGCCTCCCCGGGTGCCCGGCTGCTGGGTCACCGAGCCGAGCGCAGGGCCGTGGTCCGCCGCGCCGACGGGCACTTCGTCAAGCACGTCCGCCCACGCCGGATCGAGAGCGTCGCGTTGGGCATGTCCGCGGCGGCCCGGCTGGTCGGCTCGGTGGCGGTGGTGCCGCCGGTGGAGCCGGTGGACACCGGAGCCGGCACGGCCGTCCTGGCGCCGGTCGAGGGGTCGACCCTGCTCGAGCTCGGCCGCGACCCGGCCACCCCGCAGGCCACGCTGCGCGCTGCCTGGCGGGCCGCCGGGACGGTCGCCGCGGCGCTGCACTCCGCGCATCCCAGCGGGCTGGTCCGGTGGACCGCGCCCGAGGAGATCGACTCGGTGATGCGGCTGGTGGGTCCGGCCGTCGACGCCGGCTTCCTCCCGGAGTCCGGGTGGCAGCCGGTGTGCGAGCGGGTGCTCGCCCTGCCCCCGGCACCGGCGGTGCCGGTGCACCGCGACCTGCATGACCAGCAGCTGCTGTGGGACGGCCGGCGGATGGGGCTGATCGACTGCGACACGCTCTCGGCGGGTGACCCCGCGGGCGACGTCGCCAACGTCCTGGTGCACCTCGACCTGCGCCAGGCGCAGCAGCTGCTGACGCCGGCCCGGGCCGCGGCGGCGGCCGCTGACTTCCTCGCCGCGCTCGATCCCGCGCCCGCCGTGCTCGCCCGGGTGGACGCGCACCGCGCCCTGACCACGCTGCGGCTCGCGGCGCTGTATGCCTGGCGACCGCGGTGGCGGCACCTGGTGCCGCCGCTGCTGGAGTCCGCGGTGACCGGACGGCGCCCGTGGTGACTGGCGGTGGCGCCTGACCCGCGAGCACCAGCACGCGGCGGGATCGGCGCACCGAGCGAAGGGGTTCGCGCAGGATCCGCGCGATTGTGGCAACGAGCGTCCTGCCAGCGCAGCTCGTTGCCACGATGGCGGCGATCCCGCGCAAGCCGACGTCGTCGAGTGGGTGCTCGCCGACCGGGCGTTGGGTCAGGTCTTGCGCTCGACCGAGGCCGTGGGGACGCCACCGGCGCAGCGGATCTGCACCCTGATCCGCACCTCGTCGGACTCGAACTCCACCCGCGCGCGGTTGCCGCCCGGCTGCGCGTCCTTGACCCAGAACCCGCCCGACGGTGACCAGGAGGTCAGCCGGACCGTGCGGCCTGTGCACCGGGCGGTGGCGCTGCCGCCCTCGGTCTTGAAGGTCCGCGACCGAGCCTCGGTGGCCGTGGTCGGCGAGCTGGACGACGGGCGGGGCGAGTGCGAGGAGCTGGATGGCGCCGGCTTCGGGGTCCGCTTGCGGACCGGCTTGCGGTGCACCGGCCGCTCCGGCGCAGCGGCGACGACGCGCTTCTTGCGCGGGGCCTTCGCGGGCGAGGCGGCTTCCCGGCGCTTGGGCGAGCGGGCGCGGGGCGCGGCCGGTGCGTCTGCGGCCGCAGCAGCCGGCCGGTCGTCCGCTTGCCCGCCGCTCGCCGCGCGGGCGGACCCGGACCCGGCCCGCTGGGCGGGCTCGGCCACGCGTGCCGCCGCGGACGTCGCCTTCTTCTTCGCCTGCTTGGCCCGACGCGCCGCGGAGCTGCTGGAGGCAGACTTCGAGGACGACTTCGCGGTGGACTTCTGCGTCGACTTCTGCGGAGACTTCTGGGTCGTCGGGGCCGACGTCGTGGGCGAGCTCGGGGTCGACGGCTCGGCGCCGGCGTCCTCCAGGGGCACCACGACCCCGCCGGCGGCCACCTGGGCGCCGGCCTGGCCGGCTGACGTGCTCGCCTGCAGGGGGTCGGCCACCAGGTCGACGGCGGCGAGTCCCACCGCGGTCGCGACACCGGTGAAGGCCAGCCACGAGCCCACGACGGCGCTGCTTCGTCCGAGTCGTCGTCTCACGCTTCTTAGTAAAGCGATCAGGCGTTAACGAGGCGCTAACTTCGGCCAAGACCCCCCAGACTGGGGTTCCACTACCTATCGTCCATTTCGTGCCCTCCGTGCTGCTCATCGAGGACGACGCGGCCATCCGCGTCACCCTGACCCGCGCCCTGTCCGGCCTCGGACACACCGTGGCGAGCGCGTCGGCCGGGCTCGGCGGGCTGCAGAACGCGCTCGACAACCGGCCGGACATCGTCCTGCTGGACCTCGGGCTGCCGGACCTGGACGGTGTCGAGGTACTGCGGATGCTGCGTGCGGTCAGCACCGTGCCGGTGGTCGTGATCACCGCACGCGACACGGAGGGCTCGGTGGTGGACGCCCTCAACGCCGGCGCGGACGACTACCTGGTCAAGCCGTTCGGGGCACCGCAGCTGGACGCGCGGATCCGGGCGGTGCTGCGCCGGGCCGCGACGGGCGAGCGCGAGGGCCCGTTGCGGGTCGGCCCGCTGACGGTGGACGTCCGGACCCGCACGGTCACGCTCGATGGTGCCCCGGTTGAGCTCACGCCCAAGCTGTTCGAGCTGCTCGCGGTGCTGGCGTCACGGCCCGGCGAGGTGGTGACCAAGCGCGAGCTGCTCGCGGAGGTGTGGAACATGCCGTACGGCGGCGCGGACAAGACCGTGGACGTCCACCTGTCCTGGCTGCGCCGGAAGCTGGGCGAGAGTGCCGACCACCCGCGACTGCTGCGCACGGTGCGCGGCGTCGGTGTGCGGCTGGTCGACCCGGCGTACGACGGCGGGGCCTGAGCCGTGCGGCGCAGCGTCATCTGGCTCGCGGCCGCGGCGACCTCCTGCGTCGTCGTGGCGCTGCTCGTGGCGCTCGGCGCGGGGCTCCACAAGATCACCACCGACGAGGCCACCGTCGCGGCGAGCGTGGCGGCCCAGGACCTGGCCACCGTCATCGGCAGCGCCACGAGCACCGCCGAGGTGCGCGACGCGCTGACGGCGTACGAGCAGTCGGTCGGCGGCGCGCGCGCCGCCCTGGACCGCGCCAGCGGCGGGAGCGTGCCCGGCGAGGCGGCGGCCGCGGCGCGCCAGCGGACCGACACCCCCGCCGTCCGGTTCGCGCGCGGGCAGGGCCGGACGACGGTGGTCGACGTCCCGGACGGCCGTGAGCTGGTCGTCCCGGTGTTCCGTGCGCAGGGGCCGCCCGACGTCCTGCAGGTCCTCGTCACCACCGACCGGCTGCATCGGGGGCTGGCGCGCAGCTACGTCGTCCTCGCCCTGCTGGGCGTCATGCTGGTGGTGCTCGCCACCCTGACGGCGGACCGGCTGGGCCGCTCCTTCGTCCGGCCGATCCGCGAGCTGGCGGCGACGGCGGCCGACCTGGCGGACGGCCGGCTGGACGAGCGGGTGGAGCCGAGCGGCCCGCCCGAGGTGGTGGCGGTGGGTCAGGCGCTGAACCAGCTGGCGGACCGGATCAGCCAGCTCCTGGAACGAGAGCGGGAGCGTGCAGGCACCATCGCGCACCGGCTCCGAACCCCGCTCACGGCCCTGCGGCTGAGCGCGGACTCGCTCCTGGACGACGAGGAGCGCACCCGCGTCGCCGGGCTGCTGACCGAGCTCGAGCGGACGGTCGACGCCGTCATCCGCGAGGCTCGCTCCCCCGAGACCCCGGGCGAGCGGCGCTGCGACGCGGTCGCCGTGGTGACCGAACGGGCCGAGTTCTGGAGCATGCTGGCGGTCGAGGAGCAGCGGCACATGGACGTCGACCTGGGCGCGGGCCCGCTCGAGGTCGCGGCGCCGGCGGAGGAGCTGTCCGAGGCACTGGACGCCCTGCTCGGCAACGTCTTCGCGCACACCGAGGACGGCACGCCGCTGCGGGTGGCCGTGTCCGCGCGACGCGGCGGCGGGGCCCGGATCGTGGTCGCCGACGAGGGCCCCGGCATCGAGGACCCCGAGGAGGCCCTGGCACGCGGGCTGTCCGGCGCGGGCTCCACCGGGCTGGGGCTGAGCATCGCCCAGTGGACCGCGCACGCCAGCGGCGGCGAGCTGACGATCGCCACCCCGGACGGCGGCGGCACCTGCGTGGAGCTCGACCTGCCCGGACCGGTCAGAAGCGCAGGAACGGGTCCACGGCGACGGCGACGAACAGCAGCGACACGTACGTGATCGAGAAGTGGAACAGCCGCATGGGGTTCAGCCGCGACCCCACGACGCCGGCGCGCGCGCGGGCCAGCAGGCGGTGCGCCTCGACGAGGAACACGGCGCCGAGCACCACCGCGCAAACGGCGTAGACCGGCCCGGTGGGGGCGACCGGGACGAGCAGCAGCGAGGCGCCCACCATCGCCCAGGAGTAGGCCACCACCCGACGGGCGACCGCGACGTCGGAGGCCACGACCGGCAGCATCGGCACCCCCGCGGCCGCGTAGTCGTCCTCGAACCGCATGGACAACGGCCAGTAGTGCGGCGGCGTCCACAGGAAGATCACGAGGAACAGCACGAACGGCGCCCAGCTCAGCGAGCCGGTGACGGCGGCCCAGCCGATCAGCACCTGCATGCAGCCCGCGGCACCGCCCCAGACGATGTTCTGCGGCGTCCGGCGCTTGAGCACCATCGTGTAGACGAGCACGTAAAACGCGATCGCCCCCAGCGCCAGGCCGGCCGACAGCCAGTTCACGGCCACGCCGAGCCACAGCACGGACGCCACACCGAGCACGAGCCCGAACGCCAGCGCCTCGCGCGGTGAGACCGCGCCGGTGGCCAGCGGCCGGTTGCGAGTGCGGTGCATGACCTGGTCGATGTCGCGGTCGAGGTAGCAGTTCAGGGTGTTCGCGCTGCCCGCCGCCAGGATCCCGCCGAACAGGGTCGCGAGGACCAGCCACGCGGGCGGCAGCCCGTTCGCGGCCAGGAACATGGTGGGCACCGTCGTGACGAGCAGCGTCTCGATGATCCGTGGCTTGGTGAGGGCGACGTACCCGTGCAGGGTCGCGGCGACGGTTCGGCGGGACGGCGCAAGCGCCAGCCCCGTGCGGTGGTCCGTCGTGGTCACAAGATCCTCAGGTGCGCAGGTCGCCCGCCGCTCCCCGGCGCGCCGTTCGGCGTCCATGCTACGCCGGGACCTCCGGCGCACCTGACCGACGCCGCACCGACGCGGCGGCGGGCACCCTCGCACACGCGCCAAAGTGCCCCCTGAGCAGGCCGGATACCGCTCCGTGTGCGCCTTGCGGGGGCAGGACTAGGCTCGACGGCAGCACGGGCAGCGTCGCCCCGCGCCGCCCGGGAGGCGAGCGGTAACCCCACCACGAACGTCCGCGAGAGGAACATCACGTGAGCGATCAGACGACGTCCACCCGATCCGCGGAGCTGTCCGCTCCCGTAGCCACCCGAGCCGGGTGGAGCGACGTCGACGTCCGCACCGTCGACACCGTCCGGCTGCTCGCGGCCGACGCGGTGCAGAAGGTGGGCAACGGCCACCCGGGCACGGCGATGAGCCTGGCGCCGGTGGCGTACCTGCTCTTCCACGACGTGATGCGCCACGACCCGAACGACGACCAGTGGCTGGGCCGCGACCGGTTCGTGCTCTCCTGCGGCCACTCCAGCCTCACGCTGTACATCCAGCTGTACCTGTCCGGCTACGGCCTGGAGCTGTCCGACCTGCAGGCGCTGCGGACCTGGGGCTCCAAGACCCCCGGCCACCCCGAGTACCGGCACACCCGCGGCGTCGAGATCACGACCGGCCCGCTCGGCCAGGGCGTGGCCAGCGCGGTCGGCATGGCGATGGCCGCCCGCCGCGAGCGCGGCCTGCTTGACCCGGACGCCTCGCCCGGCGAGAGCCCGTTCGACCACCACGTGTACGTGCTGGCCTCGGATGGCGACCTGATGGAGGGCGTGACGTCGGAGGCCAGCTCGCTCGCCGGCCACCAGCAGCTCGGCAACCTCGTCCTGATCTACGACAGCAACCAGATCTCGATCGAGGACGACACCGACATCTCGTTCAGCGAGGACGTCGCGAAGCGCTACGAGGCCTACGGCTGGCACGTCCAGACCGTCGACTGGAAGCAGGGCAGCGAGTACGTCGAGGACGTTGACGCGCTGCTCGCCGCGATCGAGGCCGCCAAAGCCGAGACCGGCCGGCCCTCGTTCATCCAGCTGCGAACGATCATCGGGTGGCCTGCCCCGAACAAGCAGAACACCGGCAAGTCCCACGGCTCCGCCCTCGGCGACGAGGAGGTAGCGGCCACCAAACGGCTGCTCGGCTTCGACCCGGACAAGACGTTCGAGGTCAGCGACGAGGTCCTGTCGCACGCCCGCTCGGTCGTGGACAAGGGTGCGCGGCTGCACGAGGAGTGGAACGGGAAGTATCAGTCCTGGCGCGAGGCCAACGCCGACCGCGCGAAGCTGCTCGACCGGCTCACGGCTCGGGAGCTGCCGGACGGCTGGACCGACGCGCTGCCGACCTTCGACCCCGACCCCAAGGGCATGGCGACCCGCAAGGCGTCCGGCAACGTCCTGACCGCCCTGGCGCCGGCGCTGCCCGAGCTGTGGGGCGGCTCGGCCGACCTCGCCGAGAGCAACAACACGACGATGGAGGGCGAGCCGTCCTTCATCCCGTCCGACCGGCAGACCAAGGACTGGCAGGGCGGCCCCTACGGCCGCACGCTGCACTTCGGCATCCGCGAGCACGGGATGGGCTCGATCCTCAACGGCATCGCGCTGCAGAGCCTCACCCGCCCCTACGGCGGCACCTTCCTGGTGTTCAGCGACTACATGCGCCCGGCGGTGCGCCTCGCGGCGATCATGCAGCTGCCGGTGACCTACGTCTGGACCCACGACTCGATCGGGCTCGGCGAGGACGGCCCGACCCACCAGCCCGTGGAGCACCTGGCCGCACTGCGCGCCATCCCGGGCCTGGACGTCGTCCGGCCGGGTGACGCCAACGAGACCGCGTGGGCCTGGCGGACGATCCTGGAGCACAAGGACCGCCCCGCCGGCCTGGCGCTGACCCGGCAGAACCTGCCGGTACTCGACCGCGGCGAGGGCAAGTTCGCCTCCGCCGAGGGCGTCGCCAAGGGCGGTTACGTCCTGGCCGAGGCCGAGGGCGGTGACCCCCAAGTCGTGCTCGTGGCCACCGGCTCCGAGGTCCAGCTCGCCGTCGAGGCGCGCGAGAAGCTGCAGGCCGACGGCATCCGCGCCCGCGTGGTCTCGATGCCGTGCCGGGAGTGGTTCGCCGCTCAGCCCCGCGAGTACCGGGACGAGGTGCTGCCCCCGTCCGTCCGGGCGCGGGTCAGCGTCGAGGCCGCGGTCGGCCAGGGCTGGCGCGAGGTGGTCGGCGACGCCGGCCGGATCGTCTCCCTGGAGCACTTCGGCGCCTCGGCCGACTACAAGACGATCTTCCGCGAGTTCGGCATCACCGCGGACGCCGTGGCCGCCGCCGCCCGCGAGAGCATCTCGGAGGCCGGTCGCGACGTCCGTCCGGGCGGCGAGCAGCAGACCTCCGCGCCCACCACCGCCGGCACGGGCGACCGCCCCGCCTGAGCCCGCACCGACTCCAGCCAACCACCAGCGTCCGGGAGGACCGACATGACCGACGCACTCGCCCAGCTGTCAGAGCAGGGTGTCTCCATCTGGCTCGACGACCTGTCGCGTGAGCTGCTGCGCAGCGGCGACCTGCAGCGGTTGATCGACAACAAGTCCGTCGTGGGCGTCACGACGAACCCGACGATCTTCGCCAGCGCGCTGGCGAAGGGCGACGCTTACGACGACCAGCTGCGTGAGATCGCGGCCGGCGGCAAGGACGTCGACCGCGCCGTCTTCGAGCTCACCACGTCCGACGTCCGCGAGGCCTGCGACGTGATGCGTCCGATCTACGACCGCACCAACGGCGTCGACGGTCGCGTCTCGATCGAGGTCGACCCCCGGCTCGCCCACGACACCGGCAAGACGATCGAGACCGCGCGTGCGCTGTACGAGGCGGTCGACCGGCCGAACGTGATGATCAAGATCCCGGCGACCGTCGAGGGCCTTCCGGCGATCACCCAGGCCACCAGCGAGGGCATCAGCGTCAACGTCACGCTGATCTTCTCCCTGGACCGCTACCGCGGCGTGATGCAGGCGTACCTGACCGGCCTGGAGCAGGCGCGCGAGGCCGGCCGCGACCTCAGCACGATCCACTCGGTCGCGTCCTTCTTCGTCTCCCGGGTCGACACCGAGTACGACAAGCGGATCGACGCCATCGGCACCGACGAGGCCAAGGCCCTGCGCGGCAAGGCCGCCATCGCCAACGCCCGCCTGGCCTTCCAGGCGTACGAGGAGGTCTTCTCGACGCCGCGCTGGCAGGTGCTCGCCGACGACGGGGCCAACCCCCAGCGCCCGCTGTGGGCGTCGACCGGCGTCAAGGACCCGTCGTACCCCGACACCATGTACGTCACCGAGCTGATCACCAGCGGCACCGTGAACACCATGCCGCACGCGACGATGGACGCCTTCGCCGACCACGGCGAGATCACGGGCGACAGCGTGCGCGGGCGGTACGACGAGGCGCGCGAGCAGCTCGACGCGCTGGAGCGGCTCGGCATCTCCTACAGCGAGGTCACCGACCAGCTCGAGCGCGAGGGCGTCTCGAAGTTCGACAAGAGCTGGGACGAGCTCAACGCCACCGTGAACGACCAGCTCGCCCGCGCCGCCTCCTCGGAGTCGGCCGAGGAGGGCGGCCAGTGACCGAACAGCCCAGTGGCTGGCTGCTCACCTGGGCCGGCGAGGAGGGCGCTGCGCAGCTGGAGGTGACCGCGTCGGGGCAAGCCGCCGAGGCGGTCCGGGCGCACGTCCCCTCGCTGGTCCAGGAGCGGTTCGCCTCTCGGCTGTTCGCCCAGGACCCCACGCTGTGGGGTCCTGAGGCGGAGTCGGAGTCCGCGGTCCGGCTCTCCTGGGTCGGCCTCTCCCGCAGCTCGCGGCCCCTTCTCGGCGAGATCGCCGCGATCCGCGACGAGCTGACCGCGGAGGGCGTCGACCACGTCGTCCTCGCCGGGATGGGGGGCTCGTCGCTGGCTCCGGAGGTCATCTGCGCCACGGCCCGGGCGCGGATCACCGTGCTCGACTCCAGCGACCCGGACTACGTCCGGTGGGCGCTGGGCCACCGGCTCGAGCGCAGCGTGCTCGTGGTGTCGAGCAAGTCCGGTACTACCGTCGAGACCGACGGTCAGCGCCGGGCATACGAGAAGGCGTTCCGGGACGCCGGCATCGACCCCCGGGGTCGGATCGTCGTCGTCACCGACCCTGGCTCGCCGCTGGAGAGCCTCGCCCGCGAGGCCGGCTACCGCATCGTCCTGGCCGACCCGAACGTCGGCGGCCGCTACTCCGCCCTGAGCGCGTTCGGCCTGGTGCCGAGCGGGCTGGCCGGGGTGGACGTCGAGGCGCTGCTGGACGAGGCAGAGGTCGTCGTCGACCTGCTCGCGGAGGACGGCGAGGGCAACCCGGGCCTGGTCCTCGGCGCCGCCATGGGTGGCACTTCCCCCTTGCGGGACAAGGTGCTGCTGGTCGACGACGGCACGCCGATCAAGGGCTTCGCGGACTGGGCCGAGCAGCTGCTTGCGGAGAGCACCGGCAAGCAGGGCACCGGGCTGCTCCCCGTCGTCGTCGGGGGCCCGGACGCCCCCGAGGCGGCCGCGCCGGCGCAGGACGTGCTCCCCGTTCGCCTCGTGGGAGGCGCCGACGAGCCGACGTCCGAGCCGATCGGCGCGCTGGACGACGCGGGCTCGCCGACCGAGGTGACCGTGGCCGGCGCGCTCGGCGCGCAGCTGCTGCTGTGGGAGGTCGCCACCGCCGTCGCCGGACGGTTGTTAGAGATCAACCCCTTCGACCAGCCCGATGTCGAGAGCGCCAAGAAGGCGGCGCGCGGCAGGTTGGAGGGGACGTCCGGCTCCACCGAGCCGGCGTTCGTCGACGGCCCCATCGAGGTGCACTCGACCCCCGGCCTCCTGAACGGCGTCAGTGACCTGCCGGGCGCCGTGGACGCGCTGCTGTCGGCGCTCGACCCCGACCGCGGCTACCTCGCCGTGATGGCCTACCTGAACCGTGCCGCCCAGGCGGAGCTGGCCGGCGTCCGCCCGGCTCTGGCCGAGCGGACCGGCCGGCCGACCACTTTCGGGTGGGGACCGCGGTTCCTGCACTCCACCGGCCAGTACCACAAGGGTGGACCTGCCACCGGCGTCTACCTGCAGATCACGGGCGTCCCGTCGCGGGACCTCGACGTGCCGGGACAACGCTTCACGTTCGGCCAGCTTCTCGTGGCCCAGGCGGTGGGCGACGCTCAGGTCCTCGCCGACCGCGGACGCCCGGTGCTGCACCTGCACCTGCTCGACCGAGAAGCCGGCATGCGCCGGCTGCTGGAGGTTCTGAAGTGAGTCCTGCCCGGCTGGGCGCCCGCGAGAACCCGCTCCGCGACCCGCGCGACAAGCGGCTGCAGAAGATCGCCGGGCCGTGCAGCCTGGTCATCTTCGGCGTCACGGGTGACCTCGCCCGCAAGAAGCTGATGCCCGCCGTGTACGACCTGTCCAACCGCGGTCTGCTGCCGCCGGGCTTCTCGCTCGTCGGGTTCGCCCGCCGCGACTGGGCCGACCAGGACTTCGGCCAGATCGTGTACGAGGCGGTGAAGCAGCACGCCCGCACGCCGTTCCGCGAGGACGTCTGGCGGCACCTGGCCGAGGGCTTCCGGTTCGTCCCCGGCAACTTCGACGACGACGACGCGTTCGACAACCTGGTGGAGACGGTCCGCGCGCTGGACATCGAGCGAGGCACAGGCGGCAACCACGCCTTCTACCTGTCGATCCCCCCGCGCTTCTTCGCCCAGGTCTGCGAGCAGCTGGCCCGGTCCGGGCTCTCCCAGCCGTCGCCCGACACCTGGCGCCGGGTGGTCATCGAGAAGCCGTTCGGCCACGACCTGGCGAGCGCCCGCGAGCTCAACGACGTCGTCTCGAAGGTGTTCCCGCCGGACTCGGTGTTCCGGATCGACCACTACCTCGGCAAGGAGACGGTGCAGAACATCCTGGCGCTGCGTTTCGCCAATCAGATGTTCGAGCCGGTCTGGAACGCGCACTACGTCGACCACGTGCAGATCACGATGGCCGAGGACATCGGCATCGGCGGCCGGGCCGGCTACTACGACGGCATCGGCGCCGCGCGGGACGTCATCCAGAACCACCTGCTGCAACTGCTCGCCCTGACCGCGATGGAGGAGCCGGTCTCGTTCGACGCGCAGGACCTGCGCGCGGAGAAGGAGAAGGTGCTGTCCGCCGTCCGGCGGCCGCAGGACCTGGCGAGCTCGACCGCCCGCGGCCAGTACGCCGGGGGGTGGCAGGGCGGCCAGCCGGTCAAGGGCTTCCTCGAGGAGGAGGGCATCCCGCGGGACACGACGACCGAGACGTACGCCGCGGTGAAGCTGGAGATCGACACCCGCCGCTGGGCCGACGTGCCGTTCTACCTGCGCACTGGCAAGCGGCTGGGCCGGCGGGTGACCGAGATCGCCATCGTCTTCAAGCAGGCGCCGCACCTGCCGTTCGAGAAGACCGCCACGGAGGAGCTCGGGCGCAACGCGCTGGTCGTCCGCGTGCAGCCGGACGAGGGCATCACGATGCGGTTCGGGTCCAAGGTGCCCGGCACCGCGATGGAGGTGCGCGACGTCACGATGGACTTCGGCTACGGGCACGCGTTCACCGAGTCCTCGCCGGAGGCCTACGAGCGCCTGATCCTCGACGTCCTGCTCGGTGAGCCGCCGCTGTTCCCGCGGCACGAGGAGGTCGAGCTGTCCTGGCGGATCCTGGACCCGATCGAGCGTTTCTGGGCCAAGCGCGGCCAGCCGGAGCAGTACCAGGCCGGAACCTGGGGCCCGAGCAGCGCCGACGAGATGATGGCCCGTGACGGAAGGGCGTGGAGGCTCCCGTGATCATCGACCTTCCCAGCACCACCACCGGCGCCGTCGGGCGCAAGCTGGTGGACCTGCGGGACACCGGTGGCGCCATCGCCCTCGGGCGGGTCCTGACGCTAGTCATCGTCACGGACGAGGTCGGCGCCGAGGAGGCGATCGAGGCGGCCAACAGCGCCAGCCGCGAGCACCCCTGCCGGGTCATCGTGATCGTCCAGGGCAACCGGCGCGGCGTCGACCGGCTGGACGCCCAGATCCGCGTCGGCGGGGACGCCGGCGCGAGCGAGGTCATCGTGCTGCGCCTGTACGGCAAGCTGGCCGTGCACGGTGACAGCGTCGTGAGGCCGTTGCTCCTGCCGGACTCCCCTCTCGTCGTCTGGTGGCCGTCCGAGGCGCCGCGGGTCCCCAGCGAGGACTCGATCGGCCAGATGGCGCAGCGGCGGATCACCGACGCCGCCATGGGGCGCAACCCGCGCAAGGAGCTGGACCGCCGCCAGGAGGGGTACGCGGCCGGCGACACGGACCTGGCCTGGACCCGGGTGACCAAGTGGCGCGGCCTGCTCGCCGCGGCACTGGACCAGCCGCCGTACCAGCCGATCGAGCACATCGTGGTCAGCGGCGGCTCGGACAGCCCGAGCACCGACCTGCTGGCGGCCTGGCTGGCCGAGCGGCTGCGCTGCCCGGTCACCCGGGCCCGTGGCCCTGCGGGCAGCGGCATGTTCAGCGTGCGGCTGGAACGCCGCGGCGGCCCCATCGACCTGGTGAGGGCGGACGGCACCATCGCCACCCTGACCCAGCCGGGTCAGCCGGACCGGCGCATCTCGCTCCCCCGCCGCTCGCTCGCGGAGTGCCTGGCCGAGGAGCTGCGGCGCCTGGACCCCGACGAAATCTACTGGGCGACGCTGTCCAAGGGGCTGGCCCGGCTGGAGGCCGGACGGACGGTGACCCTCGCGCAGGCGACCGCGGAGGGTGTCGCCCCGTCGCCGGAGGAGACCTTGCGTCGGTCGCGCGAGCATGAGGAGCGCGAGACGCGGGTCACCGAGGCCATCGCCGCGGCCGACCCGGAGCACCGCCGCGAGGCCGAGGCGTCCGACGGCGCCGCCAAGAAGGGCACGGCGAAGAAGGACACGACCAAGCGGACGGCGGCCAAGGCCGGCAGCGCGACGAACGGCAGCGCGACGAACGGCGCCGCCAAGAAGAGCGCCGCCAAGAAGACCGCGGCCAAGAACGGCGCCGTGAAGCAGAGCGCGTCCAAGACCGCGGCCACGGAGGGCGCCGCCAAGAAGAGCACCGCTCGCCGGGCGGCGTCCGAGGGTGAGTCGGCGACGAAGGCGACCGCGAAGAGCGGCTCCGCCTCCAAGACCGCGGGGTCCAAATCGGCGGCATCGAAGCGGTCCACCGCCAAGAAGGCCGCCGCGGGGCCCGGCCGGTCCGGGTCCTCCGAGCGCCGGGCTGCCGCGAGCAGCACCAGGCGGCGCACCAGCACGCGCCGCACTTCCGCCGGCGCCGCCTCGAGCGAGGCGCCGACACCGGACCAGGAGCCGGCGAGCGCGTCCGGAGCGGGGCCGGAGGGCTCGGCGCGGGTCAGCGGGTCGGACGACGTCTCGTGAGCAGTGGCTCGGTGGTGACTGCGGGCTGGCTCTCGGGCGGGTCGTTGGTGACCAAGGGCTCGGTCGGGAGCACGCGCTGGGTCGGGAGCACGCGCTGGGTCGTGAGCACGCGCTGGGTCGTGAGCACGCGATCGGTCGGGAGCACGGGCTCGTTCGGGAGCACGGGCTCGTTCGGTCCGCGGGTGTGCGTGCCGGGGACGGCGCTGTGAGCACCTCGCCGCGGGTCGTCGTCCACCGCGACAAGCAGCTGCTCGCCGAGGCCGCGGCCGCCCGCCTGGTCACCCGGCTGGTGGACGCGCAGTCCTCGCGCGGCTCCGCGACCGCCGTGCTGACCGGAGGCTCGGTGGGGACCGGCGTCCTGGCCGCGCTGGCCGCGTCCCCGGCGCGGGACGCCGTCGACTGGTCCCGCGTGGACCTCTGGTGGGGCGACGAGCGGTTCCTGCCGTCCGGCGACCCGGAGCGCAACGAGACCCAGGCCCGGGAGGCGCTGCTGCACCGGTTGCCGCTGGACCCGCAGCGGGTCCATCCGATGCCGGCCAGCGACGGGCCGGACGGGGACGACGTCGACGCGGCGGCGGCGCGGTACGCCGATGAGCTCGCCGAGGCCGCCCGGCGCGAGGGGGCCCGCGAGGGGGTGCCGACGATCGACGTGCTGATGCTCGGCGTCGGGCCGGACGCGCACGTGGCGTCGCTGTTCCCGGAGATGGCCGGCGTTCACGAGACCGAGCGCACCGTCATCGGCGTGCACGGTTCGCCGAAGCCGCCGCCGCTGCGCATCTCGCTGACGCTGCCGGTGATCTGTTCGGCGCAGGAGGTCTGGCTGGTCGTCGGCGGCGAGGACAAGGCCGCCGCTGTCGGCCTGGCGCTGCGCGGGGCCGGTGCGGTGCAGGCGCCGGCGGCTGCGGTCAGCGGCCGGCGCGCGACCCTGTGGCTGCTCGACCGTGCCGCTGCGGCGCAGGTGCCCCCCGCGCTCGTCCGCCTCGCCAGCCCCTGACCCCTGGAGACGCTCGGCGCCCCTGGCGCGACGTCGGTGCGCGCGTGCCGTCTGCGCCAGAACGGCGGCGCGTGTGCGGTCTGCGCCAGAACGGCGGCGTGTGTGCGGTCTGCGCCGGAATGGCGCCGCGCGTGTGCACTCTGCCCTGCGCCGGAATGGGCGCGATCGTGGCAACGCCTGTCGTCACAGCGATGCTCGTTGCCACGATGGCGCGGAAACCGGACGAAACAGCAACGGCGCACGCCGTAGCGTGCGCCGTCGCCACGACGAGGCGGGCCGCCGGGAGGACGCCCGCCGAGCGGTCAGCGGATCAGGCCGCGGCCGCGCAGCTGCTCGAGCGCCTCGTCCAGGATCGCCTTGCCGTCGCTGTCGCTGCGGCGCTCCTTCACGTAGGCGAGGTGCGTCTTGTACGGCTCGACCCGCGGCGGTGCCGGCGGGTTGGCCTGGTCCTGCCCGGCCGGGAAGCCGCAGCGCGGGCAGTCCCAGGTCTCGGGTGCGGTGCTGCCGGACTCCTCGGCGAAGCTGGGGCGGGTCTCGTGCCCGTTGGCGCACCAGTACGAGATGACGAAGCGGGGAGCCGCGTCGCCGCGCTCCGCTTCGCCCATCGGACCGGCGCCGACCCGGCTACCCCTGATCGCGTTGCCGCCTGCCATGTCGAAGTCCCCAGTCCTAGTTCGTGGTGAAGCGCTCGATCAGGCCGAGCCCGACGATTGCGGCGGTCCACACCAGCGCGACGGCGATGGTGAAACGGTCGAGGTTCTTCTCTGCGACGGAGGAGCCGCCAAGGCTCGACGAGACGCCGCCGCCGAACATGTCCGACAGGCCACCGCCCTTGCCCTTGTGCAGCAGGATGAGCAAGGTCTGGAACAGGCTGGTGGTCACGAGCACCACCTGCAGGCTGATGCGTACTGCGGTCACGAGAGTCCGTCCGGGAGGGGTCTGGGCGTCGTCGAGCGTGGCTCGGGGTCGGTGTGGTGTGCAGAACCGTGACCCAGAGTACGCGGTGCGCCCCCGGTCACGACATACCCCTACCCCGCGTCGCCCGAGGGGACCAGGTGGTTGCGGTAGCGGCAGATGCTCGCGAACTCGTCCGGCTGCAGGCTGGCACCGCCCACAAGGGCCCCGTCGACGTCCTCGTGCGCCATGATCGCCGCCACGTTGGACGCCTTGACCGAACCGCCGTACAGGATCCGGACGGTGTCCGCGACGTCCTGGCCCCAGCGCTCGGCGAGCCGGCCGCGGGTCGCGGAGCAGACCTCGCGCGCGTCCTCGGGCGTGGCCACCTCACCGGTGCCGATCGCCCAGACCGGCTCGTAGGCGACGACAAGCGTCTGGCCCTGCTCGGCGGTGACCCCGTCGAGTGCGCCGTTCAGGTGGGCGAGCACGTGCTCCACGTGCTCACCCGCCTGCCGCACCTCCAGCCCCTCGCCGATGCACAGGATCGGCGTCAGGCCGTGCCGGTACGCAGCCAGTAGCTTCGCGTTGACCACGGCGTCGTCCTCGCCGTGGTACTGGCGGCGCTCGCTGTGCCCCACGAGCACGTACCGGCAGCCGAGCCGGGCCAGCATGGCGCCGGAGACGTCACCGGTGTAGGCACCGGAGTCGTGGGGGGAGAGGTCCTGGGCGCCGTAGCGGATCTCCAGCCGGTCGCCCTCGATGAGCGTCTGCACGCTGCGCAGCGCCGTGAACGGCGGCAGCACCGCGACCTCGACCGCGGCGAAGTCGTGCTTGGCGTCCTTAAGAGTCCAGTCGAGCTTCTGCAGCAGGTTGAGCCCGGACAGGTGGTCCAGGTTCATCTTCCAGTTGCCGGCCATCAGCGGGATACGTCCGGTCGGCGGGGTACGTCGGGCGGCCACAGGCGGTCCTCTCAGCTCTCGAGCACGGTCAGGCCGGGCAGGGTCTTGCCCTCGAGGTACTCCAGGCTCGCGCCACCGCCGGTGGAGATGTGCCCGAAGGCCTTCTCGTCGAAGCCCAGGGTGCGCACCGCCGCGGCCGAGTCCCCGCCCCCCACGACGCTGAAGGCCTTGGAGTCCAGCAGGGCCTGGGCGACGGCGCGGGTGCCGTAGCTGTACGGCTCCATCTCGAAGACGCCCATCGGCCCGTTCCAGAAGACGGTCGCGGCGTCGGCGAGCCGCGCGGCGAAGGCCCGCGCCGACTCCGGCCCGATGTCCAGGCCGATCCGGTCGGCGGGGAAGGAGTCCACCGGGACGACCTCGTGGTCGGCGTCGGCCGAGAAGGCCGTGGCGGCCACGACGTCGGTCGGCAGGACGACGTCGACGCCGCGGTCGGCCGCGGTCGCCAGGTAGCCGCGGACGGTGTCGAGCTGGTCGCGCTCGAGCAGGCTCGAGCCCACTTCGTGGCCCTGCGCGGCCAGGAAGGTGAACACCATCCCCCCGCCGATCAGCAGCCGGTCGGCCGTGCGGAGCAGGTTCTCGATGACACCGAGCTTGTCCGAGACCTTCGACCCGCCGAGCACCACGACGTATGGCCGCTGGGGGTCACGAGTCAGGCGCTGCAGCACCTCGACCTCGGTGAGCACCAACCCGCCGGCCGCGTGCGGCAGCCGCTTCGCGACGTCGTACACGCTGGCCTGCTTGCGGTGCACGACGCCGAACCCGTCGCTGACGTAGGCGTCGGCGAGCTCGGCGAGCTGGTTGGCGAAGGCGCCCCGCTCGGCGTCGTCCTTGCTGGTCTCCCCCGGGTTGAAGCGGAGGTTCTCCAGCATCGCGACGTCGCCGTCGGTGAGGCCGGCCACCGTCCGGTGGGCCCCCTCGCCGACGGTGTCCTCGGCGAGCGGGACGGGGGCACCGAGCAGCTCGGACAGCCGGGCCGCCGCCGGGGCGAGGGAGTACCTCGCCTCCGGGGCGCCCTTCGGCCGGCCGAGGTGCGCGCAGACGACCACGCGCGCCCCGGCGTCCCGCAGCCGCTGGATCGTCGGCACCGACGCGCGGATCCGCCCGTCGTCGGTGATGGTGGTGCCGTCGAGCGGCACGTTGAGGTCACTGCGGACCAGCACGCGCTTGCCGCGCAGGTCCCCCAGGTCGTCGACAGTCAGCACGCCGCGGGCTACAGGCTCGCGCCGACGAACGTCACCAGGTCGACGAGCCGGTTGGAGTAGCCCCACTCGTTGTCGTACCAGCCGACCACCTTGACCTGGTTGCCGGTGACCTTGGTCAGGCCGGAGTCGAAGATGCAGGACGCCGGGTCGGTGACGATGTCGGACGACACGATCTCGTCCTCGGTGTAGCGCAGGTAGCCCTTCATCGGCCCCTCGGCGGCGGCCTTCACCGCAGCGTTGACCTCGTCCACGGTCGTCTCCCGGGAGAGGTTGACGGTGAGATCGGTGGCCGAGCCGGTGGGGATCGGCACCCGCAGCGCGTAGCCGTCGAGCTTGCCCTTGAGCTCGGGCAGGACCAGGCCGATCGCCTTCGCCGCACCGGTCGACGTCGGGACGATGTTGAGCGCGGCGGCCCGGGCGCGGCGGAGGTCCTTGTGCGGGCCGTCCTGCAGGTTCTGGTCCTGCGTGTACGCGTGGATCGTCGTCATCAGGCCGCGCTCGATGGTGAACGCGTCGTGGATCGCCTTGGCCATCGGGGCGAGGCAGTTCGTGGTGCACGAGGCGTTGGAGATGATCGTGTGCGCCTGCGGGTCGTACTGCTCGTGGTTGACGCCCATGACGACGGTCAGGTCCTCGTTCTTCGCCGGGGCGGAGATGATGACCTTCTTGGCGCCGCCGTCCACGTGCGCGCGGGCCTTGCCTGCGTCGGTGAACAGGCCGGTCGACTCGATCACGACGTCGGCACCGAGGTCGCCCCACGGCAGCGCGGACGGGTCGCGCTCCTCGAACGCCTTGATGCTCTTGCCGGCGACCGTGATGTCCTTCTCGGTGTACGACACCTCGCCGGGGAGCCGGCCGAGGATCGAGTCGTACTTCAGCAGGTGGGCCAGGCTCTTGTTGTCGGTGAGGTCGTTGACGCCGACGACCTCGATGTCGGCGCCGGACGCGAGCGCCGCGCGGAAGAAGTTGCGACCGATGCGGCCGAAGCCGTTGATGCCTACGCGGACCGTCACTGGTGTGATGCCTCCTGGAGCGGGCGCACCGGGCCGGAGCACCGGCGCGCTGGTGGGTTCGGACGTCGGGGACGCCGTCGGGCTCGCTTCGACCCTATCGCCCGGTGCGTGATGCCCGTCACGCCGGTCTCAGCGGGCGGTACCGGCGCCCGGTCAGGGCGTCCCTGACCGGGTCTGATGCCCGCTCAGCCTCCGGCTGTCAGGCTGTCGGCCGTGCCCGGTCCCACCAGGAGGCTCCGTTCGGCCATGTCTCCCAAGGGAACGCTTGTCGCCGTCGTGCTGGTGAGCGTGACCGCAGCCCTGGTGGCGCTGGTGGCCGGGGTGCTCGCTCGGCACGGCCTCCCCTACGCCGTTGACGTGGCCGTCCACCGCTGGGCGCTCGCCCACCGCGGCGGCGTCCTCACCGACGCGGCGATCGTCGTGACGACGACCGGCAGCGGGCCCATCGCGTACCTGACCGCCGCCGCGGCCGGAGCCGTCGCCGCCGGCCGGGACCGCTGGCTGCTCGGCGCGGCAGCCGCAGCGACGGCGCTGGCCCTCGGACAGCTGGTCCGGCTGGCGCTCGCCACTTGGGTCGGGCGGCCACGACCTCCGGTCGCGGACTGGGCCTGGCACGCCGGCGGCGCAGCCCTGCCCTCGGGGCACGCGACGACGTCGGCACTGGTGGCCGCACTGGTGTGCACGGCCGTCGTCCGCCGCTGCTACGGCATGGCCCGGATGACCGCGGTCGTGGCCGCGCTCACCTGGGCGGCGGCTGTTGGGCTCACCCGCGTGTACCTCGGGGTGCACTGGCCCACCGACGTGGTCGCCGGGTGGCTGCTCGCCGGCGCGCTCGCCCTCACCGCCGTCCTCGTCGCGGCGCCGCTTCTGGGCCGGGCCCTCGTGCGGCCGCCCGGCGGCGGGGTCAGGCGTCGAGCATCTCGGGCGTGAGGTTGGCCTCCGTGCCCGGTACGCCTTCGTCCTGAGCCCGCTTGTCGGCCATCGCCAGCAGCCGCCGGATCCGCCCGGCCACCGCGTCCTTGGTCATCGGCGGGTCGGCGAGCTGGCCCAGCTCCTCAAGGCTGGCCTGCTTGTGCGCCAGGCGCAGCTCACCGGCCTCGCGCAGATGGTCCGGCACGTCGTCGCCCAGGATCTGCAGCGCGCGCTCGACCCGGGAGCCCGCGGCGACGGCGGCACGCGCGGAGCGGCGCAGGTTGGCGTCGTCGAAGTTCGCGAGCCGGTTGGCGGTGGCCCGGACCTCGCGGCGCATCCGCCGCTCCTCCCAGGCCATCAGAGCGTCGTGCGCGCCGAGCCGGGTCAGCATCGCCCCGATGGCGTCGCCGTCCCGGATCACCACCCGGTCCACGCCTCGGACCTCCCGCGCCTTGGCTGCGATCCCGAGCCGGCGGGCGGCTCCCACCAGGGCGAGAGCGGCCTCCGGTCCTGGGCAGGTCACCTCGAGGGCCGATGAACGGCCCGGCTCGGTCAGCGAGCCGTGCGCCAGAAAGGCGCCACGCCAGGCCGACTCCGCGTCGCACACCGCACCGGCCACGACCTGCGGGGGCAGCCCGCGAACCGGCCGCCCGCGGCCGTCGATCAGGCCGGTCTGGCGGGCCAGCGCCTCACCGTCCTTGACGACCCGGACCACGTACCGGGTGCCGCGGCGGAGCCCACCGGGCGACAGCACGACGACGTCGCTGGGGTGGCCGTACACGTCGGCGATGTCGCGGCGCAGGCGGCGCGCGGCCTGACCCGTGTCGAGCTCGGCCTCGACGACGATGCGGCCCGCGACGATGTGCAGGCCGCCGGCGAACCGCAGGGTCGCGGAGACCTCGGCCTTGCGGTCGCAGGTCTTCGTCACCGGCAGCCGGCTCAGCTCGTCCTTCACCATCGCCGTCATCGCCATGCGCCCATCCTGCCACTGGCACAGGGGGCGCAGGAGACCGGAGGCTGCGGGTGCCGGCGCCGGGCACCGGCGGTCAGGACGCCGGGACCGGCCCGGTCCGCGGACGCCCGAGGACGTCGCGGTAGGCGGCCGCGAGGCGCAGCGGGTCGTGAACCGCCGGGTCGTGCGAGGACACGACCGGGCTCACGACCAGCTGGGCGCCGAGCGCCGTGCAGGCCCGCAGCAGCGAGGGCCGGTCGTCGGCGCCCTGGGGGTCGGCCAGCACGACGTCGACGCGCAGGTCCGGTGCGTGGGCGTTCAGCGCCGCCAGCAGGTCGGCGGGCCGGTACCCGCCCGTCTCGCGGTCGGCGGTGCCCACGTTGAGCGTCACCAGGCGGCGGGCCGGCGTCTCGCACAGCGCGGAGCGCAGCTCCGGCACCAGGAGATGCGGCATGACGGAGGTGAACCACGACCCCGGGCCGAGCACCACCCAGTCCGCGGCGCGCACCGCGGCCACCGCCTCCGGGCAGGCCGGCGGCGCCTCCGGGACCAGTCGGACCGACCGGACGTGGCCCGGCGTCGTGGCCACCCTCGACTGCCCGCGCACGGTCTGCTCCCGCCCGCCGTCCGCGGGGTCGAGGCCGACGATGGTGGCCTCGATGTCGAGCGGCACTGCGCTCATCGGCAGCACCCGGCCCTTGGCACCCAGCAGCCGGCCTACCCAGTCCAGGCCCTGGACGCTGTCGCCAAGCAGCTCCCACAGCGCGACGATCAGCAGGTTGCCCACCGCGTGGTTGTGCAGCTCGCCCTGGCTGGCGAACCGGTGCTGCAGCAGGTCGCGCCAGGTGCTGCCCCACTCGTCGTCCGAGCACAAGGCGGACAGCGCCATCCGCAGGTCCCCCGGTGGCAGGACGCCGAGCTCGCGCCGCAGCCGGCCGCTGGAGCCGCCGTCGTCGGCGACGGTGACCACCGCGGTGATCCGGTCGGTCAGGTGCCGCAGCGCTCCCAGGGACGCCGCCAGCCCGTGCCCCCCGCCGAGGGCGACGACCGCCGGGCGCCTCACTCTCGGCCCAGGTCACGGTCGAGCGTGCTCACCTGGATGTCCAGGGCCTCCAGCCGCCGGGCGAGCGCGCGCGTCATCGCCACCGAGCGGTGCTTGCCACCGGTGCACCCGACCCCGATCGTGACGTAGCGCTTGCCCTCGCGGTGGTATCCCTCGATCACCGGCTCCAGCGCCGAGACGAACCGGTCCAGGAACACCTCGGCGCCGTCCTGCGCGAGCACGTAGTCGCTCACGGCCGCGTCGGTGCCGGCCTGCGGACGCAGCTCAGGGACCCAGAACGGGTTCGGCAGGAACCGCATGTCGACCACGAAGTCGGCGTCGAGCGGGATGCCGTACTTGAAGCCGAACGACAGCACCGTCGCACGCAGCAGCGGAACCTCGCCGGTGTCGAAGGCCTGCGAGATCTTGGCCTTGAGCTGGTGCACGTTCAGTCCTGAGGTGTCCACCAGCAGGTCGGCGCTCTCCCGCAGGAAGCCCAGCAGCTCCCGCTCGCGGCGGATCCCGTCCAGGATGCGGCCCTTGCCCTGGAGGGGGTGCGGCCGCCGCACCGACTCCTGTCGGCGCACGAGCACGTCGTCGCTGGCGTCGAGGAACACGACGCGCGGCCGGACCCCTCGCTCACGCAGCTCGGTGACGGAGTCGCGCAGGGCCCGGAAGAACGTGCGGCTGCGAACGTCCACCACGGCGGCCAGGCGGGGCACGCCGTCCTTGGGCCGGGTGCTGAGGTCCAGCAGGGTGGTGAGCAGCTGCGGGGGGAGGTTGTCGACGACGTACCAGCCGAGGTCCTCGAGCACGTCGGCGGCGGTCGAGCGGCCGGCACTGGACATGCCGGTCACCAGCACCAGCTGCGGAACGGGCGGCGCCGCCTCTTTCGTCACTCGAGCCCCCTTCGCCGAATCGAGCGCAAAGGGTAGCGAGCGGGCCGCCCGGTCACCCGTCCAGCACCTCGCCGGTGGTGACGTTCACCGCGGGCACGGCAGGCGCGCTCGTGGCCAAGGCATCGACGACGGCCTGCGCGGTAGCGCGGCCGATGCCGGGAACCTCGGCGATCTCATCCGCCGTGGCCGCTCGCACCTTCTTCAGCGAGCCAAAGTGCTTGAGCAGCGCGGTCCGCCTGGTCTGCCCTAGTCCGGGGACGGTGTCGAGCGCGCTGCTGGTCATCGCCTTCGACCGCCGCTGCCGGTGGTAGCTGATGGCGAAGCGGTGTGCCTCGTCACGGACCCGCTGCAGCAGGTACAGGCCCTCGCTGGTGCGGGGCAGCACCACAGGGTGGTCCTCCCCTGGCAGCCACACCTCCTCGAGCCGCTTGGCCAGGCCGACGAGCGCCACGTCGTCGATGCCGAGCTCGTCGAGCGCGCGGGCGGCGGCGGCAACCTGCGGGGGGCCGCCGTCGACCACGACCAGCTGTGGCGGGTATGCGAAGCGGCGGGGACGTCCCGTCTCGGGGTCGATCGGGCCGGACCGGGACGGGCCGTCACCGTCGTCCCGGTCGTCCCGGTCGCCGTCCCGGTCCTCCCCGTCGTGCCCGTCGTCCCGGCGGTCCACCCGGCCGTCGTCCGGACCGCCGTCCCGGCCGAGGTCGGACCCACCCCGGCCGTCGACGCCGTCCGGCTGGGTGCCGAGGCCCTCCCCCTCCTCGACCCGCTCGTCCAGGTATCGGCGGAAGCGGCGCAGCAGCACCTCGCGCATCCAGGCCGTGTCGTCCTGTCCATGGGTCCCACGGACGGCGAAGCGGCGGTACTCCGACTTGCGCGGCAGACCGTCCTCGAAGACGACCATCGAGGCGACCACGTCGGTGCCCTGCAGGTTGGACACGTCGTAGCACTCGATCCGCAGTGGCGCCTCGCCCAGCTCGAGGGCGTCCTGCAGCTCGCTCAGCGCCCGCGACCGGGTGGTGAGGTCGCCGCCGCGGCGGGTCTTGTGCAGGGCCAGTGCCTGCTTGGCGTTGCGCTCGACGGTCTCCAGCAGGGTCCGCTTGTCGCCGCGCTGAGGCACCCGCAGGTCGACGCGGCTGCCCCGCAGGCCGCTCAGCCAGGTCGCGACCTCGACGTGGTCGGTAGGCAGGGCCGGCACGAGGACCTCGCGCGGCACGGACTCGGGCGACTCGCCGTACACCTGCTGCAGCAGGTGCTCGACCAGGTCGCCGGTGCCGACGTCCTCGACCTTCTCGACCACCCAGCCGCGCTGGCCGCGAATCCGGCCGCCGCGGACGTGGAAGACCTGCACCGCGGCCTCCAGCTCGTCCTCGGCCAGCGCGAAGACGTCCGCGTCGGTGGCGTCGGCGAAGACGACCGCGGTCTTCTCCAGCGCCCGGTTCAGGGCCCCGAGGTCGTCACGGAGCCGCGCCGCCCGCTCGAACTCCAGCGCGCTGGAGGCCTGCCGCATCTCGTCCTCGATCCGGCGGACGAAGCGGCCGGTCTGCCCGGCCAGGAAGTCGCAGAAGTCCTCGGCCAGCTGACGGTGCTCGGTCGGGCTGACCCGTCCGACGCAGGGCGCGGAGCACTTGCCGATGTAGCCGAGCAGGCAGGGCCGGCCCACCTGCTGGGCCCGGCGGAACACGCCGTTGCTGCACGTTCGCACCGGGAAGACCCGCAGCAGCAGGTCGACGGTCTCGCGGATCGCCCAGGCGTGCGCGTACGGCCCGAAGTACCGGGTTCCCTTGCGCTTGGCGCCGCGCATGACCTGCACCCGCGGGAACTCGTCACCCATGGTGACCGCGAGGTATGGGTAGGACTTGTCGTCGCGGTACTTGACGTTGAACCGGGGGTCGAACTCCTTGATCCAGGAGTACTCCAGCTGCAGCGCCTCGACCTCGGTGGCGACCACGGTCCACTCGACGCTGGCGGCCGTCGTGACCATCGTCTGGGTCCGCGGGTGCAAGGCGGACAGGTCCTGGAAGTACGACGAGAGCCGGGACCGCAGGCTCTTAGCCTTGCCGACGTAGATGACGCGGCCGTGGGCGTCGCGGAACCGGTAGACGCCCGGTTCGACCGGGATCTCCCCCGGTGCGGGGCGGTAGGTGGAGGGATCGGCCACGGCGTCCAGCCTACGAGCCCGGCACGACGGCCCCGCCGTCGCGCCCCGCCACTGCGCCCGGCCCCGCTGCGGCCGGTCGTCCGATGCGGACCCGCACGTGGGTCTGCACCGGACGGCCGGCCGAGGGGGCGGCTGCCTCAGGCGAGGGTGATCTTGCCTCCGCTGACCTTGACCTCGGCGGGCTCCAACGGCTTCTTGGCCGGGCCCTCCTTGGGGGCGCCGTCGGCAATGGCGAACTTGCTGCCGTGGCACGGGCAGACGATCAACCCGTCCTTGACTGCGCCGACGGCGCAGCCCATGTGGGTGCACCTGCTGCTGAAGGCCTTGATCTCACCCGCGGTGGGCTGGGTGAGCACAACCTTCTGGTCCTTCAGCACCACGCCGCCGCCGACCGGGACGTCAGCGACCGAGGCGAGCTCGGTGCCACCTCCCGCGGCCGATGAGGACGAGGTGCTCGAGGACGACGACGCTGTCGTCCCGGCGGTTGACTCGGAGTCGTCGGAGCCGCACGCGGCGGCTGCTCCGACGGTGACGGCGGCGAGGCCGGCGCCCTGCAGCAGTGCGCGGCGGGACGGGGACGGCATCGGGCTCACGGGACCTCCAGGGGTCGTCGGGCGAACGAGGTCCCAACGCTTCCAGCCATTTCTGGAGAAATCCTGGGAACTGGAAGATTTAACGAACGCCCTCCCCCGCCGCGGGTCAGCCTCGGGCCGCCACCGCCCGTTCGCCGGGCCTCGACGGCGCGGTGGGCGCGGGGCGCGATGCGGACTTCCCCGCCGGCTTGGCCGCACCCTTCGCCCCGCTCTTCGCCGTGCCCTTGCCCGTGCCGTTCGCGGTGCTCTTGCCCGTGCCGTTCGCGGTGCCCTTCGCCGCCGACGTGGCTGCCCCCTTCGCCGGCGATGTCGCCGCGCCCTTCGCCGCCGACTTCGTGGCGCCGTTCACCGCGGGCTTCGCCGCCGAGCTCGCCGTTCCCTTGCCCGCCGCGGTCTCCTTCGCACCCGACGTCACCGTGCTCCGCCCGGTCGGCTTGGCGGTCGACCTGGCCGTCACCCCTCGTGCCGTCGTGGATCGGGCCGCCGCCACGGTCACCGCCGGCGCGGTCGGAACCGGCGCGGCCGCGGCCAGGACGGGAGCCAGGAAGGCGCCGGTGTGGCTGGTCTCGTGCGCCGCCACCTGCTCCGGCGTTCCGGTCGCGACCACGAGCCCACCACCGGACCCGCCCTCGGGCCCCATGTCGACGATCCAGTCGGCGCTCTTGATCACATCGAGGTTGTGCTCGATCACCAGCACGGTGTTGCCCTTGTCCACCAGCCCCTGCAGCACCTGCAGCAGCTTGCGGATGTCCTCGAAGTGCAGTCCGGTGGTCGGCTCGTCCAGGACGTACACCGTCCGTCCGGTCGAGCGCTTCTGCAGCTCGCTCGCCAGCTTGACCCGCTGGGCCTCACCACCGGAGAGCGTGGTGGCCGGCTGGCCGAGCCGGACGTAGCCCAGCCCGACCTCGACCAGCGTGGTGAGGTGACGGCTGATCGCCGGAACGGCCGAGAAGAACTCCGCCGCCTCCTCGATCGGCATGTTGAGGACGTCCGAGATCGTCTTGCCCTTG
>DATFPQ010000217.1:0-6808 GCA_035264765.1 Actinomycetales bacterium | reverse complement strand
CGTCGTGACCTCGGCCCATGCTTGGCCTCCTTCCGATCTCCCCCATGTCGCCATTTAGCCTCCCATAAGCTGTCAAATAGCCTGATCGAAGTAGGCGTCGCGGTAGGTGGTGAGGGCGTGCAGCGCCGACCCCTGCGCGGGACGTCGCCGGGACGCAGGAGGCTGAGCTCGCAGCAGGCGTTGTAGGGTTGGTCGCGGCCCGGCGCATCCGCGAGCGCTACCCGAAGACCGCCGTCGTCCTGCTCAGCCAGTACCTCCGCAGTTGAGAAGTGGCAGGTGCGGACGGGCTAGACTGGCGAGGTGAGTCGCGTCCTTGTCATCGGAGCCACCGGGCACGTCGGCACCTACCTCGTCCCGCGGCTGGTGCGGGCCGGTCACGAGGTCGTGGCGCTGAGCCGGGGCGAACGCGAGCCGTACCGGGCGGCGCCGGAGTGGGGGTCGGTCCGGCGGGTCGCGGTCGACCGGGAGGCCGAGGACGCGGCCGGGACGTTCGGCGACCGCATCGCCGGGCTACGCCCTGACGCCGTCGTCGACATGGTCTGCTTCACCGCGGCGTCGGCCAAGCAGCTGGTCGACGCCCTCCGGGCGACCCGGCCGTTGCTGGTGCACTGCGGCACCATCTGGGTCCATGGGCCGGCCGCGCGGGTGCCGCTCACCGAGGACGAGCCGCGTACCGCCTATGGCGAGTACGGCATCGGCAAGGCGGCGGTCGAGGCGCTGTTGCACCGGGAGACGGTCGCGGGCGGGGTGCCGGCCGTGGTGCTGCACCCTGGGCACATCAGCGGTCCCGGCTGGCCGGTCATCACCCCCGCCGGCAACCTGGACCCCGACGTCTGGCGGCGGCTGGCCACCGGCGAACCGCTCGTCCTGCCCGATCTCGGGCTCGGCGTGCTGCACCACGTCCACGCCGACGACGTCGCCCAGGCCTTCGAACGGGCGCTGACCCGTCCGGCGGCGATCGGGTCGAGCTTCCACGTGGTGTCCGAGCAGGCCATGACGATGCGCGGCCTGGCCGCCGGAGCTGCCGGATGGTTCGGCCGCGAGGCGCTGCTCGACCTCGTCGACTGGCCGGAGTTCGAACGACGGGTCGGCGCCGAGCACGCCGGGGTCACCCGCGACCACGTCGGCCGCGGCATCGCCGCGAGCATCGACCGGGCCCGCGACGTCCTCGGCTACACACCTCGGTACAGCTCGCTGGAGGCCCTGCACGAGTCGCTTCGCTGGCTCGCGGCGAACGGCCACGTGGACGTCGGCGGCCAGGACTTCTAGGTCCGGCCTGGGGATGACCGTCCTCGACGTCCGATCGATCGTCGTGTCCATGCCGCGCCTAGGGCCTGTGAACCCGCTTCCCCCGCTGCGCCTTCTCGGCGACCTGCACGACCACATCGACTGCGCGGGGCTGGACGAGGAGATGACCCGCAACATCCGCTACGGGAACGTCAGCAGCGTGCTGCCATACCTGCTGCAGGACGACTACTCGCGAGAGCTCGTGCCGCAGGAGACCAGCGTGGCGGTTCTGGAGAACAGCTACCTGCGTGCGATCGTCCTGCTGGAGCTTGGCGGCCGGCTCTGGTCCCTGGAGGACAAGGTCGGCGGTCGAGAGCTCCTCTACAACAGCGACCGGATCCAGCTCGGCAACCTCGGCTTGCGAAACGCCTGGTTCCCGGGCGGAGTCGAGTGGAACCTGGGGACCACGGGTCACACGGCATTGACCTGCTCACCGGTCCATGCGGTCTCCCTCGAGCTGCCCGATGGCGCCCCCGGCCTTCGCATCTACGAGTGGGAGCGGATGCGTGACCTTGTCTACCAGGTGGACTTCAGGCTGGGACCCAGGTCGCGGCACCTTGCGGTCGACATCAAGGTCACGAACCCGAACGCCCACCCGGTCCCGGCCTACTGGTGGTCGAACATCGCGGTGGCCAGCTCCGCCGGCGCCCGGGTCGTGACGCCCAGTCGCTCGGCGTTCGAGTTCACCTACACGCGACGGCTCCGACGTGTTCCCGTGCCGGGACCCGGTCGGCTCGATCGCAGCTATCCGGGTGCGGCGCCTCGGACCGCCGACTACTTCTTCGAGCTGGATCCGGGGAAGCTGCCTTGGATCGCGGCAGTCGACGCGGCCGGCGACGGCCTGCTGCAGGTGTCCAGCGCACGGCTCCATGGACGGAAGCTGTTCACCTGGGGGAACACCCCCGGCGGGCGTCGCTGGCAGGAGTTCCTCACCGGCTCGACCGACTCCTACTTCGAGATCCAGGCCGGCCTGACCAGGACCCAGCTCGAGCACGTCCCGCTCGGCCCAGGAGCGAGCTGGTCGTGGTCCGAGGTGTACGGGCCGGTGTCGGTTGCCGTGGACGCGGTGCACGGAGACTGGCGGGACGCGATCGGGTGCATGGAATCGGCGATCGCCGAGGCAGATATCCACGCCATGCTCGACGAGCGTGCGGGGGCTGAACACGACCGGCAGGGTGCGCCATTGCACACTGGCTCGGGATGGGGGGCGCTCGAGTCGCTCCGGCGCGAGGTGACGGGGGAGGAGCCCTCGCCGGTCATCGATCGCTTGTTCCCCCGTTCCGGCCTTGGCGAAGACCAGGAGCCCTGGGTCGCCCTCCTGGAAACGGGCACCCTGCCGACCGGGACGCCGCGCTCCTATGTTGTCGCCAAGCACTGGTCCGACCTGCTCGAAGGGGCGGCCGAGGAGGCTACGGCGATGGTGCAGCGGGGGGTCGTCCGATGGCACGCCGGTCATCGCGAGGCCGCGCTCGAGGCCTGGGAGGCGGCGTCGGCACTGCAACCGGACTCCTGGCTCGCGTTGCGCAACATCGCGGCCGCGAGCGGTCTGATGGGTGAACCGCAACGGTCGGCCGAGCAGTACCTGCGCGCGCTGGACCTGAGGCCGGACGTCGCCCAGCTTCGGCTGGAGGCAGTCGAAGCGCTGATCGCGGCGAACCGGTTCCCGGAGGCGGTGGCGCTGGCACAGGCGGCGCCGGCGTCCTCGTTCGCGGGGAGATTCCGTTTCCTCCAAGCGTGGGCCGCCGTGCTCCACGGTGAGGTCCGGCTTGCCGAGTCCATCCTCGAACGCGGCCTTGAGGTCGCCGACCTACGGGAAGGCGAGGACTCGCTGTCGGACCTGTGGCTCCTCTGCCGGAACGACCAGCCGGACGTGCCCTTTGTCTACGACTTCCGGCTGCATGGCTGAGCCGCCTGCCCGTTGCCGGCGACGGCTGACCGTCAGCGGCCGGAGGCGAGCACCTGGAGGAGGCGGCGCACCTCGGCCGCGACGACCTCCCGGGCCCGGCCGAGGTACGCGCGGGTGTCGACGTCGGATGGGTGCTCGTCGAGGTAGGCGCGTACCGCGGCGGTGAACGCCTGGCTGAGGCGCGTCGCGATGTTCACCTTGGTGATCCCCGCAGCGACGGCTCGGGCCAGGTCTGCATCGGGCACGCCGGAGGAGCCGTGCAGGACGAGCGGTACGGGGACCCGCAGGCCGAGCCGCCGGACGAGCTCGAGGTCCAGCCTGGCGTCCTGGGTGCGCATGGCGTGCGAGGTGCCCACGGCCACGGCCAGGGCGTCGACCCCTGTCGCGGCCACGAAGCTCGCCGCCTCCTCCGGGTCGGTGCGTGCCCCGGGCGCATGGGCGCCGTCCTTGCCGCCGACCTCTCCCAGCTCCGCCTCGACCCAGACGGCGCGGGCGTGGCAGTGGGCGACGACCGCGGCCGTGGCGGCGACATTCGCGTCGTAGGCGAGCCTGGACGCGTCGAACATCACCGAGGTGAAGCCGAGCCGCACCGCCTCGTGCACCAGCTCTGGCGACTCGGCATGGTCGAGGTGGACGGCCACGGGCACGGGCGCCTGCCGAGCGACGGAGAGGGTCGCAAGGGCCACCGGCTCGAGCCCGCCGTGGTAGCGCACCGTGTTCTCGCTGATCTGGAGAATCACCGGGGCGTCGGCCCGGGCGGCACCGGCCACGATGGCTTCGGCGTGCTCGAGCTGGACAACGTTGAAGGCGCCGACACCACGACGGTCGCGCGATGCCGAGGTGACGATGTCAGCGGTCGAGCCCAGGGGCATGGTGCTCCTCCACGACGATCTGGGGGACGAACTCGCGGTAGTGATCCATGTCGAAGCTGCCGGCTGTCGGCTCGAGCACGGCCGCGGCCGACAGCGCCACGGCGTCACGCAGCCGGTCGGGCCATGGCGCGCCGGCGGCCGCTCCGCCGATGAGCGCCGCCGCGGCGGCGTCGCCGGCTCCGGTGGGGTTGCCGACGACGGGGGCCGGAAGCGCGGCCCGCCAGCATCCGCCCCGGGTCCATGCGGTCATCCCGGCCTCTCCAAGCGATGCCACGACGGCGTTCCCGCCGCGCCGCCTGAGCGCCGTGGCGGCCGCGGTGACGTCGGAGAGGCCCGTGGTGTCGAGCAGCTCGCTCGAGTTGGCCTTCACAATGTCGGCCCCCGCCGCGGCGGCCCGCAGGAGGTTCTCACCGACGGTGTCGACCAGCACCGTGACCCGATGCGCGACGGCCAGGCGCACAAGCCGGGCGCAGGCGTCGTCGCTGGCGCCGGGGGGCAGGCTCCCGGAGACGACCAGCGCGGTCGCCTCCGGAAGCCTTGCCGCGAGCCTTGCCTCGAGGTCGTCCCAGGTTGCGGCGGGCACTCGAGGGCCCGGCTCGTTGAAGAGCGTCGCCGCTCCGTTACTGGAGTCCACCACGGCAACGGAGCGTCTCGTCGGGCCCTCGACCGAGATGAGCTCGTGGGCGAACCCACCCTGCGCCAGATCGGTCGTGAGGGCGGCGGCCGTGGCGCTGCCGACGAACCCGAGGATCATGGTGTGGTGGCCGAGCCCGTGGAGCACTCTGGCGACGTTGATCCCCCCGCCGCCCGCCCGTTCCCGCACTCCCCGTACACGGTGGCTCGAGCCGGGAATGAGCTGGTCGACCCGGTAGGTGATGTCGAGCGCGACGTTGGGCGTGACGGTCAGGATCATGGGCCGACCTGCGGCGTTCCCGCCTGCCCAAGCACGTCCCAGGCCAGGAGGGCGGCGCCGAGGAAGCCGGCGTCGTCCCGCAGGGCGGCCGGCAGCAGCCGCGGCCTCCGGACCACGCCGAGATGGCGGCCCATGGCCTGGCCCAGTGGCTCGAGGAGCAGGCTGCCGGACCGGGCCAGCCCTCCGCCGAGGAGGATCGCCTGCGGCGCGAGGACGACGGAGGTCCAGGCGAGCGCCAGCGCCAGCGCCTCGATCGCATCGTCCCAGATCCGCCGTGCGACAGGGTCGCCGGCGACCATCCGCTGTGCCACCTCTCTGGCGCCGGCGACCGGTCGTCCGGAGACGGCAGCGTACCGGCGGGCGATGGCGGCGGCCGATGCGAGCGCCTCGACACATCCATGCCCCCCACACGAGCACGGTTCGCCGTGGCCCACGTCGACGTGCCCGATCTCACCCGCATACCCGCCGCCGGTGATGAGCCTTCCCTGCACAATGATCCCGGCGGAGACGCCCGTGCCGATCGGGACGAAGACCAGGTCCTGGAGCCCTCGACCGGCACCAAGGCGCCACTCCGCCAGGGTCCCGGCCCGGACGTCGTGGCCGAAGCCGACCGGCAAGCTGGTCGCCTGCTCGACCAGGGACCTGACGGGCACGTCCCGCCAGCCGACGTTCTGGGAGTGGACGGCGATCCCACGCCGCTCGTCGACGATGCCGGTGACCACCAGCCCAACCGCCCGCACGCCGCTCCGTGGCGCGGCGCCGGCGAGCTCGTCGATCGTGGCCAGGATCGCGGCCAGGACCTCCTCGGGCCCGTGGTCGTGGGGAGGCGTCGGGCGGCCCAGTCGGGCCATGACCGTGCCGTCGTGGGCGACCACGGCGCCCTTGATCGTCGTCCCGCCGACGTCGAGGGCCGCTACGCAGTCGGTCGAGGGCAGGGTGACCGCCTAGCCCGGCTGGGACGGGAGGATCACCGATCGGCTGAGGTTGCGTGGCCGGTCGGGGTCGAGTCCCTTTGCCGCCGCGAGGGCGACGCTGAGGCGCTGCACCTTCACCAGCTCCGCCATCGGGTCTCCGGTGGGAGTGAGCACGAGCGCGTCGGTTGCCGCGACCTCCTCCGGCAGGGACGCCGGGGGAGGGGTGAGGAACCACACCGCGCTGCGCGCGTCGGCGATGCCGATGGGGCCGTGCCGGTACTCCATGGCCGGATAGGACTCCGCCCATGCCAGGCAGGCCTCGCGCAGCTTGAGGGCCGCCTCGTTGGCCAGCCCGACGGTCCAGCCCGACCCCAGGAAGGTGAACTGTGCCCGGTCCAGCAGGCCGGCTGGGAGCTCGGCCGCAAGGGCCTGCTCGGCCGCCGCGACGATGGGCTCGAGGTCCTGACCAAGGCTCGCCCGGAGCAGGGCGAGCGTGGTGGTGGCGAACCGGGTCTGCACCACCGACTGTTCGTCGGCGAAGTCCAGCACGATGGTCTGATCGGCAGCCTCCAGCACGGCGGAGGCGGGGTCGCCCGTGACCGCCAGCGTCGGCTGCCGTCCCCGACGCTGGTGCAGCAGCCGCAGGACCTCGGTCGTCGTCCCCGACCGGGTGATCGCCAGCAGCCGGTCGTAGTGGCGCCCGCGGGGCATCTCGGAGGCCGCGAAGGCGTCCGTCTCGCCCCGGCCGGTGGACTCCCGAAGCGACGCGTAGGCCTGGGCCATGAACCAGGACGTCCCGCAGCCCACGACCGCGACCCGCTCACCGTCACGAGGCAGGAGGCCCTTGGACCGCATGGCGACCTCGACGGCACGCCGCCAGCAGCCCGGCTGCGACATGATCTCGGTATGGACGAAC
>DATFPQ010000216.1:0-6878 GCA_035264765.1 Actinomycetales bacterium | reverse complement strand
GCGCGACGACGAACGGGCAATCGTCCACGCCGGGCACGCCCTGCGGCTTTACCGGGCGCTGGAGATGCCGGACCGCGAGGCAGACGCGCTCAACATGGTCGGCATGTTCAGCTACCGGCTGGGCCGGCACGCCGCGGCCCGGGCGGTACGCCGCGTCGCGCCGGGCCAGCCGAGCGAGCACGGACCTGTCGCCGTCCGCCATCCGGCGCAGCGCGATCAGCAAGGTCGGCACGGGCGGCAGGTCGCCGTACGGCGCGGTCACCCACCAGGTGTCGACCGCGACCTCGTCCACGGTCCGCACCAGCGCGGAGCGGACGGACAGCCCGTGGGCGGCCAGCAGCCCGGCGACGTCGCCGAACAGGCCGAGCCGGTCCGGGGCGACGACGGTCACCACGTGCATGCCGTCGACCTCGGCGACGTCGACCTGCGGTCCCCCGCCGTCGCGCACGCGTGCGGCGAGGGCGCTCTCCTCCAAGGTCAGGGGTGCGGGCGCCGGCACGGGGGCTCCGGTCAGCACGACGCGGGCGCGGGCGACGAGGTCGTCGACCAGCCGGGCGCGCCAGGCGCTCCAGGCGGTCGGTCCGGCGGCGGTGGCGTCCGCCTCGGTGAGCACGCGCAACAGGTCGAGGACGTCGGCGCGGCCGTCCACGGCCGCGACCAGGGCCTGCACCGTGCGGGGGTCGTCGGGGTCTCGGCGGGTCGCGAGGTCGACGAGCGTGAGATGCTCGCGGACCAGCCGCTCCACCACGTCGACGTCCGCGGTGTCCAGTCCGATCCGCACCGCTGCCCGGCGGGCGATCGGTGCGCCGGTCTGCGCGTGGTCCGCCGCGCCCGGCAGCTTGCCGACGTCGTGCAGGAGCGCGGCGAGCAGCAGTAGGTCGGGACGGTCCACCTCGCGCATCGACGCGGCGCACCGGACCACCGTCTCGACGAGGTGCCGGTCGACGGTGTGCCGATGCACGGCGTTGCGTTGCGGCCGCGATCGGACGGCGTCCCAGCCGGGGAGCCACCGGCCGGTCAGCCCGGCCAGGTCGAGCGCCTCCCACACCGGCACGAGCGCCGCGCCGGTGGCCAGCAGCGCCAGCAGGGCCTCGCGGGCAGCGGGCGGCCACGGCTGTGGCAACGGCGCGCTGTCCCGGGCCAGGTGCTGGACGGTCACCGGCGACAGCGGCAGTCCGTTCTCGGCCGCCGTGGCGGCCGCGCGCAGCCCCAGGACCGGGTCGTCGGCGGGTCTGAGCCCCGCCCCGAGAACGACCTCGCCGTCGTGCTCCACCAGTCCGTGCCCGAGCGGGCGCAGCCGGGGTCGACGTCCACCCGGCCGGAACCGGCGGGACGGCACCGCCTGCCGCGCGCGGCGGGCCGTGGTGTCGACGGCGTAGGCGATCGTCCGCGCCGCGTGCGAGACCTGGGTCAGCAGCGCGTCCGCGTCGTCCGCGCCGACGAGCCCGGCCACGGTGTCCTGCTCGGCGAGCAGCAGGGTGTCGGCGCTCTTGCCGGTGACCACCTGCAGCGCGTCCCGGACGTCGAGCAGCACCCGGTGCGCCTCGTCGACCGGCGCGTGCGGACGGTCGGCCAGCCAGGAGGCCGAGAGCGCCCGAAGGACCGTGACGTCGCGCAGCCCGCCGCGGCTCTCCTTCAGGTCCGGCTCGAGCAGGAAGGCGGCGTCGCCGTAGCGCTGCGCCCGTTCCTCGAGCGCGTCCAGCAGCTCGGGCAACCGGCGCCGGGCGGCGCCGCGCCAGTCCTCCAGCAGCCGGGCCCGGGTCGCGGCCACCAGGTCGCCGTCCCCGGCAATTACCCGCAGGTCGAGCAGGCCGACGCCGGCCGCGAGGTCGCGGGCCCCGATGTCGCGGCACTGGCTGGGTGTGCGGACCGCGTGGTCGAGCCGCAGCCCGGCGTCCCATACCGGGTACCAGACCCGGTCGGCCAGGGCAGCCACCTCCCGGGTCGCGAGGATGTGCCCGTCGTGCAGCAGCACCAGGTCCAGGTCGCTGGTGGGGCCGGCGTCCCCGCGCGCCAGGCTGCCCACCGCAGCGAGCGCCAGGCCCGACGTCGGCCCATTCTCGGTCGCGCTCACCCACAGCTCGCGCAGCCAGCCCTCGACCAGCTCGGCCAGCTCACGCCGGCGGCCCGGCCCGTCGTGGCGGTGCCACGACGAGGACCGGGCCGCCGTCGTCAGTCGCTCGGCGCGCAGGTCGCGCGCCACCCCCTGCGATGTCATCGCGCCCTGCCCCTCCTGTGCTGGCTGCCCCTGCGCCGCTGCGCCAGTCAGCAGCAGGGCGCGACCGTCGAACCTGACGCCCGCCGCCTCAGAGGGCGTCGAGCCCTCGCTCGCCCGTGCGGACCCGGGCGACGTCGTCCACCGGGACGGTCCACACCTTGCCGTCGCCGATCCGCCCGGTCTGGGCGCTTTTCACCAGGATCTCGACGACGTCGGTGGCGTCGGCGTCGTCCACCAGCACCTCCAGCCGCACCTTGGGCACCAGGTCGACGGTGTACTCCGCCCCCCGGTACACCTCGGTGTGGCCGCGCTGACGGCCGTAACCGCTGGCCTCGCTGACGGTCATGCCCTGGATGCCGAAGGACTCCAGCGCCGTCTTCACGTCGTCCAGCTTGTGCGGCTTGATGATCGCGGTCACCAGCTTCATGCCGGCACCTCCCTGCTGCTCGGGGCCCCCGTCGGGACGGGAGCCGCTCCAGGACGGAACCCACTGCCACCCAGCGCCACCAGGTCGTACGCGGTCTCGGCGTGCTCGAAGCTGTCGATGCCGTTGACCTCGTCCTCCTCGTCGAGCCGGAAGCCAATCGTCCTCTGCAGGATCGTCCCGAGCACATAGGTGACGACGAAGGAGAAGACCAGGACGCTGAGCGCGCCCACGACCTGGCGCCACAGCTGGTCGACGCCGCCGCCGTAGAACAGGCCGTCGACGCCGGCGGGGGCGTCCGCGGTGGCGAGGAATCCGACCGCGACCGTGCCCAGCACGCCACCGACGAGGTGGACCCCCACGACGTCGAGGCTGTCGTCGAAGCCGAACCGGAACTTCAGGCCGACCGCCAGGGCGCAGACCGACCCGGCCAGCAGGCCGATGACAATCGCGCCGATCGGGTTGACCGAGGAGCAGGACGGCGTGATGGCGACCAAGCCGGCGACGACGCCGGAGGCGGCGCCGAGGCTGGTGGCGTGGCCGTCGCGGAACTTCTCCAGCGCCAGCCAGCCGAGTGACGCGGCGCCGGTGGCGGCCATGGTGTTGACCCACGCGACGGCCGCGGTGCCGTTGGCGCCGACCGCCGAGCCGGCGTTGAAGCCGAACCAGCCGAACCAGAGCAGGCCGGCGCCGATCATGACCAGCGTCAGGTTGTGCGGGCGCATCGGGTCGCGGCCGAAGCCGACCCGCTTGCCGAGAACCAGGGCCAGCGCGAGGCCGGCGGCGCCGGCGTTGATGTGGACGGCCGTGCCACCGGCGAAGTCGATGGCCTTGAGCTGGTTGGCGATCCAGCCTCCGGCCGACTCCGGACCGGCGGTGAAGCCGTCGAAGGCGAACACCCAGTGCGCGACCGGGAAGTAGACGATCGTGGCCCAGATGCCCGCGAAGACCATCCAGGTGGAGAACTTCGCCCGGTCGGCGATCGCGCCGGAGATCAGTGCGACCGTGATGATCGCGAAGACGGCCTGGAAGGCGACGAACGCCAGGGCCGGCACCGTGCCCACGAGGTGGGTGGGCTGGCCCAGGTTGTCACCCTCGTGGAAGATCCCGATCAGGTCCTTGAGGCCGAAGAACTGGGCGGGGTCGCCCAGCAGGCCACCTCCGACGTCCTTGCCGAAGGCCATCGAGTAGCCCCAGAGCACCCACAGCACGCTGATCAGCGCGAGTGCTCCGAAGCTCATCATCATCATGTTCAGGACGCTCTTGGAGCGGACCATGCCGCCGTAGAAGAGCGCCAGCCCGGGCGTCATGAGCAGGACGAGCGCGGCGCTCGCGAGCACCCAGGCGGTGTCACCGGTGTCCATCGAGGGGACCTCCGTGGCAGGGGGAACCGGCAGGGGCCGGTAGCGGACGGGGTCAGCCGCCCGGCGGCTGACGTGCCACGAGACTGCCGACCGCGTGTTTCACCGGCGCCTGCACCGTGTTACCGGCAGGTGACGAAGGTCATGAGCGAGTTAAGGCCGCGTTTCGTTCGGGTCCGGGAGATGTCGCGTCCGGTCGAAGCGGGACCGACCGGGCGGATCATCCGCGGCGCGCCGAAGTCGGTCAGCGCCGAGGTCGTTCGGTGCCGAGGTCGGTCGGTGCCGACGTCCGCTCAGTTGAGCAGCGCGTCCACGAAGTCGCCGGCGTCGAAGGGAGCCAGGTCGTCCGGCCCCTCACCCAGTCCCACGAGCTTGACCGGGACGCCCAGCTCGCGCTGCACGGCGACCACGATGCCGCCCTTGGCCGTGCCGTCCAGCTTGGTGAGCACGATGCCGGTGATGTTCACGACCTCGGAGAAGACCGTCGCCTGGCGCATGCCGTTCTGGCCGGTCGTGGCGTCGAGCACGAGCAGGACCTCGTCCACCGGTGACCGCTTCTCCACGACCCGCTTGACCTTGCCGAGCTCGTCCATCAGGCCGGCCTTGTTCTGCAGCCGCCCCGCGGTGTCGATGAGGACGACGTCGGCGCCCAGGTCGGCGGCGGCGGCCACGGCGTCGAAGGCGACGGAGGCTGGGTCGGCGCCGTCCCGGTCCGAGCGCACGGTGGGCACACCCACGCGCTCGCCCCAGGTCTGCAGCTGGTCGGCTGCCGCTGCCCGGAAGGTGTCGGCGGCGCCGAGCACGACGTCCTTGTCGTCCGCGACGAGCACGCGCGCCAGCTTGCCGACCGTCGTGGTCTTGCCGGTCCCGTTGACGCCGACGACCAGCACGACGGCCGGGCGGTCCCCGGGACGCTCCACCGCGAGAGTCCGGTCCATCGCCGGGTCGACCAGGCGCAGCAGCTCCTCGCGCAGCAGCTCGCGCACCTGCTGCGGGTCCTTGACGCCGTCCACCCGCACCTGGGTCCGCAGCCGGTCGATCAGCTCGGTGGTCGGCCCGATCCCGATGTCGGCGGCGAGCAGCGTCTCCTCGACCTCCTCCCAGGTCTCCTCGTCGACGTGGTCACGAGAGAGCAGGTCGAGCAGACCCCGGCCGAGGGTGCTGTTGGAGCGGGCGAGGCGGGCGCGCAGCCGCCGGAGCCGGCCTGCGGCCGACGCCGGGCGCTCCAGCGTGGGAGCCTGCTCGAGCTCCGCGGTCGTCGGTTCCTCGACGGTCGGAGGCTCCGGCGCCGGTGTCGGGGTGGGCGCCGGAGCGGCAGGGCGGTCGAGGACGTCGACGTCCTGCACACCGCGCTTGGGGGCGTCCCGAGGCGGCGTGGCGTCGTCGCCGACGCCCGGCAGATAGTCGGTGCCCGGCCTGGGCGGCGCCGGCGGACGGCCTCGGCGCACGCGCAGCAGTCCGGCGACCAGGCCGCCCAGCGCGATCGCGATGAGGACGGCGAGGCCGAGAAGCAGGGCAAGGGTCTCCACGGGTCGATCCTCCCAGACCGGCGGTCGGCCTCAGCCCTGGCGTGTCGTCTGCTGGCGCTCTTCAGGCGCGGTCGGGCCGCCCTCCGCGGCCGGCCGACGCGGGGCGCGCTGGTTCGCATTCCCCGCCACGCGCTCGCCGGCGTCGCGGCCGGGGGTGGGCAGCCGGTCGCGCAGGTCGACGACCCGGTCGCGTGCCTGCTGGACGAGCTGCTCGCCCTGCGGGGTGAGGACCTCGCGTCCCTCCCGCCGCGCCGGCACGGCCACCAGGGCCACCACCCCGAGGGCCAGTAGCAGGGCAAGGAGCATCCCGACGATCACGATGGTCATGCACCTACGGTGACGTACCGGGCGCCCACACCCAAAATCGACCCGCCCGCGACTGTGGACGACGTCCTGGCAGGCCGGCCTCCTGGCCCGACGGCCGCGTCAGGCGCTGGCGGCCTCACGCAGCCGCTGGCTGACCACGGTGGTCACGCCGTCCCCCCGCATCGTGACGCCGTACAGGGCGTCCGCGACCTCCATGGTCCGCTTCTGGTGCGTGATGACGATGAGCTGGCTGGACTCGCGCAGCTCCTCCAGAATCACGATCAGCCGGCCCAGGTTGGTGTCGTCGAGCGCGGCCTCGACCTCGTCCAGAACGTAGAAAGGGCTGGGCCGCGCCTTGAAGATCGCGACGAGCAGCGCCACCGCGGTCAGGGACCGCTCGCCACCGGACAGCAGCGACAGCCGCTTGACCTTCTTGCCCGGCGGGCGGGCCTCCACCTCGATGCCCGTGGTCAGCATGTCGTCCGGGTCGGTCAGCACCAGCCGACCCTCGCCGCCGGGGAACAGCCGGGCGAACACGCGCTCGAACTGCGCCGCCGTGTCGTGGTAGGCCGCGGTGAACACCTGCTCGACCCGCTCGTCGACCTCCTTGACGAGGTCGAGAAGGTCCCGGCGCGACGCCCGCAGGTCCTCCAGCTGGGCGGTGAGGAAGCGGTGGCGCTCCTCGAGCGCGGCGAACTCCTCCAGGGCGAGCGGGTTGACCGTGCCGAGCAGCGCGAGGGCCCGCTCGGCGGCACGCAGCCGCTTCTCCTGCTCCGCCCGGACGAACGGCCGCGGCAGCTGCGGCTGGGCGGGACCGTTGGCGCCGTCCTCGGCCTCCCCCATCGAGGGCGCAACGGGCTGGTCCGGTCCGTACTCGGCGATCAGCCCCTCCGGGTCGATGCCCAGCTCCTCGATGCTGCGGGCCTTCAGCCCGTCGATCCGCATCCGCTGCTCGGCCCGCGCGACCTCGTCGCGGTGGACGACGTCGGTGAGGCGCGCCTGCTCCTCGACGAACTCCTGCACCTCGCGCCGCACCTGGG
>DATFPQ010000215.1:0-23405 GCA_035264765.1 Actinomycetales bacterium | reverse complement strand
CGCCCACCGACTCCGCCAGCGTGCTGCGCAGGTCGGCGTAGACGGCCAGCGCCTCCTCCTGGTGGCCGCAGCGGTACAGCGCGAGCATGAGCTGGCCCCGCATCCGTTCCCGCATCGGGTGAGCTTGGGCGAGGGCCAGCGCCTCGCTCACCACGCTGGCATGCCGACCGAGGGCCATCTCGACGTCGATGCGGTCCTCGATCGCCGACAGGTGCAGCTCGCGCAGGGCCGCGAGATCGGGCTGGGTCCGTAAGGAGTCCTCCAGGTCGGGGAAGGCAGCGCCGCGCCACAGCGCCTCGGCGTCCCGAAAGCCGCTGTCCGCCGCGACCAGGTCGCCCGCCGCGGCGGACCGGCGAGCGGCCGCGACGCCGTGGGAGAAGCGCAGGACGTCGAGCTCCTCCGGACGCACCAGCAGCCGGTAGCCGCTGCCGTCGCGCACGACTCGGGACCCGACGTTCCCCCGGGATCGGCCCGGGTCGAGCAGCGAGCGCAAGTTGCTCAGGTAGACCCGCAGGGTCTCCAGGACGTCCGGCACGTCGGCGTCCTCGCCCCACACGGCTGCGGCCAGCTCCTCCACAGCCACCGTGCTGCCCGGGCGCAGGGCCAACAGGCTGAGCACCGAGCGCTGCTTGGGACCGCCCGGGTTGCCCGGTTGGTCCCCGACGCGAACCTCCAAGGGACCCAGCACTCGGATGTCGAGGTCGGAGTCGGCTGCTACGGCGCACCTCCCAGTGACGACCGGACGAGGTTTTCTCTGGAACGACCGCCGTGGTTTAAACCGCGACGCTCTACTGATGATAACCATTTGGCCTCTTTCCGCCGGGTGGTTTGACGACGGCCCGCGGTTTTAGTGGCTCTTAATGCCCGGCGCGCAGCCTTGCGCCACGCCACCGAGTCGACCGAGGACTCGGGGATGACCCAGGGAGACGCCCATGTCTGCTGCCACGCCGTCGACGGCCATCGCGTCCGAGCCCACCTGGCAGCTTCTACAGGGCGTCATCCTCGGCAACCACTGCGAGCCGGTTCTCATGGCACCGCGGACGCCGGAGCCCGTCCGGTCCGCGCCCGCACGATGAGCGAGACCACGGCGGACTGGGCGTTCACCGCGACGGTCGTGTCGCGGGCCGAGCGGGCCCTGGCCACCGGCGACCTTCGGCGGGCGGAGCGCCTGCTGGCGGCCGCGACCGACCGGCTGCCCCGCCTGCCGCTGCCCGAGCAGGTGCAGGCGCTGCAGCTGCAGGCCATCGTCCTGATGGAGCTGGCGGAGCACGTCGCGGCGGAGGGGGTGCTCCGCCAGCTCCTGGACCTGTTGGACAGCGCGGACGCGCCGATCGACGACGGTCCGGAGCGGCTGACCGAGACCCTCACGGCGCTGGGAACGGTGCTCCGGCTGCAGGCCCGCTACCAGTGGGCCGACCGCGTGCTCCGAGACGCCGCCGCCGCGGCGGCCGACCCGGCCGTCTCACCGCAGGCACGGCTCGCCGTCCTGAACGCTTCGGCGGTGGTGTGCAAGGACACCGGCAGCTTCGAGCGCGCGGAGCAGCTGTACCAGGAGGTCCTCGACGGCTTCACCGAGCTCGACGGGCCGTCCTGCGACGCCGTCGCAGCCACCTGCCACAACCTGGCCGGCCTCTCGCACGCGCGGGCTCAGTACGCCGAGGCCGAGCCCTGGGCGCGCCGAGCCGTGGAGATCCGGCTCCGCGGCCACGCTCCGGACGACCCACGCGTGCTCGCCGACCAGGTGGTGCTGGCCGCCGTCCTGGTCGGCCAGGGGCGCGAGCGCGAGGCCGAACCGCTCTATGCCACGGCCCTCTCGGCGTACGAGCTGCACTTCGGTCCCGGCCACTACGAGGTGGCCGTGTGCCACAACGGACTCGCGGCCTGCCGAGTGGCGGCCGACGACCCCGACGGCGCGCTCCGGCACCTGCGCGAGGCGTTGCAGATCAAGCGCGCCGTCCTCGGGAGCACGCATCCGGAGATTGGGGTCCTGCTGAACAACATGGGGGTGGCGCTGCGCAGCCTGCGTCGGGACGCCGAGGCGGCCGCAGTGCACCAGGAGGCGGTCCCGCTGCTCGCGGCCGCCCTTCCGTCCGACCACCCCACCCTGACGTCCTGCCGGCAGAACCTGGCCGAGGCGCGCGCCGCCCGGCGCTGGCTGGTGGACGAGCGGCCGTGACCGCCGGGCCGGGCCGGGCTGAGGCAGGGGGTCAGCCCGGACCCGGCCCGGTGGTGGCGGTTGTTCCCTTCGGCCGGCTGGACGGCGACGCGGGGGACGATGCGCTGCTGGTCGGCGACGTCGGCGAGGCGGACGGCGTCGTGGTCGGTGTGGTCGGCGTCGGTGTAGTCGTCGGCGTCGGCACCGGCTCGCGGGCGATCACCAGCGTGATGCGCGTTCCCTGCTCGACCGACTTGCCCTGGTGGTTCTGCTTGATCACGGTGTTCGGCGGCTGGGTGCTGTCCCGGTAGGTGGTGCCGTCCACGGTGAGCTTCGCCTCGGTCAGCTTGGCGGTCGCGTCGACGAGGGACAGCCCCACGACGTTGGGCACCGTCACCTTGCCGCTCGCGACCTCGAGGTCGACCTTGGTCGCCGGCGCCACGGCGTCGCCGGGAGCCGGGTCGCTGGCCACGACCTCGCCCTTGGAGCGCTCGGTGGACTCCACCTTGCTGACGTCACCAAGGTCGAGCCCGGCGTCCCCGAGGGCCTTCTCGGCCTCCTTTTGTGTGCGGCCCGCCAGTTCGGGGACCTCCACGGTCTCCGGCCCGGTCGAGACGACGAGCCGGACCTCGGTGCCTCGCGGCACCTGCGCTCCCTGGGTGGGGTCCACGCTGATCACCGAGCCGTCGGCCACGGTGTCGCTGGGCTGCTCGGTGGGCGTGCCCGGCCTCAGGCCGGCCTGAGTCAGCGCCGCCTGGGCCTGCGGAAGGGTCCGGCCCACGACCTCGGGAACGGCCACCCGCTGGACGGTGGGCGGTCGGTTGAGCATCCCGGGGAGCACCAGCAGCAGCACCGCGACCAGCGCCGCCAGCAGCAGGCCGAGCAGGGCCCACAGCCCGGCCCGACGCGGTTGCGGGCGCTCATGGTCCTGCTCCGGCAGTAGCGGTGCGGGCTCCTCCAGGACGGGCAGGGCCCGGGTCGCGGCGGAGCCACCCACCGTGGACAGCGCCTGGGTCGGGGCCCCGGCGCTCACCGGCCGGCTCGCCCCCAGCGCCGCGGCGCTGATCGGGCGTCCGGCCAGGGCCGCGTCGACGTCCTCGCGGAATTGGTCCGCAGTCTGGTAGCGGCCCGCCCGGTCCTTCACCAGCGCGTGCATGACGATGGCGTCGATCTCGGGTGGCACGGATGGCGCGTAGGTGCTCGGCGCGAGCGGGGTCTCGCCGACGTGCTGGTAGGCCACGGCGACGGGTGAGTCGGCCACGAACGGGGGACGCCCGGTGAGCAGCTCGAAGAGCAGGCAGCCGGCCGAGTACAGGTCGCTGCGCGCGTCGACGGTCTCGCCCCGCGCCTGCTCCGGGGACAGGTACTGCGCCGTCCCGATGACCGCCTGGGTCTGCGTCATGGTTGCGGCGCTGTCGGCCATGGCCCGGGCGATGCCGAAGTCCATCACCTTGATGTCGCCGCGCGGGGTCACCATGACGTTGGCGGGCTTGATGTCCCGGTGCACGATGCCGGCCCGGTGGCTGTAGGCGAGGGCCGCGAGGACGCCGGAGGTGATCCGCAGCGCCTCCTGCCAGGGCAGGGTCCGCCCGCCGGTGAGCAGCTCGCGCAGGGTGCGTCCCTCGACGTGCTCCATCACGATGTACGGCGCCGCCACGCCACTCGGCGTCCGGTCCTCGCCGCTGTCGTACACGGCCACCACCGAGGGGTGGTTGAGCGCAGCCGCCGACTGGGCCTCCCGCCGGAAGCGCGCCTGGAAGGTCGGGTCGCGGGCCAGGTCCGAACGCAGCACCTTCACCGCCACGGTCCGGCCGAGCCGGGTGTCGCGACCCCGGTGAACCTCCGCCATGCCACCCCGGCCCAGCACCTCGCCGACCTCGTAGCGTCCGCCGAGCAGGCGGGGGGTGGCGTTCACGTCGTGTCCTTCGTTCTGGTGCGCGTGGGGTCCGGCCGGCGTGCTCATCGGGACGACGGCCTCCTCCCGTCACCTGCCGCGCGCGCGACGTCCCCGGGTCCGCCCCCAGAGCCAGTGTCTCCGGTGGCGACCGTGCCCGGCGACTCGGGGGTGCTCTCGGCGGAGCCTCCCGACGACGGCGCGGGGTCCGTGGTGCGGTCCGACGACGTGGGGTCAGGCGAGGGAGCCACCACATCGGTGGGCGAGCTCTCGTCGACTGCCTCGCTGGTGACGGAGCTCGTCGGAGTGCGGGTCCGCGTGCTGCTCGTCGGCGAGGTGGCCGAGGATCGCGTCGGAGACGACGTGCTCGACGACGCGGGGCTGGACGTCGCGCTGCGCGTCGTCGAGGTGGGGGACGACGTCGTGCTCGAGCTCGACGGTTCCCTTGACGTCGACGACGATGTGCTGCGCGTGGTCTCGGACGTCCGCGAGGACGTGCGGCTGCGCGAGGTGGCGCTCTCGCTCGTCGGCTGGGTGGACGCCGGCGTGGTCACCGTCGTCGACGGCACCACCGGGTCGACCGGCGCCTGCCCGTCGCCGCGGTTGAGCGCGACCGCGACCGCGGTTCCGACCGCCAGGACGAGAAGCAGCGCCAGGCCCAGGGCGCGGCGGCCCGGCCGACCCGGCGGCGCCTCCTCGCCAGGAGGGACGTCAGCGGCAGTAGTCGAGTCGACCGGCAGGGCCACCGGCGGGAGCTCGGAGGGCGGCACCGGCGGGAGCACGGTCGTGGCCCCGCCGGCGGCCGCAGCGGCCCCCAGCGCCGTCGGCGGGACGCCCTGCAGCGCGGCCCCCAGCGAGTCCGCGAAGGCGCCTGCACTCGCCGGGCGCTCCGCCGGGTCCTTGGCGAGCGCCTGCAGCACGGCGGCGGCGACGGCCGGTGGCACCGACGCCGGCAGCGGGTCCGGGGCGTTGTTGACCTGGGCGAGCGCGATGGCGACCGCGGTGTCGGCCTCGAACGGACGCCGGCCGCTGAGCGTCTCGTAGGCCACGATGCCGAGCGAGTAGACGTCGCTCGCGGGGGTGGCTTGGCGGCCCATCGCCTGCTCGGGGGACAGGTACTGCGCCGTCCCCATGACCTCGCCGGTGCGGGTCAGCGGCGCCTGGTCGCCCGCGCGGGCGATGCCGAAGTCGGTGATCTTGACCCGCTCGTCCGGCGTGATGAGCAAGTTGCCGGGCTTGACGTCCCGGTGCACCAGACCGGTGGCGTGGGCCGCGTCGAGGGCCCCTGCCGCCTGCTGGAGCAGCGGCACGGCCACGGCCGCCGGGAGGGCACTTTCGCGCTGCAGCCGCGCGGAGAGCGGCTCGCCTGGGACGAGCTCCATGACCAGGTAGGCGGTGCCCTCGTCCTCGCCGTAGTCGAAGACCTGGGCGATGCCGGGGTGGCTCAGGGACGCCGCGTGCCGCGCCTCGGCCCGGAACCGGCCCAGGAACGCGTCGTCGGCCGCATACTCCCTGCGCAGCAGCTTGACCGCGACGACCCGGCCGAGCACCTCGTCCTCAGCCCGCCAGACCTCGCCCATGCCGCCGGTGGCGACCAGCTCGGTGAGCAGGTACCGACCGCCGACCCGCAGGCCGGCGCTTGGGTGCAGGGGGCTCATCGGTCCAGCACCGCTTCCATCACGGACTTCGCGATCGGGGCCGCGACCGCGCCGCCGGCGGCCTCGCTGCCGGCGCTGCCGCCGTCCTCGACGACCACCGCGACCGCGACCTTGGGGTCGTCGGAGGGGGCGAAGGCGGTGAACCAGGCGTGCGGCGGTTCCCCCTTGCCCTGCTGCGCCGTGCCGGTCTTGCCGGCCACGCTGACGCCCGGGATCTGTGCGCGCGTGCCGGTCCCGTCCGTGACCACCTTCTCCATCATCCGGGTCAGCTGCGCGGCGACGTCCGGGCTGACCGCCTCGCTCAGCTGCTGTGGCCGGGCCTGCTCGAGGACGTCGAGGTCAGGGCTGCGCACCGTCTTGACGGCGTACGGCGACATGACGACCCCTCGGTTGGCGACACCGGCACTCACCATGGCCATCTGCAGCGGGGTCACCCGGACGTCGAACTGCCCAATGGCGGCCTGCGCCGTCTGCGGGGGGTTCATCCCCGTCGGCACGGTGCTCGGCGTCACAGGCATCGGCACGTTGAGCCGGTCACCGAAGCCGAACTTGGCCGCCTGTTCGCGCAGGGCGTCCCCTCCGAGGGATAGGCCGAGGCTGCCGAATGCGGTGTTGCAGGAGATCTCCAGGGCGCGCGTGAGATCGACCCGGTTGCCGGGACCGCATGGTTCGGGGCTGTGGTTGGGCAGGTCCGCGGTGGTCTGCGGCAGGTCCAGCACGGCGCCGCCGTACACCTGGCTGTGCTCGTCGTACTTTCCGCTGGACAGGGCCGCGGCCGAGGTCACGATCTTGAACGTGGACCCGGGTGGGTACAGGTCCCCGCTGATCGCGCGGTTGACCATCGGGTCGTCCTCGTCGGCGTTGAGCCGCTTGTAGGCCTTCTGGACCTGGTTCACATCGTGGCCGGTCAGCCGGTTCGGGTCGTACGTCGGCGAGCTGACCATCGCCAGGATGGCACCCGTCCTCGGGTCGAGAGCCACCACGGCGCCGCGTTGGTCGCCGAGGCCCTCCTCTGCGGCCCGCTGTGCCGCAGCGTCGATGGTGAGCTCCACCGACGCGCCCTGGGCCTTGCGCCCGGTCACCAGGTCGACCATCCGGCGGTAGAAGAGCTGGTCCGAGGAGCCGGAGAGCAGGGCGTCCTCGCTGCGCTCGATGCCGCTGCCGGCGCCGTAAACGAACGAGTAGTAGCCGGTCAGGTGCGCGTACAGCTCGGCGGACGGGTAGCGACGCCGGTAACGCAGCTCGTCGTCCGTGGCGACGGACTGCGCGATCGGCTTGCCGCCGACCAGGATCGGCCCACGCTCGCGGGCGTAGTTCGCCAGCAGGGTGCGGCGGTTGCCGGGCTGGTCCCGGAGCGAGGACGCCTGCACGAACTGGATGTAGGTCGACGAGAGCAGCAGCGTTCCGAACATCACCAGAACGACTGCGGCCAGACGGCGGATCGGCGCGTTCACGCGAGCCTCACCACCTCGGTCGGAGCGTCGTTCGACAGGTTCGTCGGCTCCGCCTGGGGCGCGGGACGGCGCGCCTGGTCACTGATCCGCAGCAGCAGGCCGAGGATCGCCCAGTTGGCGACCAGCGAGGACCCGCCGTACGACAGGAACGGCATGGTGAGCCCGGTGAGCGGGATGACCCGGGTGACGCCACCGACGACGACGAAGCACTGCAGCGCCACGGTGAACGAAAGGCCGGTGGCGAAGAGCTTGCCGAACCCGTCGCGCACGCCGAGCGCCGTCCGCAGCCCCCGCTCGACGAACACCAAGTAGAGCAGCAGCAGTGCGAACAGGCCGATCAGGCCGAGCTCCTCGCCGAAGGACGGCACGATCAAGTCGCTCTCGGCGTAGTAGTTCAGGTCCGGCCGGCCGCGGCCGAGCCCGGTGCCCACCAGCCCCCCGTTGGCCATGCCGTACAGGCCGCGGACGATCTGATCGCTCGCGTCCAGCGCCTTCTGGGTGAAGGGGTGCAGCCACAGCAGCACCCGGGTCTGGACGTGCCCGAAGAGCAGGTAGGCGATGTAGCACCCGGCCACGAACAGGGTCAGGCCGATGGCGATCCAGCTGCGGCGTTCGGTGGCGACGTAGAGCATGGCGACGAACAGCCCGAAGAAGAGCAGCGAGGACCCGAGGTCGCGCTCGAACACGAGGACGCCGAGGCTGGCCAACCAGGCCACCAGGATCGGTCCGAGGTCGCGCGCCCGCGGGAACGAGAACCCGAGCACGCGCCGTCCGACCAGCGAGAGGGCGTCCCGCGTCTGGACCAGGTACCCGGCGAAGAAGAGCGCGAGCAGGATCTTGGCGAGCTCACCGGGCTGGAAGGACAGCGGGCCGAGGCCGATCCAGATCCGCGAGCCGTTGATGTTCTTGCCGAGCACCGGCACGAGCGGCAGCAGCAGCAGCACCAGGCCGGCCGCCATCGCGCTGTAGGTGTAGCGCTGCAGGCGCCGGTGGTCACGCAGCAGCCAGAGCAGCAGCAGGCACAGCACGACGCCGATCGTCATCCAGACCAGCTGGCGGAAGGCGAACGAGGACGTCCCGGACCGGTCCTGCGCGAGATCCAGCCGGTGGATCATCACCAGGCCCAGGCCGTTGAGCACGGTGGCGATCGGCAGCAGCACCGGGTCGGCGTACGACGCTCGCAGCCGGAGTGTGATGTGCACGGCGCCGACGAGTCCGGCCAGGCCGAGGCCGTAGGTCAGCAGGCTCGGCGGCAGGGTGCCGTCCATCGCGATCCCGACGCCGGCGTAGGCCAGCAGCACGATGCCGACGGCGAAGAACAGCAGCAGCAGCTCGACGTTGCGCCGAGTGCGTGGGGCGAGCGTGGTGACGGTGGTCATGAGACGGCACCTGCGCATCCGGCGTCGGGGGCGGCCGGAGCCGGGGTGGTCGGGGTCGAGCTGTTCGGGGCCGGACGGCTCGGGGCCGTGTTGGTCGGCACTGACGTCGTGCCGGACGCCGGTTGGCCGGCCGAGGGGGACGCCGAGGGGCGGGCCGTGGTGGCCAAGGGGCGCGGCGTCGTGCCCGAGCAGGCCACCGCCTGCGAGCGCAGCGCGCCCACCTTGGCCCGCGCGTCGGCGAGGTCGTCGGCGGTGATCGTCGAGCGGACCTGTTGCTGGCTGTACTCGGGCAGCTGGGCCAGTGCCAGGTCCTGGCGCTCGTAGACCTTGGACATGCTGACCGGACCGATGTCCTGCGGCAGGCCCCGGTAGATGGCGACGTCGGACCCGTCCGCGCCGACGAAGTACTGCTGCTGCGACCAAGCCCAGGCCGCGTACGCGCCGACGGCCAGCACGACCAGGGCCACGGCGGTCGCGAGCGCCCGCGCCACCCACCGGCGAGGGGACGCGGGCGGCCCGACCACGATCCCGTCGTCGTCGCCCTCCGCGGTGTGCTGGTGCTGCGCGCGCGCCAAGGCGGCCGCCTTGGCCGCGGGTGTGCTCGCCGGGGCGGCGGTCGGGACGGTGCCGTGGACCGCGGCCGACCCCACCACCTCGGGGACCACGGTGGCGCGCGGGTCGCCGGAGTCGACGACCTGCGCGACGACGACCGTGACGTTGTCCGGGGCGCCGCCGCGCAGGGCCATCGAGATCAGCGCCTCGGCGGTGGCGGCGGGGTCGTCCCCGGCGGTGAGCGTCTCGGCGATCGTCTCCTCGCTGACCACGCCGGTCAGTCCGTCGGAGCAGAGCAGGTACCGGTCACCGACCCGGGCCTCGCGGGCCGAGACGTCCGGTTCGTCGTCCGGGTCGCCGGAGAGCACCCGGGTGACGATGTTGCGCTGCGGGTGCTGCTCGGCCTCGTCCACGCTGATCCGCCCCTCGTCGACCAGCGACTGCACGAAGGTGTGGTCGCGGGTGATGCGGCTCAGCTGGCCGTCGCGCAGCAGGTAGCCCCGGGAGTCTCCGATGTGGGCCAGCGCCAGCTTGCGGTCGTAGCGCATCAGCACGGTGGCGGTGGTGCCCATGCCGGCCAGCTGCGGGTCCTCGCGCGCCTGTCGGGCGATCTCCGCGTTGGCGTCGCGCAGCGCGTCGGCGAGTCGGCGCAGGGCCTCGCCGCCGTAGGAGTCGCCGTCGAGGGCGACCAGGCGGCCGAGGGCTACCGAGCTCGCGACGTCGCCGCCCGCATGGCCGCCCATGCCGTCGCAGACGGCGAGCAGGTGCGGACCGGCGTACCCGGAGTCCTGGTTGTTCGTGTAGCGGCCCAGCCCGACGTCGGAACGGGCCGCATAGCGCAGCGCGACAGGCATCCGCGCGCTACCTCCGCAGCTCGAGGACCGTGGTCCCGATGCGCAGCGTGGTGCCGACGTCCAGGCGCATCGGCCCGTCGGTGATCCGTTTCTGGCCGGCGAACGTGCCGTTGGTGGAGCCGAGGTCCTCGACGTACCAGCTGCCGTCCTCGGGGTAGATCCGGGCGTGCCGACCGGACGCGTAGTCGTCGTCCAGCACCAGGGTGGCCTCCGGGCTGCGGCCGATCAGCACCGACTGCTGGCCGAGGTTGATGGTCGTGCCGCGCAGCGGGCCCTCGGTGACCAGCACGTGCGAGGGCGTCCGCCGGTTGCGGCGCGGCGGCTCCGGGGCGCGGACCGCCGGCTGTGGCCTCGCCGGCGTGGCCGGCTTGTTGGCTCGCTGCGTGACTCGCGTGCCGAACAGGTCCCCACGAAGCACGCCGACGACCGAGAAGACGAACACCCAGAGCACGGCGAGCAGGCCAAGACGAACGACAGTGACGGTGAGCTCGCTCATCGCTCCCCGCTGCGGTAGATGGCGCGGGTACGGCCGAGGGTGATGGTGGAGCCCTCCGCCAGGTGGACGACGCGGGCTCGCTCGCCGTCGACGAACGTGCCGTTGGTGGACCCGAGGTCGTGCAGGGTCGCGACCAGGTGCGGTCCGTCGGTCGTCACGCGGATCTCGGCGTGGCGCCGGGAGACGCCGGGGTCGTCCAGGACGACGTCGGCGTCGTCTCCGCGGCCGAGGACCGTGGTGGCGGCCACGAGCGGGTACGGGTGACCGTCGATGTCGAGGTACGGGCGCCGGCTGGGGGCCTGCGACGCCACCGGGTCGGCCCGGCGCTCGGCGTACCGGCGTGGAGCCGGCGTGGGGACGTCGGGGTCGCGCGGGATGGGGGGCGGCTGGTTCGGCCGGTACTCAGGACGGCGTTGCTTGACCGTCGCGGTGCGCACGGAGAAGACGCCGGTGTCGAGCTCCTCGACGAGCTCGAGCTCGACCGTGACCGGCCCCACGAACGCGTAGCCCTGCTGCTCAGCGTGCTCGCGCAGGTTGTTCGCCAGCTCCTCGGGCAGGGCGTCCGCGTACTCGGCCATCCGGTCGTAGTCGGTGCCGCCGAGCTCGACGACGTACGCGTTGGGCACGAGGGTGCGCCCGCGTCCCAGGATGGCGGCCTTCTCGTCGGCCGCCCTGCGCAGCGCGCTGGCGATCTCGACCGGTTGCACCTCGGACCGGAAGGCCCGGGCGAAGGCGCCGTTCACCGCACGCTCGATGCCCTTCTCGAAGCGGTCGAGCACACCCATCCGGCACCTCCCTCGTCGGTCGTCGTCTGCGCTGGGTCTGGCACGTCGCCGGGCAGGGTGCACCGGCGCGGCGTCCGCGTCCTGGCATCGATCGTAACCGTGGACGCTGTGCACTTCCGCCCGTGCTAACCTCGTCGTCGGTTCGGCGGCCTCCCGGCGGGAGGCCCGCCCGTACTCGCGCGAGTGGCGGAATAGGCAGACGCGCACGGTTCAGGTCCGTGTACCCGGAAGGGTGTGGGGGTTCAACTCCCCCCTCGCGCACAGCAGGCAGCGGATTCCCGGAGCCGGGACCGGTCCTTCCAGCGGGAGGCCCGTCCCGGCTTCGTGCACTCGGGCACGACGCCGCGCGCGGGGCGACGTGGGTCGCGGGTCCGGCTATGCGGGCGCGGCGGGGGTCGGGCTGTCCGCCTGGGCAGGCGTGGACTGGCTCGGCACGGACGGGGCGTCCTGCCGGGCCGGTTCGGCGACCGGCGTCAGGAGGCCGTAGACCTCGAACCCCTCGATCACTGGTTCGGACGGCAGCGGCCGACCCGCGAACCGCTCCACGATGGGGTTGACCACCTCCGCGAAGAACCGGTCGCAGTCCTCCTTGGACTCCCACACCTCGACGACCTGGTAGCCCTGCTCGGTCGTGCGTGCGAAGTGCACGAGCAGTCCGTGAGCGGGGCGCTGGACCTGCGCGGCCCCGATCTGTGCGTGGATCTGCTCGTAGGCCTCGATCGGTAGCGGGACGGTCTGCATCAAGCCGTATGTCATGGCGGCACCTCCGCGGGCTGGGTCTTCCAGAACACCGCCGGCGTCGGAGCCTGGTCAACCCCCGCCGGCGGCGCACCGTGGTTGAGAACGGCCCCATTCCGGGGATGACCTTCCGGGCCAGATCGACGATGGCAGCCGCCTTGGGGAGGTCCGCTTCGACCTCTTCGGTCGTGGCCTGAGGGGCGCTGGACGAGGGGTACTCGACCTCGTGGCGGCGCGATCGGATCCGCCCGAACGCTGGCCACGCTCGATCATGCCTTCGATGGCCGCCCGGCCCCTTCCCCAGCCAGTCACTGCGCCGCTGTCTCCCTCGCCAGGTCCAGCTCGACGCGTGGGCGCTCGCGAACCGAGGCCAGGAACGGGTCCTTGCCATTCGCTTTCCAGGCGGCAGGGGTCACCATGCGGATATTCACCTCACGGCCCAGCGTCCGGGTCGCTTCCTCGGCGACGTCGTACAGCTCGTCTCGATCCGCGGTTCCGATGACGAGGACGTCCACGTCGTTGGGCGCCCCCCCAGGCTCCTGGTGGTAGCGTGCCGCCCAAGATCCGTAGATATAGGCCGCCTTGATGCCGGGCACGCGGGCAGCAGCTGTGACAGCACTGGAAGCGGCCCATAGGTCACGAGGAGCAGGTCGGTCAGGGGCCGGTAGACCGGCGTGGTCATGCAGGCGGCGAGCAGTCGGGTGTTTCCGGTGCGCTCGTGGCGCAGCAGCCCCGCGTCAAGGAGGCGGTTCGCCTCGCGCATGATGGTTGGCACGGACACGTGCAGGCGAGCGGCCAGGTGGTCGGGCTGAACTCTCGGTCTGGCTGCAGATAGAGCAGCGCAAGCAGGTTGCCCTGGGTCTGGGACCGCAGCAGCGGCAGGAGCCACGGCGACGGCGTTTTCATATCACGCAATATGCTTTGTGCGATATGAAAGTCAAGGCTTGAGGGAAAGGTCCTGCTCGCCCTCGTTGAGATCCTCGTTGCGACGGCGTGGCTGCGCGGACGACCGGTTCGTCACCACCAGCGTCGCAACGCCGCACGGATGCACGCAGATCCTCGCAACGGCGCCAGCCGGAGTGGGGCAGGACCTGTGGTGCCTGGGGCCCTGGGACACCGCGCACGGAACGCTTACCGTCCCCGGAGCGACCGCATCGGTCGCTCCGGGGACGGTCCGGGGATCCGGTGATCGGGCAGCCGGCTCACTCGGGTCGCGAGCAGTGCATCGACCCTCAGGCGCGCAGCTCCCACTGCACCATCATGCTTCTGCCTGCCGCTCTCGCGTGCCCAGCCTGTGCGGCTGCCGCGCTACCCGGCCTGACGTCGAACTCCGTCATCATGGCGTGATCCTCGTGAACCAGGTTGTGGCAGTGCATCACGTACTTGCCGAGCACCGGCCTGTTGGGGTCGACGGGTAGGGCCGGCCGGAAGGTCATGAGCAGCTCGAGCCGCTCGTTCTCCCCCACGTACGCGGTGTCCTTCAGGCCGTTCTCGTACGCGAAGGGTGCCCTCCCGTTGCGGCGCACGATCTGGAAGTCGACGAGGTGGACGTGCACGGGATGGAACCACCCGCCCGACTTGTTCTCGAAGAACCACCGCTCGGTGGTGTTGGCTCGCGGGGTGGCGACGACGCGTTCGTCCCACGGCAGGCCGTTGATGACCCATTGACCGCCGGAACGCTCGAACCGGAACAGCCGCTCGCGCACCACGGCGCCCGGATTCGGGAAGACGGGCTCGTTGAGCTGCCCGGGCAGCGCTTGGTGCGGCCCGTCCGTGGTGCCGACCACGAACTGCATAACGTCCCGCATCTGCTCCTCGCCAGCGGTGTTGAGCAGCGTGACCCGGGTGCCGGGTTGCAAGGACGAGAAGTCGATCACGACCTCGTAGCGCTCTGCCGTACCCATCCGGAACGAACCGACCGGAATGGGACGGCGGACGAAGCCGGAGTCGGTGGCGATCACGGTCATGGGCATGCCGTTGCTGAGCCGAAGGTCGTACCCGCGGGAGACGGAGGCTTGGAGGATCCGGAAGCGGTACTTCGCCCGGTCCACCGTCATGAACGGCCACGGGACGCCATTCACCACAACGACGTTGCCGAGCAGGCTGTCCTCACCGTGGTCGTCGAAGAACACCCGACCGTCCGGTGTGTACTGGATGTCGGCTATGACCAACGGCACGTCATACCTGTCGGACGGCAACCGATCGAGACCGAACTCCCGGATCTCCGGAGCAGCGGGTTGGTGGAGGAAGAACGCCGCGAGGCCGGCGTAGACGTGTTGGGCCGTGATGTCGATGGCGTGGTCGTGGTACCAGAGCGTCCGCGCCTCTTCGTTGTTCGGGTAGTGGTACGTCTTCGTTGCCCCGACCGGAACGAGGTCCTCCGGGTGGCCGTCGTAGAACGGCTGGTTCGGTGACCCGTGCAGGTGCGTGGAGTACGGGTTGCCGCGTGGGAGCGAGTTCTTGTTGGCGACCACCGTCAGGTCGCCCCCACGGGTCTGGGTGATAGTCGGACCGGGGTAGATGCCGTTGAAGCCGAAGATGGGCGTGGGGGGGAACTGCTTCGGGAGGATCTGCTGCAGGGCCGGCCGCTGCTCGAGCTCGTAGAACCTCACGCCGTTCGCTACTCGGCTCGGGCGAAGAACGGGAGGGACGCGGAACGGCTGGGAGAAGCGCGGGAACTTGGGCGGTGGCCCAGCGTCGTCGTCACTTCTGCTCGCCACCGCCATCAGGTTCACGGTGTCGGCACCGTCCGGTCCGTCGGTGAGTCGGCCGAAGAGGGGCGTCGCCGCAAGCGCTCCACCAGCGGCCAGTCCCATGCGAATAAGGTCGCGGCGTCCAATGCAGGCCGAGGCCTGCGAGGGCCCCGGGCCGTCCATGCTCATGACTGATCTCCCTGTCTCGAGGGGGGTGAACAGATTGATAGACAGCGAACGTCGCGGGGCTCGGGATGGCTACGTCGAAGCCTGCAGTCCTTATGGCAAGCGCCTGCCGCCCGAGTGTCAGAAGCGTGCCATGACCTGACAGTTGCTCGGCGTTAGTGAAGATAGCCGCTCCCCCAACGGCCCTGGAGGCGCGTTCCTCCGATGTCGGGCTTGTCCGCCGATTGTGGGATTCGCCGTCTGCGGTCGTCCGGTAGTCCCGGGCCCATGGCGAGGGCACCGCTGACGAAGCCGACGGTCGGCCGACTTGCGCTGTCGCAGTGGGGGCTTCACCGTCCTGGCTCGGGTTCCCCGATCCAGACCTGGGCGTTGCCGCCCGTCGGAACCTTCGCACCCACCACCGCCCGGTTCAGCGGGTGGTCGCCCTCCAGGTACTCCTATGCCGACGTGCGGTCGACCGCCGTCAGCGCGGAGAACGAGCGGTTTGTCCCGTTCCGGGCTTGCGCGCGTGCCGGGTGGTCGCGTTCTAGACTCGGTGTAGGTGTCGCTTCTCCCGGCAATACGTGTCACTTAGCAAGAGTTGTCGGCGTCGTCCTCGCTGCCTTGACGGTGATGACTCCCGGCCCGGGCCCGGCAGGTACGCTGGTCACGAGTGGTACCGGTGGACGACGGCGTGCCCCTTGCCGCGGGCGATCAGCGCCCGGTTCACCGGGACGGTGACCACGAAGGCGACCAGCAGCGAGAAGGCGAGCGACCCCCAGAACAGGGCGTCGAGTAGGCCGGCGTGCATCGCGCCCGGCACGGCGAGGACGATGGCGTTGTCGACGACCTCCATGGTGGCGATCGACACCGTGTCCGCGGCGAGGGCGACCGCGACGGCCTGGCGCAGGGGGACGCCCGCGCGCAGCACCGGAGCCATGGTGAGCGAGTAGCCGAAGGCGAAGGCCAGGACGACGGCCAGCGCAATGCTCGGGCCCGTCGACCAGCCCCACCAGGTCGCGAGCACGAGACCCAGCACCTCGCCGATGGCGCAACCGGTCAGGCAGTGCAGCGTCGCGGACACCGCGGTGCGCCAGAGCTCCCCGCCGCTGCTGGCCGTCGCGTGCCGGTGGTCCCGTGCGTGCTCGAGAGGGTGGTGCCCGCCGGGCGGACGTTTGTGGTCCATGGCTGCCTCCTTCGGCCCGGTCGACTCGTCCGACAGTACCCCTACAGGGTATATTCCGATTGCGGCAGCTGAGGCCGAAATCGGCCACGCAGGCCAGGTAGCTGACCTACAGTGGCCAACAGCCATGCGGCGGGGGCGCGTGCGGTCAGCCGGGAGGTGGCAGTGCGCATCCTCGTCATCGACGATGAGCCGGCGATCCGCCAGCTACTCAGCCGTGCCCTGACCACCCACGGGTTCCAGGTCGACACGGCTCCCGACGCGGCGGGGGGCCTGGAGATGGTGCAGCGGTCCACCTACGACGTGGTCGTTCTGGACGTCGTCATGCCAGGAACGACCGGCCCGGACGTGCTTCCTCAGATGCTGGAGAGCAGCCCGGGCCAGAACGTCGTCATGCTGTCCGCCCTCGGCGACCCTCGGGTCAAGGTCCGGTGCCTGGAGCTTGGCGCCGTGGACTACGTGACGAAGCCGTTCACGCTGGCCGAGCTAGTTGCCCGGCTGCGCGTGCACGGACGGCGTGGAGCGCCGACCGTGGTGGAGCCGGTCCGGGTGGAGCGGCGTAGGGGAGAGCGACGCCAGGGTGACCGGCGCCGCAGCTCTTGGCCGGACGGCACCCAGCCCGGCGCGCAGGGTGGGAGTGGTTGGGTCAGGACCGCCTCGGCCTCGCTCGACCTGCTGAGCCGCCGGCTGCACAGTCGGGGCCGGGTCATCGCCCTGTCCGAGCGGGAGGCGCTGCTCCTCGCCTGCCTGCTGCGCCGGCCGGGTGAGGCGCTGACCCGGGAGGAGCTGCTGCAGTCGGTGTGGGGGCCGGTGGACGCCGCCAGCGCCAATGTGGTTGACGTGTATGTCGGGCGCCTGCGCGCCAAGCTGGGAGCCGACAGCATCCAGACGATCCGCCGGGTGGGCTATGCGTACGTGGATGGCTGACCGCTGGCCCGAGCTGGGGCTGGCCGTGTTCGGTGCGGTCAACGTCTGGGCGATGGTCGCCACGCGCGTCGGGGAGACCGTGCCGTTCCACTTCGTCTGGATCTCGCTCACCCTGGTGTACGGCTACCGCACCTGGACCCTCCGGAGCACGGTCGCGGTCCTGGTCCTGGTCTGCGTGGTCACCGCGGGAGCGCTGTTGGTCGTCGTCTCGCGGGGCCGGACCGAGCCCGCCGAGCTCACCGAGGTGCCGCTCATGGCGGCGGTCTTCCTGGCCATGGTGTGGCACGCGCGCCGACGGCAGGCCGCGATCGCGGAGGTGCGCCGCTACGCCGCCGAGCAGGAGCGGCTCCGGGAGCGCGAACGCGGGTTCCTCCGGGACGCTTCTCATCTGCTGCGGACGCCGGTCACCGTCGCACGGGGCTACACCGAGCTGCTGCAGGCGGGGGCCACGGATGAGCAGACCAGGGCGGACGTCGAAGTGGTGCTCCGTGAGCTGGACAGCGTCTCGCGGATCTCCGGCCGCCTGCTGCTGCTCACCGCCACCCAGCTGTCCGAGCTGATGGACGCCGCACCGCTCGACGTCGCAGAGCTGCTGCGCCAAGCCGGGCAGCGCTGGCAGCCGACCACGTCGCGGTCCGTGCAGGTAACGGTGGAGGAGTGTCCCCTCGTCGGGGACTGGGCGCTGCTGGAGTCGGCCGTCGACGCCCTGGTCGAGAACGCGTTGCGCTACACCGCTCCGGAGGGCACGGTCGTGCTCTCCTGCCGGCTGGGGCCGGGCGAGGTGGTGGTGGAGGTCGCTGACGACGGCGCCGGCATCGCTCCCGAGCGCCTGCCCTCGGTGTTCGAGCGCCGCTGGCAGCCCGGGCTGGCGGACGAGCGGTCCGGCACCGGCCTGGGGCTGGCCATCGTCAAGGCCATCGTCGACGCGCACGGCGGCACGGTCGGGGTCCGCAGCACACTCGGCGACGGCACGACCGTCGTCCTGACGCTGCCGGCCGGCTCGGCACCGGCCTCCGGCTCCCATGGCGGCACCTCTGAGGGCGTGGCCACCGCCTCGTGACGATCGTCGCCCAGATGACGCTCACCGGGCGACGGAGGTCATGACCGCGAACTGGTCCAGGACGAAGGACTGAACCGCCGCAGCCGCAGGCTGTTGGTGACGACGAACACCGAGCTGGACGCCATCGCGGCCCCCGCGATGAGCGGGCTCAGCAGGCCGGCCGCCGCGAGCGGGATAGCCGCGACGTTGTACGCGAACGCCCAGAACAGGTTGCCCTTGATCGTGCGTAGCGTGGCTCGGGAGAGCCGGATCGCGTCCGCCGCGGCGCGCAGGTCGTCGCGCACGAGCGTCAAGTCGGACGCCTCGATGGCGACGTCGGTGCCCGTCCCCATCGCCAGGCCGAGGTCGGCGGCTGCCAGCGCGGCCGCGTCGTTGACGCCGTCGCCCACCATGGCGACCACGCGGCGCTCGCGCTGGAGTCCGCGGACGACGTCCACCTTGTCCGCCGGCAGCACCTCCGCGACGACGTCCGCCGCCTCTATGCCGACCTCGGCGGCGACCGTCCGGGCCGCCCTGGCGTTGTCGCCGGTCAGCAGCACGGGCCGCAGGCCGAGCCGGCGCAGCTCGGTGATGGCCTCTGCCGACGTGGCCTTGACCGCGTCGGACACCACGACGAGCCCCCGGACGGCGCCGTCCCATGCCACCCAGACCGGGGTCCGGCCCTGGGACTCCGCCACCTGCGCCGCGTCGAGCAACTCAGGCGGTGCTGTGCCCGTCCTCTCGACCTCGAACCAGCTGCGCCGGCCGACGGCCACGGCGCGTCCCTCGACGACGCCGGACACGCCGCGACCGTCGTGGCTGGCGAAGCCCCGGACCGCCGGGAGGCCCCCGTCGGGCTGCGCGTCCCGCGCCGCCGCGGCCACCGCGGACGCGATCGGGTGTGCCGAGGCGTCCTCGACCGCACCGGCGATCCGCAGCACCTGCGCGGGTAGCTCACCGTCGGCGGCGACGACGTCCTGCACGCTCATCCGGCCCGTCGTCACGGTGCCGGTCTTGTCCAGCACGATCGTGTCGATGGTCCGAGTCGACTCCAGGACCTGCGGGCCCTTGATCAGGATTCCGAGTTGTGCGCCGCGGCCCGTTCCCACGAGCAGCGCGGTCGGCGTGGCCAGGCCCAGCGCGCAGGGGCAGGCGATCACCAGGACCGCCACGGCGGCGGAGAAGGCGGTCGACGGGGTGGCGCCGGTGGACAGCCATCCGACAAGCGTTGCGAGGGCCAGCACGAGGACGACCGGCACGAACACCGCCGACACGCGGTCCGCCAGACGCTGCACCTCGGCCTTGCCGCTCTGCGCCTCCTCCACCAGTCGTGCCATCTGGGCCAGCTGCGTGTCCTCGCCAACCCGGGTCGCGCGCACGAGGAGCCGACCGCCTGCGTTCACCGTGGCACCGACGACGGCGTCGCCCGGCCCGACCTCCACCGGCACGGGTTCACCGGTGAGCAACGAGGTGTCGACGGCGGAGGTCCCCTCGACGACCTCGCCGTCGGTCGCCACCTTCTCGCCGGGACGCACGACGAACACGTCGCCCACCATGAGCCGACCGATCGGGATGCGCTCCTCGCGAAGGCCTTGCGCGGACTTCCGGACGACCGCGACGTCCTTCGCGCCGAGGCCGAGCAGTGCGCGAAGTGCCGCGCCGGACCGCCGCTTCGCGCGCGCCTCGAGATAGCGGCCGGCGAGCAGGAAGACCGTCACGGCCGACGCCACCTCGAGGTAGAGCTGGTCGCCGCCGCGCTCGGGCAGCAGGGAGAGCGTCATCCGCATGTCCGGCATGCCGGCGTCGCCGAGGAACAAGGCCCAGAGCGACCAGAGGTACGCCGCGGCCACCCCGCCCGAGACGAGCGTGTCCATGGTCGTCGCGCCGTGCCGAAGGTTGACCCACGCGGCCCGGTGGAACGGCCAGGCGCCCCACACGGCTACGGGCGAGGCCAGCGCCAAGGACGCCCACTGCCAGTACCGGAACTGCAGCGGCGGCACCATCGCGAGCACCACCACGGGCACGGCTAGGGCGAGGGAGATCAGCAGTCGCTGCCGCAGGGCGACGGTGTCGTCCCCGGTCTCGGCCGCTGCCGGCCCTGCCGCCGGCTCAGGCTCGCGCGGAGGCGGGGGGAGAGCGGCTGTGTAGCCGGTGGCCTCGACCACGGACACGAGCCGTTCGGGGTCCAGGGACGCCGGGAAGGTGACCCGCGCCTTCTCGGTGGCGTAGTTGACGCTCGCCGTCACGCCGTCGACCCGGTTGAGCTTCTTCTCGATGCGGGCCGCGCAGGACGCGCAGGTCATGCCCCCGATGGTCAGGTCCAAGGTATGGGATCCCTCGGTCGGAGCGACTGAGGGCGTGCCGGTGTCAGCTGCGCTCATCGGCCGCGGCCAGGCGGTAGTCGCCGGCCTCGTCCAGCGCGGCGGCGACCTGCTCGTCGGAGAGCGGCGCGGCGCTGGTCACGTTGACGGTGGAGGTGCCGCCGGCGGTCAGGTCGACGGACACGTCCTGGACGCCGTCGAGTGCGGTGAGCTCACTTGTCACAGCGGACACGCAGTGCGCGCAGGTGAGGCCGTCGACGCGGTAGGTGGCGGTGGTCATGAGGACTCCTTCGGTCGGCGCTTCGGAGGCTGGGTCGGGACTGGTGGCCGGGCGCTAGGAACGGACCAGGCGGGCGATGGCGTCCGAGGCCTCGCGGAGCTTGGTCTCGCGCTCAGGTCCGCCGGCCGCCACGGCGTCGACGACGCAGTGCTCCAGGTGCTCGTCGAGCAGCCCCAGCGCCACGGCCTGCAGCGCCTTGGTGGCGGCTGACACCTGGGTCAGCACGTCGATGCAGTACTGGTCCTGCTCCACCATGCGGGCGATGCCGCGCACCTGGCCCTCGATCCGGCGCAGCCGCTTGAGATGGGCGTCCTTGCTGTCGTGGTAGCCGGGAACGGTCACGGTCCCGGCCTCGGTGGGCCCGTCGTCGGAACGCTGTGTCGTCATGCCGGCTCCTGTGGTCGTCCGTCTGTCGCTACGAACAACCCTACCCCCTCCGGGTATATGCCGCGCAGGTGCAGGCACCCACGGGGACACTGGACCGGTGAGTCGACCGCGCCCCGCCGCGCACGAGCACCCCGCCTTCGCCCGCGCGTACCTGCGGGTCGCCGAGGTCGCCGACGCCCGGGGTACGGGCGAGCACCGGCGCCGGCTGGTCGCGGGGTTGTCAGGGACGGTGCTGGAGGTGGGCGTCGGTCCGGGCGGGAGCTTTCGGCACTACCCGCGCGAGGTGGCAGGTGTGGTGGCGCTCGAACCCGAGCCGACCTTGCGTCAGCACGCGCTCCGCGCGGTGGGGACGGCGTCCGTGCCCGTGGGCGTGGTGGCCGGCACGGCCGAGCAGCCGCCGCTGGCGCCCGGGAGCGTAGACGCGGTCGTCTACTCGCTGGTGCTGTGCTCGGTGCCCGATCAGCGCACCGCCCTGGAGGTGGCCTTCTCCACGCTGCGGCCGGGCGGCGACCTGGTCGCGTACGAGCACGTCCGCTCCCGGCGACGGTTGCTCGGGCTCCTCGAGGACGCCGTCACTCCGGTGTGGGCGCGGTTCACGGGCGGCTGTCACCCCAACCGCGACACCGTGGCGGCCGTGCGCGCCGCCGGCTTCGACGTCCATGAGGTGGAGCGCTTCCGGTTCAGCCCGGCCCGAGGAGTCCCGGCCACCGAGCACGTCATCATCCGGGCCCGCCGGCCTGCGCCCAATCCGCCCGCCTGAGCGCTGCCGGTAGCTCCACTGAGGCCGGGATGCTCCCCGTAGGCCGCTGACGGCACCGGGTCGAGCGGCTCCCGCCGAGCAAGCGCGGGATCGATTCGGCCGTGATGGGGGCCTTGTCCGGTGTCGGTGGCGGCTGATAGGCATGACATCGAGGACGGTCTCGATGGCCGCCCCCGCACCGACCCGCGGTGACGCGTTCGACGCGTCGCCGGTCCGGACCTGGAGGGGGCGGAGCAATGACCGCCAACGGCTTTACTGGTGTGCGCGAGCACACGCCGACCCTGACCCTCGACGACGCCCACACCCATGCGGCGGCGGCCGCGCTGCACGACGCTCCGGTCGGCACGGTCGGCCTGGAGCTCGAGGGACACCTCGTCGATCTCGACCGCCCGGGGCGGCGGGTGCCGTGGCCTCGCGTGGTCGACGTCGTGAGCGGGCTTCCCGAGCCGCCCGGCAGAAGCCGCGTGACGCTCGAACCCGGCGGGCAGGTGGAGCTGTCCGGCGCGCCCAGCACCGACGTCGTCGCGGCGGTCACCGCGCTGCGCCGCGACGAGTCAGTGCTCCGCACGGCGCTCGCCGGCGAGCGGCTCGGCTGGGCGCTGCTCGGCTCCGACCCCGCGCGGGCCCCGCGTCGGGTCCATCCGGGCGGGCGCTACGTCGCGATGGAGCAGCACTTCGCCGCCACCGGCCAGGCCGCCGCGGGCCTGGTGATGATGACGTCGACCTGCGCGCTGCAGGTGAACCTGCAGGCCGGGCGCCCGCACCAGCACGCGGCGCGGGTCCGGCAGGCGTACCGGCTGGGGCCGGTGCTCATCGCTCTGTCCGCGTGCTCGGCCTGGCTCGGCGGGGCCCGGACCGGCTGGCGATCCGCGCGGCAGCGGGCCTGGGCCGACCTGGACGCGCGGCGGTGCGGCCCCCTTCCCGGTGGGCCCGACCCCGCTGCCGAGTGGGCCGACTATGCCCTCCGCGCGCCGGTGATGCTGGTGCGGGACGTCGACGGGCCGGCCCAGTGGCCGGTGCGGCGGGCTGTGCCGTTCGCGCGCTGGGTCAGCGGTCAGGAGCGGCTCGGCGGACGGCGCCCGACGACGTCCGACCTGGACTACCACCTCAGCACGCTGTTCCCGCCGACCCGGCTGCGCGGGTTCCTGGAGCTGCGCTGCCTGGACGCCGTGCCGTCGCGGTGGTGGCCGGGTCTGGTCGCCCTCGTGGTGGCGCTGCTGGACGACCCGGTCGCCGCGGACGCCGCGGCCGAGGCGGCCGAGCCGGTGAGCGGCGCCTGGAGTACCGCGGCCCGCGTCGGGCTGGCCGATGCCGCCCTCCGGCGGGCGGCTGAACGGTGCACCGAGGTCGCGGCGGCCGCGGCCCCGCCGCCGCTGCGCCGTGACGTCGAGGCCTGGGCCGAGCTCGCCGCGGCGGGGCGGGTTCCCGGTGACGAGGTGGACCTGCGGGCGGCCAGCGTGGGGGCGCTCGCGGTGCTGGCGGAGGTGTCCCGTGCGTGAGCAGCTGACGGCCGACCTGGCGTCGGCCCGAGTCCGCACCCTGTCGCTGACCGACCTCGACGAGCCAGAGCTGGTGCGCCAGCACGACCCATTGATGAGCCCGCTCGTGTGGGACCTCGCACACATCGGCCAGCAGGAGGACCTGTGGCTGCTGCGGGCCGGCGACGCCCGCCGGGTCGGTCTGCT
>DATFPQ010000214.1:0-26945 GCA_035264765.1 Actinomycetales bacterium | reverse complement strand
CGGCTCACAAGGCTGCCGCTGCTGGTTCGCGAAGGGCAGTTCACCGTCCTGGGTCGGCCGTCGGCTCGTTGACTCCACCGGCCGCGATGCAGGCCACGGGTCGCCGCCACCGTCGCAGGCCAGCTTGGCGCTCAGCCGCCCAGCCAGGCGTCGGCCTCCACCTCCACCAGCAGGCCGGGGACGATCAGCCGCGATACCTCGACCATCGTGGCGGCCGGCCGCACCGCGCCGAAAACCTCGGCGTGCGCCCGCGCGACCTCCGGCCACCGCTCGATGTCGGTGACGAACATCCGGGTGCGGACGACGTCCGCCGGGCCGGCCCCGACCTCGGCGAGCGCGGCAGCCACCCGGCGCGGCACTTCAACGGTCGGCGCCAAGTGGTCGTCCCCACTGGCCGGGGGACACGTGCGCCGGGGACTGACCCGGTTGAGTTGACCCAATTTGCCCGAACCCATGCGGCCGTGGAGATGCGCTGCCTAGCCTGAACGGGTGACCGGGGGGACACGAAACACCCACGCGGGCCGAGTTTTTCAGGCTCCGTCGCTGCGAACCATCACGTTGGCCGTCGTCGTGCTGGCCTTCCTGATCCGTCTGGTGACGTTCGGTGGGGTGGGACTGCGCAGCGTTCAGGGATACGACGACGGCGTCTACTACGCGGGCGCCGTGGCATTGCTCTCCGGGCGCCTTCCTTACCGGGACTTTCTGTTCCTCCACCCGCCGGGGATCCTGCTGGTGGCCGCGCCGTTCGCCGAGTTCGGTCGCCTTACGTCGGACTCGTTTGGGCTGTTGGCGATCAGGGTCGCGTTCTGTGCGCTCGGCGCACTGAACGCGGGACTGGTGACGCGGGTGGCGGCACGAAACGGCCTCGTTCCCGCCACGGTGGCCGGCCTGTGTTACGCCCTCTGGTATCCGGCGATCTACGCCGAGCGAACCGTGCTGCTGGAGGCAAGCGGCAACACCGCTCTGCTGGTTGCGCTGCTGCTGCTGGGACGCACCATGCGCCCAGTGTCGGGGCGGGCCCAACTGGCCGCGGGCGCGGCCATGGGGCTCGCCGCCTGCGTCAAGATCTGGATGTTGGCTCCGCTGGCTGTGCTGCTGGTGTGGCAGCTGATGTCGTCTGGACGTCGGTCGGCGGTGCGGGTGGCGGCCGGAGCGGCGATCGCGGGAGCGGTCGTTCTCGCGCCGTTCCTCACGCTGTGGGACGCCCTGCTCCGCATGGTGGTCCTCGACCAGATGGGCCGCCCGCGGGACGGCACCACGGTGGTCGAACGGTTGAGGGAGATTGGAGGCCTCCAGCCCCTCAGCGGCAACCTCCCCATGGCCGCCGTCGATCTGGCCCTGCTGTCGGTGTGCCTGCTGACCGTGGGGATCGCGCTGCTCGCGTGGAGCCGACCCGAAGCGAGGGTCCACGTCCTGCTGCTGGCCGTCTCGGTCGGGGTGCTGCTGAGCGTGCCGACGATGTTCGACCACTACGCGGCCTTCGCGGCGGTTCCCTTTGCGCTCGTGCTGGCCGACGCCACGGCGGCGTTGAGCCAGCCGGGGGCGTTCAGCCAGTCGGCGGCGTTCAGCCAGCCATGGCGGGAGTCGGCGAAGGGGCGCGTGCCGGCACCGCGCCGTCGCCGATGGGTGACCCGCGCCGCGGCCCCTGCCCTGCTCGTGCTGGTCGCGCTGCTGGCTGTCCACGTCAGGACCGTGGCCGCGCCGCACGGCGTCGCCTTCCCGGCTACCCGGCTGCGGCCGTACGTTGCCGCGCGGCCGTGCCTGGTCACCGACGTGCCGATCGTCCCAGTACTGCTGGACGTGCTGAGCCGGGACCTCGACCGCGGCTGCCCGCTGGTGGTGGACGTGATGGGCGAGGAGCACCACGGCGACCGGCCGCGCGGCCCGGACGGCGTCCCTGTGGTCCGGCAGCGGAATGCGCTGTGGCAGGGGCTCATGCAGCGCTACCTCACCGCAGGGTCGACCACCGTCCTCGCACGGCCCGAGACCGGGCTCAGTGCGACCACGACGCAGCGGCTCACAAGGCTGCCGCTGCTGGTTCGCGAAGGGCAGTTCACCGTCCTGGGTCGGCCGTCGGCTCGTTGACTCCACCGGCCGCGATGCAGGCCACGGGTCGCCGCTACCGTCGCAGGCCAGCTTGGCGCTCACCCGCCAAGCCAGGCGTCGGCCTCCACCTCCACCAGCAGACCCGGGGCGATCAGCCGGGAGACCTCGACCATCGTGGCGGCCGGCCGTACCCCACCGAACACCTCGGCGTGCGCCCGCGCGACCTCCGGCCACCGCTCGATGTCGGTGACGAACATCCGGGTGCGGACGACGTCCGCCGGGCCGGCGCCGACCTCGGCGAGCGCGGCGGCCATCCGGCGCAGCGCCTCGACGGTCTGGGCGTACGCGTCGTCCCCGCCCACCGGGGGGCCGCCGTCCGGCGCGGCGGCGGTGGTCCCGGAGACCCATACCTGGTCACCGGCGCGGACCGCCCGGCAGTAGCCGACGACGTCCTCGAACGGCCCACCCGAGAACGCCCGCCGCCGACCGGTCACGACCCGTTCCGAGGCGTCGACAGCACGCAGAACGCGTTGCCCTCGGGGTCGGCGAGGACCTCCCACGGCACGTCCCCCTGACCGACGTCGAGCGGCACGGCGCCCAGCGCGCGCAGCCGCTGCACCTCGTCCGCCTGCGGGCAGCCGGGCGCCGGCCGGACGTCCAGGTGCAGCCGGTGGTCCTGGCCGAACGACCGCGACGCGGCCGGGTAGAACTCCAGGAACGGGCCCCCCGAAGGGCTCCGCAGCGCCACCAGCTCGGTGTCGGCACGCTCCCAGCCGGTCGCCGCGGCCCAGAACCCGGCGAGGGCCTCCGGGTCCACCGCGTGCAGCACCATCGCGGCCACGGCGCCGGCGTCGGCGTAGGCCGGACGCGGCTCCAGGACGCAGAAGACCATCCCCTCGGGGTCGGCGAGCACCTCCCACGGCACGTCCCCCTGACCGACGTCGGCCCGCTGGGCGCCCGCCGCCAGCAGCCGCGACACCTGCTCGCGCTGGTGCCCGGCGTCGCGGCTGGCCAGGTCGAGGTGCAGCCGGCCGGGGGGTGTGAGCCGCGGCACGGGCACGAACACCAGCCGCAGGGCGCCGTCCGGGGCGTCGATGTCGACCTCGTCGTCGTCCTGGTACCAGATGCGCCAGCCGAGCGCCTCGGCCCACCAGCGCGCCTGCGCGACGGGGTCGAGCGCCTCCAGGACGACGTGCTCGAACGCAGTGCTCATTCCGCCGAGGCTAGGCCAGCCCGGGGCGCAACCGGACCGATCACTACGCTGAGGCCATGACGCACGTCCTGTCCGCGGTCGCGTGGCCGTACGCCAACGGCCCGCGCCACATCGGCCACGTCGCCGGCTTCGGCGTCCCCTCCGACGTCTTCAGCCGGTACATGCGGATGCGCGGGCACGACGTCCTGATGGTCAGCGGCACGGACGAGCACGGCACGCCGATCCTGGTGCAGGCGGAGGCCGAGGGCGTGACACCGCGCGAGCTGGCCGACCGGTACAACCGGATGATCGTGGAGGACCTGCACGCGCTGGGGCTCTCCTACGACCTGTTCACCCGGACCACGACGCGCAACCACCACGCCGTGGCACAGGAGCTCTTCCTCGGCGTGTACCGCAACGGCTACATGATCGAGCGGACGACGAAGGGCGCCATCTCGCCGTCCACCGGCCGTACCCTCCCCGACCGCTTCATCGAGGGCACCTGCCCGATCTGCGGCTACGACTCCGCCCGCGGCGACCAGTGCGACAACTGTGGCAACCAGCTCGACCCGACCGACCTGATCAACCCGCGCAGCCGGATCAACGGGGAGACGCCGGAGTTCGTCGAGACCCAACACTTCTTCCTGGACCTCCCCGCGCTGGCCGGGGCGCTGAAGGAGTGGTTGGACGGGCGCGCCGCGACCGGCACCTGGCGCCCCAACGTGATCAAGTTCAGCCAGAACCTGCTCGAGGACGTGCGTCCCCGGGCGATGACCCGCGACATCGACTGGGGCATTCCGGTGCCGCTCGAGGGCTGGCGGGACGAGCCGACCAAGCGGCTGTACGTCTGGTTCGACGCCGTCGTCGGCTACCTGTCGGCGTCCATCGAGTGGGCTCGCCGAACCGGCGACCCGGACGCCTGGCGGCAGTGGTGGAACGACCCGCAGGCGCTGTCGTACTACTTCATGGGCAAGGACAACATCACTTTCCACTCGCAGATCTGGCCGGCCGAGCTGCTCGGCTACGACGGTCGCGGCGACAACGGTGGTAAGCCGGGGGAGTACGGCTCGCTGAACCTGCCCACCGAGGTGGTCAGCAGCGAGTTCCTCACCATGGAGGGCCGGCAGTTCTCGTCCAGCAGGGGCGTGGTCATCTACGTCCGGGACGTCCTGTCCCGCTACCAGCCGGACGCCCTGCGGTACTTCATCTCCGCGGCCGGGCCGGAGAACCAGGACACCGACTTCACCTGGGCCGAGTTCGTCCGCCGCACCAATGACGAGCTGGTGGCCGGATGGGGCAACCTGGTCAACCGGACGGCCAACCTGATCGCCAAGAACATCGGCGAGATCCCCGCGGCCGGGGCGCTGACCGCCGACGACCGCGCGCTGCTCGAGCTGACGGGCACGACGGCGTTCCCGCTCGTCGGCGACCTGATCGAGCAGCACCGCCAGAAGCAGGCCCTCTCCGAGGCGATGCGTGTCGTGAGCGCGGTCAACGTCTACCTGTCCGAACAGGCGCCGTGGAAGCTGAAGGAAGACCGCGAGCGGATGGGGACGGTGCTGCACGTCGCGGCGCAGGCGATCAGCGACTGCCGCACCCTGCTCGCGCCGTTCCTGCCGTTCAGCGCGCAGACCGTGCACGAGGTGATGGGCGGCACCGGCATCGTGTCGCCCATGCCCGAGATCCGCGTGGTCGAGGACCTGGACGGCGGCCCGTCGTACCCGACGCTGACGGGCGACTACTCGGCCTTCCCGCGCTGGGAGTCAGTGCCCATCGTTCCGGGGACGCCGGTGGGCAAGCCGACGCCGATCTTCACCAAGCTCGACCCCTCCGTCGTCACGGAAGAGCTGGAGCGGCTCTCGGACGGCGCGGCCTCGTGACGGCGGTGCGCCGGAGGCGCTCGTGAGCGAACGGACGCAGCGGCCGCCGCTGCCCGACCCGCTGCCCCTGCCGGTGGTCGACGACCACACGCACCTGGACATCCCCGGCGACACCCGGGAGGCGTGGCCTTACCACGGCGACCGCGATGGTGAGCCCAATGGTGAGCCCAGCCTCAGCCGGCTGCTGGACCAAGCGGCGTCGGTGAACGTGGCGCGGGCCGTGCAGATCGGCTGCGACCTGCCGAGTGCTCGGCTGACGGTGGACCTGGTCCGCGAGCATCGCGGTCTGCTCGGCGGCGTGGCCCTGCACCCGAACGAGGCGCCGCGGCTGGCCCAGCACGGCACCCTCGAGGCCGCCTACGCGGAGATCACCGAACTGGCGACCCGGCCGCGGATCCGGGTGGTGGGCGAGACGGGGCTCGACTTCTACCGGACCGGGCCGCAGGGCCGGGCGGTGCAGGAGGAGTCGTTCCGGTGGCACATCCGGCTGGCCAAGCGGCTCGACCGCACGCTGCAGATCCATGACCGGGACGCCCACGCCGACGTCCTGCGGGTGCTGGACGACGAGGGCGCACCCGAGCGCACGGTGTTCCACTGCTTCAGCGGGGACGCCGAGTTCGCGCGTGCGTGCGTGGAGCGCGGGTTCTACCTGTCGTTCGCCGGGACCGTCACCTTCAAGAACGCCCACGGCCTGCGGGACGCGCTTGCGGTGACGCCGCTGGACCGGCTCCAGGTCGAGACCGACGCGCCGTACCTGACGCCGACCCCGTACCGGGGGCGCACCAACGCCAGCTACCTGGTGCCGCTCACCGTCCGGGCGATGGCGCAGACGCTCGCGGTCGACGTCCCGACGCTGTGCTCGGCGCTGTCCGCCACCTCTGCGCACCTCTACGGTTCCTGGGAGGACTAGGTGGTCGCCGACACCGCGCAGTCCAGTGCCGCACGGTCCAGCACGGCGTCGTCCGACGCCGCCGCGCGCCGCCGTCGCCGGGAGACGGGCACCGCCTACGCCCTCCTGGCGCCGAGCCTGTTCGGCATCACGACCTTCCTGGTGCTGCCGATCCTCGTCGTGGTCTGGCTGTCGCTGAACCGCTGGGACCTGATCTCGCCGGTCAAGTTCGCCGGGCTGGACAACTTCCGGCAGGTGCTCTCGGACGGGCAGTTCGCGCGCTCGTTGCTCATCACGGCCGTGTTCGTCGTGCTCGTCATCCCGCTGCAGACCGGGCTCGGGCTGTTCGCCGCGACGCTGCTGACCCGCGGCCTGCCCGGCTCGTCGGTGCTTCGGGTGCTGTACGTACTGCCCTGGATCTGCGCGCCGCTCGTCCTCGGGGTGGTGTGGCGCTGGATCCTGTCGCCGACCGACGGCGCGCTGAACGCCCTGATCGGCCGTCGCATCGAGTGGCTCGCGGACCCTGCGCTGGCGCTGCCCTCCGTCGCGGCCGTCACCATCTGGACCCAGGTCGGGTACGTCACGCTGTTCTTCGTCGCGGGCCTGACGTCGATCCCCACCCACCTGCTGGAGGCCGCACGGATCGACGGTGCCAACGCCTGGCAGACGTTCTGGCGGATCAAGCTCCCGCTGCTGCGCCCGACGACCTTCTTCGTGCTGGTGACCGGCGTCATCAGCAGCTTCCAGGTGTTCGACTCCATCTACGCGCTGACGCCGCAGGGCGGCCCGCAGGGCGTGACGGATGTCGTCGCCGGCCGGATCTACTACCAGGCGTTCCAGTCGCGGCAGATCGGCCAGGCCGCGGTCATGGCATTGCTGCTGTTCGTGCTGCTCGTCGTCATCACGGTCGTCCAGCAGCGCTGGTTCAGCCGGCGCACGACGTACGACCTGTCGACGTGAGCGCCAGCCTTCGCCGGCGGGTCGCGGACCTCGCGGCGTACCTCCTGCTGCTCGTGGGAGCGGTGGTCACCGTCGCACCGTTCCTGCTCAGCCTGATGACGGCGCTGAAGAGCCCGCAACAGTTCGCCTCGCAGACCCCGCTGTCACCGCCGGCCCCCGTGACGCTCTCGAACTTCACCGAGCTGTTCGGCGGCCGCTACGACTTCGTGTCGCCGGTCGTCGTCACGGCTCAGGTCGTCGCCGTGGTCCTCGTCGGCCAGCTGGCCTTCTCGGTGCTTGCGGCCTACGCCTTCGCCCGGCTGCGCTTCCCCGGCCGGGAGGTCCTGTTCTGGGTGTACCTCGCGACGCTCATGGTGCCGGCGGTGGTGACCATCATCCCGCTCTACGCCATGTTCACGGCGGCCGGGCTGCGGAACACCTTCTGGGCTCTCGTGCTGCCCCAGGTCTTCGGCTCGCCGTACGCCATCTTCCTTCTCCGCGAGTACTTCCGCGGCATCCCCGAGGACTTGGTCAGCGCCGCCCGCCTGGACGGCTGCAACACCCTCCAGGTGCTGTGGCACGTCGTCGTCCCGGTGAGCCGGCCGATTCTCGCGACGCTCACGATCATCACGGTCGTGTCGCACTGGAACAACTTCCTGTGGCCCCTGGTCATCACCAGCGGTCCGAAGTGGCAGACGCTCACCCTTGCGACGGCGAACCTGCAGTCGCAGTACAACGGCAACTGGACCCTCGTGATGGCCGCCACCACGGTGGCCATCGTCCCGCTGCTCCTCCTGTTCCTGGTGTTCCAACGCCACGTCGTCCGCTCCATCACCATCACCGGATTCAAGTGAGGCTCGCCATGAGATCCCGACTCGCTGCCGTCGCGGCCACCACCCTGCTGGCGTTGGGTGCCGCCGCCTGCTCGCCCTCGTCGTCGGGTGGCGGCGACGCGGCGCAGCAGTCGAGCGGCGGCAAGACCACCGTCACCGTGCGGATCTGGGACGACCAGGTGGCCAAGGCCTACGAGCAGTCGTTCGCGGCGTTCACCAAGGCCAACCCCGACATCACGGTGAAGCTGAACCTCGTCCCGTTCGCCGACTACTTCACCAAGCTGCCGCTCGACGTCTCCAGCGGCACGGTCGATGACATCTTCTGGACCAACACCACCCCGTTCGGCGCGCTGGCCGACAGCGGCGCGCTGATCGACGTCGGCAGCGCCCTCGGCGACGAGAAGTCGGGCTGGGTTCCGGCGGCGGTGGAGCAGTACACCCGCAACGGCAAGCTGTGGGGCGTCCCCGCGCTGACCGACGGACGGATCGCGGTGTTCTACAACAAGGACCTCGTCACCAAGGCCGGAGTCGACCCGGCGAAGCTGCGCTGGGACCCCTCCGAGGGGGCCAGCGACACGCTGCTGCCGGCCGCGAAGAAGCTGACGAAGGACAGCGCGGGACGCACCGGCGACCAGTCCGGCTTCGACGGCAGCAAAGTCACGCAGTACGGGTACAACGCGGGCAACGACCTGCAGGCGATCTACTGGAACTTCGTCGGGTCGAACGGCGGCCAGATGCAGGCGCCGGACGGGAGCTTCGTCTTCGCGGACACGAAGGGCCAGCAGGCGTTCCAGTACATCACCGACCTGATCAACAAGCACCACGTCGCGCCTTCCGCCGCCGACACCAACGACAACGGCGACTTCAGCCGCGACAAGTTCCTGCAGGGCAAGATGGCGCTGTTCCAGAGCGGCACCTACAACCTGAAGAACGTCGCGGACGGCGCGAAGTTCGGCTGGGCGGTCGCGCCGCTGCCGGAGGGTCCCGCGGGCCGGGTCAGCGTGGTCAACAGCGTCATCGCCGCCGGCAACGCCAAGACGCCCCGCAAGGACGCCACGCTGAAGGTGCTGAAGTGGCTGGGTTCTACCGAGGGGGCGTCCTTCGTGGGGTCGTCCGGTGCCGCCCTCCCCGCGGTGACCGACGCGCAGCAGGCCTACTACGACTTCTGGAAGAAGCAGGGCGTCGACACCTCGGCCTTCGGTGAGGCCGGCGGCACGAAGACCATCCAGCCGCCGTTCGGCCCGAAGTTCGGCGACGGCGCCAACGCCTACGCGCCGACCTTCAAGGAGATCTTCGCCGGGCGCACGCCCGTCGGCCCTGGGCTGCAGAAGGCGCAGGACGACGCCAACGAGGCGATCAAGTAGGGCGCGTGCGAGGCGCCATCGTGGCAACCAGCGTCCCTGCAACGGAGCTGGTTGCCACGAGAACGCCGATCTGCCCCCTTACGGCCGGACCAGCAGGCGCCGCAGCTCCTCGTGGGCGGCGAGGTAGCCGTCGAGCAGCGTGCGCGCCACCGCGGCGGAGTCGACGAGAGGGTGCATCGTCAGAGCGCGCAGCGCGGCCGACCGGGACCCCGTGGCCGCCGCCTGGAGCGTGGCGGTCTCGACCGCTCGCAGCGAGCTCACCAGGCCCAGCTGGTGCGCGTCGAAGGGCGCGGCCGTGTGCGGGTGCACGCCCCGCGCGTCCACTCGCGCCGGCACCTCGACGACGGCCTCGGGCGGCAGCTGCGCCAGCGTGGACCCGTTGCGCACGTTGAGGATGAGCTCGGCGGGGACGTCCGTCACCAGTGCCCGCATCACCGCCAGCGCCACCTGCTCGTAACCGCCGCCCGCCAGGTCGTCCTCGTCGCGCTCCATGCCCTCTTGGCGGGCCTCGGCGAGGTAGCCCTGCTCGCGCTCGAGGCGCGCGGCGTCCCAGAGGGCGAACGCGTCGGCACCGGCCTGGGCCAGTCGCGGGTACAGCTTCGCCTGCTGCTCGACGATCGACTCACCGCGGGTCCGCTCGGCGGCGCGCATCGCGGCCACGGCCTCACGGGTCGAGTAGTAGTAGAAGAGGTACTCGTTGGGCACGGATGCAAGCAGGCGCAACAGGTCTCCGCCGAACAGCCGGCCCTCCTCGAACCCCGCCAACGCGCGGTCGTCGTGCAGCAGCGCCGGCAGCCGGTCTTCGCCGTCCACCATCAGGGACCGCAGCCAGCCGAGGTGGTTCAGGCCCGCGTAGTCCGCCACGACGCCCGGCGCGTCCGGGTCGACGCCGCACGCGCGCGCCACCCGGCGAACCAGCCCGGTCGGGGAGTCGCAGATGCCCACCACGCGCTCGCCCAGCACGTGCTGCATCGCCGCCGTCACCATGCCCGCCGGGTTGGTGAAGTTCACGACCCAAGCGGCCGGCGCGACGTCGGCGACCCGCCGGGCCAGGTCGGTGGCGAACGGCAGGCTGCGCAGGGCGTAGGCGACACCGCCCGGCCCGGTCGTCTCCTGACCGAGCACACCGGCGGCCAGTGCCACCCGCTCGTCGGCGACCCGCCCGGCCGTGCCCCCGACCCGCACGGCGGAGAACACGACGTCGGCGCCGCGCAGGGCGTCGTCGAGCGACGTCGCCACGCGGATCGTCGGACCCCCCGGCCCACCCGCCCGCAGAACGTTGGTGATGGCGCGCAGCCGCAACGGGTCGGTGTCGTGCAGGACCACCTCGTCGACCAGCCGGTCGCCGTCCGGACCGCGCAGAGCACGGTGGACCAGCGGTACGCGGAACCCGCCACCACCTAGGATCGTCAGGCGCACGGACGCAATCCTCCCTTCCGGATCGGAGGCCCGCAGCCATGGCCCAGCAGTCCGCCCAGCGCTTCGACCCGCTGGCGGCGGTGCGGGGTGCGGAGGCCGGGTGCGACCTGTTCCTGTCAGGCACCGTCTTCTTCGACCTCATCTTCACCGGTCTGCCGCAACTGCCCGCAGCCGGCACCGAGGTCTGGTGCGACGGCATGGGGTCGTGCCCGGGCGGTGTCGCCAACGTCGCGATCGCGGCGAGCCGGCTCGGCCTGCACACGTCGCTGGCGGCGGCGTTCGGCGACGACTCCTACGGCGACTTCAGCTGGACCACCCTCTCCGAGCAGGAGGGGGTCGACCTGTCCTGCTCGCGACGGTACGACGGCTGGCACTCGCCGGTGACCGTGTCGATGTCGGTCGAGCGCGACCGGTCGATGGTGACCCACGGGCACGCGCCGCCGCAGAGCGCCAGCGAGATGATCGGCGACCCGCCGCCGGCCCGCGCGACTCTGGTGAGCCTCGGGCACGAGGTCGGCCCGTGGGTGGAGCAGGCGCGCAAGGCGGGGACGCTGCTGTTCGCCGACACCGGCTGGGACGCCTCCGGGTCGTGGTCGCAGGGGCTGCTCGACCAGCTCGCGGGCTGCCACGCGTTCCTGCCCAACAGCGCGGAGGCGATGGCCTACACCCGCACCGACGACCCGTGGGCGGCGCTCTACGCCCTGGCGGACCTGGTGCCGCTCGCCGTCGTGACGGCGGGGGCGCACGGAGCGCTGGCGGTGGACTCGCTCACCGGCGAGGAGGAGTGGGTCCCCGCGCTGCCCGTGAACGCGCTCGACCCCACCGGTGCCGGGGACGTCTTCGCGGCGGCCGTCATCACCGGCACGCTGGCCGGCTGGCCGCTGGTGGAACGGCTGGGCTTCGCGAACCTGGCCGCTGCCCTGGCCGTGCAGCAGGTGGGCGGCTCGCTGGCCGCGCCGGGCTGGGGCGACGTCGCGGACTGGTGGCACCGCACGCGCGGTCGCAGCACGGGGTCGGCGGCGCACTGGGCCCGCCGGTACGGCTTCCTCGGCGACCTCGTGGCGGACGTCCCACCGCAGGCGGTGCGCCGGGCCACCGCCACGATCGCCCGGCGGTCCGACGTCGGCTGAGGCCGTGCCCGCGCTGGAGCCGGCGCGACCTCCCTTTGCGCGCGGTGTGCCGGTGGAATGGGGCGGAATGGGCTGATCCAACCGGCATTACGTGCGCAAAGAGGTTGGGTGGGCGACAGCAGCGCGGGTGCGGTGCGGGGAGCGCCTTCTGGCAGGCTCGGGCCCGTGGAGGACGACGGGTTGCTGGGCGGGTCGGAGGTCCGCGCGCTGGCGCAGGCGCTCGACCTGCGGCCGACCAAGACCCGCGGGCAGAACTTCGTCACCGACGCGAACACGGTGCGCCGCATCGTCCGCACCGCTGACGTGCGGCCGGACGACGTCGTGGTGGAGGTGGGCCCGGGGCTGGGGTCGCTGACCCTCGCGCTGCTGCAGGCCGCCCGCCGCGTCGTCGCGATCGAGATCGACCCGGTGCTGGCGGGCGCGCTGCCGGCAACCGTCCGGGCTCGGCGTGCGGACCTCGCCGACCGGCTCGAGGTGGTCCCGGCCGATGCGCTGAGTGTGCGCGACGTACCCGGCCCGCCGCCGACCGCACTGGTCGCCAACTTGCCGTACAACGTCGCCGTGCCCGTACTGCTGCACCTGTTGGAGCGGCTGCCCTCGCTCGAGCGGACCCTGGTGATGGTGCAGGCCGAGGTGGCCGAGCGCCTCGCCGCCGCACCGGGGTCGCGGACGTACGGCGTCCCCAGCGTGAAGGCCGCCTGGTACGCGGACGTCTCCCGAGCGGGTGCGGTGGGGCGCAACGTCTTCTGGCCCGCACCGAACGTCGACAGCGGTCTGGTGCGGCTGGTCCGCCGCGACCCGCCGGCCAGCCTGGCCGGCCGGGAGGCCGTGTTCGCCTGTGTCGACGCCGCCTTCGCCCAGCGCCGCAAGACGTTGCGCGCCGCGCTGTCCGGGTGGGCCGGGTCGGCGGAAGCCGCCGAGCGGGCGCTCCGGAGCGCCGGCATCGACCCCAGGACCCGTGGCGAGCGGCTCGGCATCGACGCCTTCGTCGCGGTGGCGGATGCGCGGCACGCCGAGGGCGTCCCTAGGGTGGGCGCATGACGACGGTCCGCCACGCCGCGGTGAGCGTGCGCGTTCCGGCGAAGATCAACCTCGACCTTGCGGTGGGTCCGGTGTCGCCGAACGGCTACCACCCGGTGCACACGGTGTTCCACGCCGTCAGCCTGTACGACGACCTCACCGTCTCGCCGTCCGACGACGACGGCGACCTGCGGCTGCAGGTCGAGGGCGAGCACGTCGACGGCGTGCCGCTGGACGAGACGAACCTGGCGGTGCGGGCCGCCCGGCTGCTGGCCGACCGCACCGGGGTCCGGCGCGGCGCGACGCTGACGCTGCACAAGGGCATCCCGGTCGCGGGCGGCATGGCCGGCGGCTCGGCCGACGCCGCCGCGGCTCTGCTCGGCTGTGACGCGGCCTGGCGCACCGGCCTGCCCAAGCAGGACCTGCTGGAGATGGCCGGTGAGCTGGGGTCCGACGTCGCCTTCGCGCTGGTCGGCGGGACGGCCATGGGCGCCGGCCGCGGCGAGCGCATCACGCCCGCGCTCGCTCGCGGGACGTACCACTGGGTGCTGGCGCTGTCCGACGAGGGACTGTCGACGGCGGCCGTCTACGCCGAGTACGACCGCCTGATGAAGGGACGTCCGGTGCCGCACCCGCGGGTCACGGACTCGGTGATGCAGGCCCTGCGCCGCGGGGACAGCGAGGCGCTGGGGCCGGCCCTGCGCAACGACCTGCAGGCGGCGGCGTGCTCGCTGCGGCCCGCGCTCGGCGACCTGCTCGACGTCGGCCAGGAGTACGGGGCGCTCGGCGGCGTCGTCAGCGGGTCCGGACCGACAGTGGCCTTTCTGGTGCGTGACCACGAGCACGCGCTCGACCTGTCGGTGGCGCTGACGGCGTCCGGTGCCTGCCAGGAGGTGCGTCGCGCCCACGGGCCCGTGCACGGCGCGCGCGCCACCGAAGCCCCGCGGCTGGGCTGAGCCGTGCCCACGAACCTGGTCAACCTGGAGCGCGTGCGCCTGGCGCTCGGCACCCGTGTGCTGCTCGGCGGCGTGTCGCTCGGCATCGCGGCCGGCGAGCGGATCGGCGTGGTGGGCCGCAACGGCGGGGGCAAGTCGACCCTGCTGCGGGTGCTCGCCCGACTGCAGTCGGTGGACGAGGGACGGGTCACCCACACCGGCACGCTGCGCGTGGGGCTGCTGGAGCAGGAGAACCTGCTCGATGCTGCGGCGACCGTGCGCCAGTGCGTGGTCGGTGATCGCCCGGACCACGAGTGGGCCGGCGACGCCCGGGTTCGCGACGTCGTCACCGGTCTCCTGGGCGGGTTGCACGCGCCGGACGTCGGGGGCCTCGACGCCGTGGTCGGACCCTTGTCGGGCGGTGAGCGTCGACGGGTCGCGCTCGCGGCGCTCCTCGTCGACGACCCGGACCTGCTGCTGCTCGACGAGCCGACGAACCACCTGGACGTCGAGGGCGTTGACTGGCTCGCGCGGCACCTCGCGGCCCGTCGTCCGTCGTCCGCCCTCGTGGCTGTGACCCACGACCGGTGGTTCCTCGACGCGGTCGGTACGAGCACCTGGGAGGTGCACGACGGCCAGGTCGACGCCTTCGAGGGTGGGTACGCGGCGTACGTGCTGGCCCGCGCGGAGCGCGAACGCCTGGCCGCGGTGACCGAGGAGCGGCGGCAGAACCTGCTCCGCAAGGAGCTCGCCTGGCTGCGTCGCGGGCCGCCCGCCCGCACCAGCAAACCGCGATTCCGCATCGACGCCGCGAACGCGCTCATCGCCGACGAGCCGCCCCCGCGCGACGACGTCGCACTGGTGCGCTTCGCGACCACCCGGCTGGGCAAGGACGTCGTCGACGTCGAGGACGCCACGGTGTCCGTTGGCGACCGCGTGCTGCTCGACCGCGTGACGTGGCGGCTCGGGCCGGGTGACCGGGTCGGGCTGGTGGGTGTCAACGGGTCGGGCAAGTCGACCCTGCTGCGCGTGGTGGCCGGTCAGGTGCATCCCCTCGCCGGTCGGGTACGCCGCGGCCAGACCGTGCGGCTGGCGTTCCTGACCCAGGAGGTTCGGGAACTGGAGGCGCTGGCGGAGCGCCGCGTGATTCAGGCCGTGCGGGACGTCCGGGAGACGACCCGGCTCGGCGACCGGGAGGTGACCGCGTCGCAGCTCGCCGAGCGGCTCGGCTTCACCGGCGCGCGCCAGCAGACCCTGGTGCGCGACCTGTCCGGTGGCGAGCGGCGGCGACTGCAGCTGCTCCGGCTGCTCATGGAGGAGCCCAACGTGCTGCTGCTGGACGAGCCGACCAACGACCTCGACGTGGACACCCTGACCGCGCTGGAGGACCTGCTGGACGGCTGGGCCGGGACGCTGGTGGTCGTCTCCCACGACCGGTACGCCCTCGAGCGCATGTGCGACCGACAGCTGGCGCTGCTCGGCGACGGGCGGCTCCGCGACCTGCCAGGCGGCGTGGACGAGTACCTGCGGCTGCGCCACGAGGGGGCCGGCCGCGCTCAGGCCGGGCGCGCCTCTGCGGCCGGCGGCGCCGGTGCTTCCGGGCCTGCCGCCGAGCCCACATCGGCTGCTGACCCCGGGGCCCAGCGCGCCGCGCGCAAGGACATGGCCAGGATCGAGCGCCAGCTCACCCGGCTGTCCGAGCAGGAGGCCCGGCTGCACGCGGCGATGGCCGAGCAGGCGGTCGACCACGTGAAGGTGGCCGAGCTGGACGTCCGGCTGCGCGCCCTGCAGGCGGAGAAGGACGACCTCGAGGCGGAGTGGCTGGACGCCGCCGAGGTCGCCGGCTGAGCGCTCCCGGTAAAACGGCGCCGGGTCACCCCGCGACGATAGTTGCGTAGCTGGGGCGCCCCGCGACGAAACAGGAATGCAGTAACCAGGCCCGGCAGAGGCCCGATGTGCCCCTGGCCTACCGGGGACGCCGGTGACCGCTGGCGCTTGGTCCGGCGAGGCACCTTCCGATGGCGCGGCACGCGGGTACTGTCGGAGTCCGTGAGCCTTACGTCCGGTCTCGACGTCGCGGCCAGGCCTTCCGGCGGACCCACGCCATCGAACGCACCCAGGGTCGACCTGGAGTGGGGCCTGCAGGGCGCGCGACACCTCGGCCCGTCCGCGGACGCCATCGTCGTCGTCGACGTGCTGTCGTTCTGCACGTCCGTCACGGTCGCCTGCGAGCGGGGCGCGTGCGTGTGGCCGCACCCCGGTGGCGAGGAGGCGCAGGCCCTGGCCCGTTCCCTGGAGGCGGTGCTGGCCGGCACGCGCAGCCACCGCGAGGGTCCCTCCCTGTCACCGACCTCGCTGCTGGACCTGCCGGCCCGCTCTCGGCTGGTCCTGCCGTCGCCCAACGGCTCGTCCCTGACGCACGCCCTGATGAGCTCGCGGTGCGTGGTCGTCGCGGGCTGCCTGCGCAACGCCGCAGCGGCCGCGCGGCGCGTCGCGGGACTGCGGCGCGTGCTGCTGCTGTGCGCCGGCGAGCGATGGGGCGACGGCTCGGTGCGGTTCGCCTACGAGGACCTCGTGGGCGCGGGCGCGGTCATCGAGCGGCTGAGCGCGCAGGTGCCCGGGCTGGTCCGGTCGCCGGACGCCCACGCCGCTGCTCTGGCGTTCCGCGACCTGCAGCCGCTGGAGCTCACGTCGTCCGGCGCGGAGCTGGTCGAGCGCGGCTTCGCGGCCGACGTCGAGCTGGCCAGCCAGGTCGACGTCTCAGAGGTCGCACCGGTGCTCGTCGACGGCCGCTTCGCCACCGCGGCCTGAGAGACGTCCCCGTCAGCGGAGGCCGGAGGTTCTCCCGCTGAGCGGAAGACAGCTCCAGATTGCACGTCCCCCGGGCCAATCCGGGGGATAGCAGAAACGCTACGACGTCGCGTCGAAGGGGAGCACCAGCCGACGCAGCAGCGTCGCCAGCTGCACCCGCTCTTCGGCGGCCAGGCCGGCCAGCAGCGCACGCTCGCGTTCCAGCAGACCGGCGAACGCGTCGTCGACGGTGCGCAGCCCCTCAGGAGTGAGCCGGACGATCACCCCGCGGCGGTCGCGCGGGTCCGGCAGCCGCTCGACCAGCCCGCGCCGGGTGAGCCGATCCACGCGGTTGGTCATGGTGCCGCTGGTGACCAGGGTCTGGGTGACCAGCTGCCCGGGCGAGAGCTGGTACGGCGCGCCCGCTCGGCGCAACGCGGCCAGGACGTCGAACTCCCAGGTCTCCAGGCCGTGCTCGGTGAACGCCGCGGCACGGGCCCGGTCGAGGTGCCGCGCCAGGCGGGACACCCGGGAGAGCACCTCCAGCGGCCCGACGTCGAGGTCCGCGCGCTCGTGCCGCCACGCCGCCACGATGCGGTCGACCTCGTCACCCTCTGGTGCGGGGACGTCCGGCGCGCTGCTCACCTGCCGATCCTAGGCCGCGTCAAGCATCTCGACATCGAGCAACCGCGCCGGATAGTATCTTGACGTCAAGATTCCGCGGACTGGCGGCCGTCCAGGGGGTCCGCCACTGTGGACCCCAGGAGGACGCGCCATGGTCACGTGGGACCCCCAGGTGTACGGCCGCTACGCCACAGAGCGTGCCCGCCCGTTCCTGGACCTGGTCGACCGCGTGGACGCCGACGCTCCGCGCAGCGTGGTGGACGTCGGCTGCGGCTCCGGAGACCTCACCGCGTCGCTCGCCCGGCGCTGGCCCGGTGCGGACGTCCTTGGCGTCGACTCCTCGCCCGCCATGCTGGACCGGGCGGCGTCGGTGGCCGGGCCCGACGTCCCGGGGCTGCGGTTCGAGCTGCAGGACGCGTCGGACTGGGCGCCCACCGAGCCGGTCGACGTCCTGGTCACCAACGCCCTGCTGCAGTGGGTGCCTGGGCACCTGGACCTCCTCCCGCAATGGGTCGCCGCGCTCGCCCCCGACGGCTGGCTGGCCCTGCAGGTTCCCGGCAACTTCGGCGCGCCGTCGCATGTGCTCATGCGCGAGGTGGCCGCGCTGCCGCGGTTCGCCGGACGGCTCGCCGGGGTCCTGCGCGGCACCGAGTCTGTCGGCGAGCCGCTCGACTACGCCGCCGTGCTGGCGGACGCCGGCTGTGTCGTGGACGCCTGGGAGACGACATACCTGCACGTGCTCGACCCCGCGGGTGAGCACGGGGGCGACGCCGTGCTGGCGTGGGTGCAGGGCACGGGGCTGCGGCCGGTGACCGACGCGCTGGCCGACGACCCGCGGCTACGCGAGGACTTCGTCGCCACCTACGCCGAGCGGCTGCGCGAGGCCTATCCCCGCCGGCCCTGGGGCACGCCGCTGCCGTTCCGCCGGGTCTTCGCCGTCGCGCACAAGCCCGACTGACCGGCTCCTCCGGCCGACCGGAGAAGTGCACGTGCTCACCGCCGCGCCGTTGCTCATGAGCGACGCCACGGCCGGCCCTCCCGAGGCCACGGACCGGCGTCCGCCATGAGCAACGGCATCGCTCGTGAGCAAGAGGCGGTGCCGCTCAGCTGCGCAGGGTCGGCCGCGCCTCCAGGCCGGACAGCCCGTTCCAGGCCAGGTTCACCAGATGTGCGGCCACCTCGCGACGCCCGGGGCTGCGCGCGTCCAGCCACCACTGGCCGGTCAGCGCCACCATGCCCACCAGCATCTGGGCGTACATCGGGGCGGTCGCCGGGTCGAGCCCGCGCTCGCTGAACTCGGCGGCCAGCAGGTGCTCGACCTGGCTGGCGACGTCACTGATCAGCGAGGCGAACGACCCGCTGGAGGAGGTCACGGGGGAGTCCCGCACCAGGATGCGGAAGCCGTCCGCGGAGGTCTCGACGTATCCGAGCAGGCCGAGCGCGGCCTGCTCAACCAGGACGCGGGCCGAGCCGCCCGACGTCAGCGCGCCGGTGATCTCACCCAGCAGCAGCCGGATCTCCCGGTCGACGACGACGGCGTACAGGCCCTCCTTGCCGCCGAAGTGCTCGTAGACGACCGGCTTGGAGACCTCCGCGCGGGCGGCGATCTCCTCGACGCTCGTGCCCTCGAAGCCCTTTTCCGCGAACAGCCGGCGGCCGACGTCCAGCAGCTGCTCGCGACGCTGCGGACCCGTCATGCGGGACCGGCGCCCGGCGGGCGACGGCGGCTCGGCGACTGGGCTCACGAAGCCATTCTGCTCACGCTGGCACACTGGTGCCGTCGCGTCCGCGGGCCGAGCGGGCGGCGCCTGGTGCGATCCCGTCGCGCGAGGTACGACGATCCGCCCTGGTGTAACGGCAGCACGCGGGCCTTTGGAGCCTTGCAGTCCCCGTTCGAATCGGGGGGGCGGAGCCGATTCGGTGCCGTCTCAATACGGGGTTTGGAGCCGGTCGGGTGCGCGCCGGGCGGCCGGGCGGCGGCTTGTAGTATCGCCACCGTGCCCCGCCGTTCCAGCTCGTCCCCGTGGTGACCTCCGACGCGGCGGCCCGGTCCGTCGTCGTCCTCGCCGCCGGCGAGGGGACCCGGATGCGGTCATCCACTCCCAAGGTGCTGCACCGGATCGGTGGGCGGTCGCTGCTGGGCCACGCGGTCGTGGCCGCCCGGGGCCTCGCGCCCGAGCACCTCGTCGTCGTGGTCCGCCACGAGCGCGACCGGGTCGCCGCCCACCTCGCCGAGATCGCCCCGGACGCGCTGGTGGCCGACCAGGACGAGGTCAAGGGCACCGGGCGGGCCGTCCAGTGCGCGCTCGAGCTGCTGCCGGACCTGGACGGCACGGTCGTCGTCACCTACGGCGACGTGCCGCTGCTCGCCACGCAGACCCTCGCCGGGCTGGTCGATGCGCACGAGCGGGCGGGGTGCGCGGTCACGGTGCTCACCGCCGTCGTCGACGACCCGACCGGTTACGGCCGGGTCCTGCGCGACGAGGCGGGCGACGTCACCGCGATCGTCGAGCACAAGGACGCGGACGTCGGCCAGCGGGCCGTGCGCGAGATCAACTCCGGCATCTACGCCTTCGATGCCGCCGTGCTGCGCTCGGCGCTCGGGCGGGTGTCGACGGACAACGCGCAGGGCGAGATGTACCTCACCGACGTCCTGGCCATCGCGCGTGCGGACGGGCGCAGGGTCGCCGCCCACGTGCTCGACGACGAGTGGCAGAGCGAGGGCGTGAACGACCGGGTGCAGCTCGCGGCGCTGGGTGCTGAGCTGAACCGCCGGGTGGTCGAGGGCTGGATGCGCGCGGGGGTCACCGTCGTCGACCCCGCCACCACGTGGGTGGACGTCGACGCCCGGCTGGAGCCGGACGTGACCGTGCTGCCTGGCACCCAGCTGCTCGGCGCCACCCGCGTCGCGGCGGGCGCCACGGTCGGACCCGACACGACGCTCACCGACGTCTCGGTCGGCGAGGGCGCCACGGTCGTACGCACGCACGGGTCGGAGTCCGAGATCGGCCCGGACGCGAACGTCGGGCCGTTCGCGTTCCTGCGGCCCGGCACCAGGCTCGGCCGCGGCGGCAAGATCGGCACCTTCGTCGAGACCAAGAACGCGGAGATCGGCGAGGGCTCGAAGGTGCCGCACCTGTCCTACGTGGGCGATGCCACCATCGGCGAGCACTCGAACATCGGTGCGGCGTCGGTCTTCGTCAACTACGACGGCGTCACGAAGTCGCGCACCACCATCGGCAGCCACTGTCGCACCGGTTCGGACACGATGTTCGTCGCGCCGGTCAGCGTGGGCGACGGCGCGTACTCGGGCGCCGGCACGGTGATCCGCAAGGACGTCCCACCGGGTGCGCTCGCGATCAGTGTCGCGCCGCAGCGCAACCTGGAGGGCTGGACCCTGACCCACCGCGCGGGTACGCCGGCCGCGCACGCGGCGGAGCGGGCGCTCGGCCAGCACACCGACCCTCCGGGCGCGCCCCGCCCGGACGGCACTACCGGATCCGAAGGGACCTCGCGGTCATGACCGGCATCACCGCCCACGGCGAGAAGCGGCTCGTCCTCATCAGCGGCCGCGCGTACTGCGAGCTGGCGCAGGAGGTCGCGGACGAGCTGGGTGTCGAGCTGGTCGACACCACGGCGTACGACTTCGCCAACGGCGAGATCTACGTGCGCTTCAAGGAGAGCCTGCGCGGCTGCGACGCGTTCGTGATCCAGAGCCACACGGCGCCGATCAACCAGTGGATCATGGAGCAGCTCATCATGACCGACGCGCTCAAGCGCGCCTCGGCCAAGCGGATCAGCTGCGTGATGCCGTTCTACGGCTACGCCCGACAGGACAAGAAGCACCGCGGCCGCGAGCCGGTCTCCGCCCGGCTGATGGCGGACCTGTTCACGACGGCGGGCGCCGACCGGCTGATCTGCGTCGACCTGCACGCGGCGCAGATCCAGGGCTACTTCGACGGCCCGGTCGACCACCTGTGGGCGCTGCCGCTGCTGGCGGACTACGTCGCCGGGCGGGTCGACCGGTCCAACCTCACCATCGTCTCGCCGGACGCCGGGCGGGTCCGTGAGGCCGACAAGTGGTCGGACAAGATGGGCGCTCCGCTCGCCATCATCCACAAGCGCCGCGACCCCAACGTGCCGAACCAGGTCAAGATCCACGAGGTGGTCGGCGAGGTGGAGGGGCGGACCTGCCTGCTGGTCGACGACATGATCGACACGGCCGGCACCATCACGCAGGCCGCCGAGGCGCTGTTCGAGAACGGCGCGGCCGAGGTGATCGTCGCCGCCACGCATGCGGTCCTGTCCGGGCCCGCTGTGGACCGGCTGAAGAACAGCGGTATCAGCGAGGTGATCGTCACCAACACGCTGCCGATCCCGCTGGAGCGCCAGTTCCCGCAGCTGACCGTGCTGTCGATCGCACCGCTCATCGCCCGGGCCATCCGCGAGGTCTTCGACGACGGCTCGGTCACCAGCCTGTTCGACGGACAGGCCTGACCGCTTCGACCCCGGCGGCTGCGCCCTTTCGAGGACCTCTTCGAGGGCGTTTTCGAGGACGCGGTCGGAGCGGCTAGACTCGGCGGGTTGCCTCGGCGAGGGACGCCGCACGAACGCGGCTCCGTGATCGACGCGGTGCGCTCGGGAGCGCCCGTCGTGCTGCGCCCCACGTCGAGGCTGCTGACCGCGCAGCAGCACCCTCAGCTGCGAGACATCCCGCTTCCAGGAGAGCCCGCTGTGACCGACCTGACCCTGCACGCCCAGAGCCGCACGACCTTCGGCAAGGGCGCCGCCCGCAAGATCCGGCGTTCCAACCAGATCCCGGCCGTGATGTACGGCCACGGCACCGACCCGGTGCACATCACCCTGCCGGGCCACGACACCATGCTCGCCCTCAAGCAGCCGAACGCGCTGCTGACCATCGTGCTGGACGGCGCGGAGCAGCTCGCGCTCGCCAAGGACGTCCAGCGCGACCCGATCAAGCCGGTCATCGAGCACGTCGACCTGGTGATCGTGCGCCGGGGCGAGCGGGTCACGGTCGACGTCCCCGTGCACATCGAGGGTGAGGCCGCGGCCGACACGGTCGTGACCGTGGAGACCCAGGCCCTGCACGTGGAGGTCGAGGCGACCCAGATCCCCGAGGGTGTCACCATCTCGGTCGAGGGCGTCGAGGCGGGCCATCAGATCACGGCCGGGCAGCTCTCCCTGCCCGCCGGGGCCACCCTGGTCACCGATCCGGAGACGCTGGTCGTCAACGTGTCCGCGCAGGTGTCGGCGGAGCAGCTCGAGGCAGAGCTCGCCGAGGCTGAGGCCGAGGCCGGGATCGAGCACGAGGTCAGCGAGGCCTCCGCCGACGAGGTGGCCGCGGGCGAGGCCCCGGCTGCGGCCACGGGCGACACGCAGGAGTGAGCTCCTCCGGGACCTGGCTGGTGGTCGGGCTGGGCAACCCCGGCCCGACCTACGCCGGCAACCGGCACAACGTCGGCGCGATGGTCGTCGACGTCCTCGGCGCCCGCGTCGGTGGCTCCTTCCGGAGCCACCGGTCGCGGGCGTCCGTGCTGGAGGGCCGGCTGGGCGTGCTCCCCGGCGGCGCCCCGGGCCCGCGTGTGGTGCTCGCCAAGCCGACGACGTACATGAACGAGAGCGGCGGTCCGGTGAGCGGGCTCGCGCAGTTCTTCAAGGTCGACCTCGACCACCTGGTCGTCGTCCACGACGAGCTCGACATCCCGGCGGGGCAGCTGCGGCTCAAGCAGGGCGGGGGAGAGGGCGGGCACAACGGCCTGCGCTCGGTCAGCCGCTCGCTCGGTAGCAGGGACTACGTGCGGGTACGCGTCGGCATCGGGCGTCCTCCTGGCCGGATGGACGCCGCGGACTACGTGCTCAGAGATTTCTCGCCGACCGAGCGGCGCGAGCTGCCGATCCTGCTCGAGGAGGCGGCCGACGCCGTCGAGGAGCTGGTAGCCACGGGTTTACTTGCCGCTCAACAACGCTGGCACTCGCCGGCGTGAGGCGACGCGCGCCAAGCCCGTTTTGTCACGCGGATGTACCTCTCCGTCACGCTATGTGTCCTCTGCGTGAACATCCTTCACCCATCTTGTTCATTCACCCTTCACTGACCGTCACGGCGCACTAGCGTCAGAGATCTGCCATTGCAAGACAGCACACCGCCATCCGTAGCCCCGAGGATGTAGTCGGACGGTGTCGTGTGCCCCGGGTGCCCACCAAGGGGGAGTGGATGACGACGTTCGACGACGCGGCTTCCGTCGACCTGCGCAAGGTCGAAGTGCCCGTCGCAGCGCCGGCGTCCTTCGTCGAGCGCCGGGGGCCGGCGATGGCCCAACGCGTGTCCTGGGCCTCACCGACGCCGTACGTACCGCCACCCACAGCGGTCGTCCCCGCGCGCACCACCTCGGGGGCCGATGGCTTCGACCCGATCAAGCGCGCCGAGGAGCGCCGCCGGCAGTGGGCGCGTCCGCTGATCCTGCGGGCCCTCGCCGGTGACACCGTCGTGGCCGCGGCCACCGGGTACGCCGCGTTCGCCTCCTTCGGGGGCAGCCCGGCTCGGCTGGCGGCCGGAGCTCTCGTCGCCGTCGGTGCGGCCGTGGCGTGGTGCACGGTCCTGTGGCTGGTGCGTGCCTACGACAGTCGCCGGGTCGGGCAGGGTCCGGAGGAGTTCGGCATGGTCGGCCGGGCCGCGGCGCTGCTGCTCGTCGCCCTCGCCCTCGGCTCGTACTCCGGAGACGTGCTGCTGCCTCGGCGCTACGTGCTCGGCGCGGTCCCGGTGGCCGCCATGGTGACCTGCGCCTATCGGTATGGCCTGCGCCGGTGGCTGCACGCCAAGCGCGGCAGGGGTACTGCGCTGATGAAGACGCTGGTGGTGGGTTCGCCGTCGGCGGTGGACGACGTGGTCCGTGACCTGCAGACGGTGCCGTACCACGGCTACAGCGTGGTGGGGGCCTGCGTGCCCAGCACGCTGTCCGACGTCGGCATCGCCGGGGACGTCCCTGTGGTCGGCACCTTGTCGGACATCCCGCAGGCGGTGATCGACCACGAGGTCGACGTCGTGATCGTCGCGGGGTCTGGGCTGCCCAGCTCGGCGCTGCGGCGGTTGTCGTGGGCGTTGGACCGCACCGGTGCGGACCTGGTGGTGGCGCCCGGTCTGGTGGAGGTCGCCGGTCCGCGGCTGCGGGTGCGTCCGGCGGCCGGGCTGTCGCTGCTGCACGTGGACGCCCCGGAGGACCACGAGGGCCGGCTGCTGGGCAAGGCGCTGCTGGACCGCTCCCTGGGGCTGGCGTTGTTCGTCACGGCCCTGCCGGTGATCGCGGTGTCCGCCATACTTGTCAGGGCAACGAGTAGGGGACCGGCGTTCTTCGCTCAGGAGCGGATGGGCCGTGACGGCCATCCGTTCACCATGTGGAAGCTGCGCTCGATGGTCACCGACGCCGACAAGCTGCGTACCGCCGAGCTGCTGTCCCAGAGCGACCGGGACGGGCTGATGTTCAAGATGCGCCGCGACCCGCGGATCACCCGGGTCGGTGCCTGGCTGCGCCGGTACTCCCTGGACGAGCTGCCGCAGCTGTGGAACGTCGTGCGCGGGGACATGTCGCTGGTGGGGCCGCGCCCGCCGCTTCGCTCGGAGTACGACCAGTACCACGACGCGGTGCACCGCCGGCTGCGGGTCAAGCCCGGGCTGACCGGCCTGTGGCAGGTCAGCGGGCGCGCCGACCTGAGCTGGGAGGAGTCCGTGCGGCTCGACCTTCGGTACGTCGACAACTGGTCGGTCGCCCTCGACCTGCAGATCATGTGGAAGACCGGTCGCGCGGTCCTTTTCGGCCCTGGAGCCTACTGATGACAGACCCGCTGACCGGCGCCCGTCTTCTGGTGCTGGGCGTCAACTACGCCCCCGAGACCACGGGCATCGCGCCGTACACGACTGCGGTGGCCGAGCACCTTGCCGCGCTGGGTGCGCGGGTTGACGTGGTCACCGGGATGCCGCACTACCCGCAGTGGCGCGTCGCCGCCGGGTACCGCGCGGCCCTGGTGCGCCGGGAGACGGTGAACGGCGTCAACCTGCGGCGTGCGGGCCACTACGTCCCCGCACAGCAGGGGGCCCTGCGGCGGGGCGCGTTCGAGGCGAGCTGGCTGCCGCTGGGGTGGCTGCAGGCGGCGCGCACCGAGGCGGACGCCGTGCTGGCGGTGAGCCCGTCGCTGGCCGCGCTCCCGCTGGCTCGTCGCGCCGCCGCGCGGCGTGGCGTCCCGTGGGCGGCCGTGGTGCAGGACCTGATGGGGAACGCGGCCGCCCGCGGCGGCCTGCGTGGCGGGGGCCGAGTGGCGTCGCTCGTGGGCGGTGTCGAGTCGCGGATGCTGCGCTCCGCCGACCTCGTCGGCGTCATCAGCGAGGGCTTCGCCGACGCGGTCCACCGGATGGGAGTGGATCCCGGCCGTACCCGCCTGCTGCCGAACTGGGCCCACGTGAACCCGTCCTCGGCGACCCATGCCGAGGCCCGCGCTGCTCTCGGGTGGCGCACCGACGCGTTCACCGTCGTGCACACCGGTAACATGGGGGCGAAGCAGGGGCTGGAGAACGTGCTGCGGGCCGCCGCCGAGGCCGACCGTCGCAATGCGGAAGTCGAGTTCGTTCTCGTCGGCGACGGCAACCAACGCGCCGCGCTGCAAGCGGCCGGCGCCGGCATCCGGGCTCTGCGCTTCGTCGACCCGGTCGACGAGGAGACGTACCCGCTGGTCCTCGCTGCAGCGGACGTGCTGCTCGTGAACGAACGCGCCGACATGCTGGAGATGTCGCTGCCGAGCAAGCTGACGTCGTACTTCGCCTCTGGTCGGCCTGTGCTCGGCGCCGTGCCCGACAACGGTTGGACTGCTGCAGTGCTTGATGCCTCGGGAGCCGCTGTGCGAGTAGCTCCAGACGCGCCGGCCGAGCTCCTGGACGCGGCACTCGCGCTCGCGGACGACGAGGAGCGGGCGATGATGCTCGGCAAGGCAGCGACCGAGTACTGCTACGCGCGGTACGGCTCGCAGGCGGCCCTCGACAGGTACGCTGACCTGGTTCGCGAGCTGCTCACCCGGTAGGGGACGACCGTGCCGGCATCGACTTGGTTACAGCGCGGTCGATGTCGGGCGATTGAGCCATTCGGGTGGCACCATGACGCCGCAACGGGTCCACACGCCACGCCGACCGCCGGAGAGCCGACGTTGAGCAGCCAGACGAGCGCCGCCTCGAGCGACAAGGACCCTCGCGGTAGCAGCGGATGGCGCTCACGGCGAGCACGCAAGCCTGTGGCCCTGGTCGCCGGCGCCGCCGCGTTGACCGTCCTGTCCGTGGCCGTGGCGTCCGGTCAGGGACGACAGACGTTAGGAATCGGCGGCCTGCCATGGTCCGACCCGCCGGACCGCAAGCCCACGGTCACGGCGACGGCTCCTGCGCCGGCAGGCCTGCCCGCGATCGCCGACACCGTCGTGGTCGCGTCCGAGCCGAAGCAGAACTACGGAAAGTTGCCGTACGTCTACGCGACGCCGGTCGAGTGCCGGGCATTCCTCAAGTTCGACACGACCGGTGCGGTGCCGGCGGGACGCAAGCTCATCGGTGCGGTGCTTCACATCTACGTCATGCGCGCCGACACGACGACTCCGGGCTTGCGGGTCTACCAGGCGTCGGCCAGCTGGTCCGAGACGGTGCTGACCCAGGCGAACCGACCTAGCCAAGGACGTGCGCTCAGCGCCCCCACGCCGGTGCCAGGTGGCGGGCGGTGGCTGTCCATCCCACTGACGGACCTGAGCGCGGTGTCGACGGAGGGGACGACGTCGGTCGAGCTCGCGCACGCCGTGGGCGGCGTGGACCTGCAGATCGCCAGCCGTGAGTCCGGTCGCGC
>DATFPQ010000213.1:0-9062 GCA_035264765.1 Actinomycetales bacterium | reverse complement strand
TGGCGCTGGACCCGATCGCCGCGACGGCGCTCGGCGTGCCCGGATACGACACCGAGCTGACCGACTACTCCCCCGCGGGCCATGCCGCCCGAGCGCAGCTGCGCCGCCGCACCCTCGACGCCCTGGACGGCGCGCAGCCCGAGGACGCCGTCGACCGGGTGACCGTCGCCGCCCTGCGCGAGCGGCTGGGGCTCGAGGACGAGCTCTCGTCGATCGGCGCCGACGACCGGGACCTCAACGTCATCGCCAGCCCGCTGCAGTCGATGCGGGCGGTCTTCGACCTGATGCCGACCGGCACGGCCGAGGACTGGTCCAACGTCGCCACCCGGCTGTCCCGCGCGCCCGAGGCGGTACGCGGCTATCTCGAGTCGCTGCGCCGCGGGATGGCGGACGGCCGGACCCCGGCCCGCCGTCAGGTGGAGCGCAGCGCGGCTCAGGCGGAGCAGCACGGTGCCCCGGACGGGTTCTTCGCCGAGCTGGCGGCCGGTGCCCGCGCCGGGGACGCCGGGCTGACCACTGAGCTGCCCACCGCGCTCGTCCAGGACCTGCGCGACGCCGCGGCCAGCGCCGGCCAGGCATACCTCGACCTGGCCGCCTTCCTGCGCACCGAGCTGTTGCCCGCGGCGCGCGAGCAGGACGCCGTGGGTCGCGAGGAGTACGCGCTGCACTCCCGCCTGTTCCTGGGGGCCACGGTCGACCTCGACGAGACCTACGCGTGGGGCCTGGAGGAGGTCGCGCGGATCGAGGCCGAGATGCGTGACGTGGCCGAGGCGATCCGGCCGGGTGCCGGCATCGACGAGGCCATGCGGGCCCTGGACGACGACCCCGCTCGCCGGCTGGAGGGCACCGACGAGCTGCGCGCGTGGATGCAGGGACTGAGCGACGCGGCCGTGGAGTCGCTGGCGGGCAAGCACTTCGACATACCGGAGCCTGTCCGCCGACTCGAGTGCCGCATCGCGCCGACCCATGACGGCGGCATGTACTACACCGGCCCCAGCGACGACTTCAGCCGCCCCGGCCGGATGTGGTGGTCGGTGCCCGAGGACGTCACCTGGTTCAGCACCTGGCGGGAGACGACGACGGTCTACCACGAGGGCGTCCCAGGGCATCACTTGCAGGTCGCCCAGACCGTCTACCGCCGTGACCTGCTCAACCGCTGGCGACGCCTCGGGTCGTGGGTGAGCGGCCACGGCGAGGGCTGGGCCCTGTACGCCGAGCGGCTGATGGCCGACCTCGGGTTCCTCGACGACCCCGGCGACCGGATGGGGATGCTCGACGGTCAGCGGATGCGGGCGGCGCGCGTCGTCGTCGACATCGGCGTGCACTGCGGTCTCCCGGTGCCCGCGGAGCTCGGCGGCGGCGTCTGGGACGCCGACAAGGCCTGGGCCTGGTTCAGCACCAAGGCCAACCTGCCAGAGTCCGTCAAGCGCTTCGAGCTCGACCGTTACCTCGGCTGGCCGGGCCAGGCCCCGTCGTACAAGGTCGGCGAGCGGCTGTGGCTGTCGCTGCGCGACGAGGTCCGCGAGCGCGAGGGGAAACGGTTCGACCTCGCCGCCTTCCACCGGCGGGCACTGGACGTCGGCTCGGTGGGGCTCGACGTCCTGGCCGACGCACTACGCGCGGAGGCCTGAGTCCGGGGCGGCGCGACGGCCGCTAGGGTCGCCCGGGTGAGCAGCGCACCGACCCTCGTTCTGGCGTCCGCCTCCCCCGCCCGGCTGGCCACCCTGCGCTCGGCCGGGCTCGCGCCGTACGTGCTGGTCTCCGGCGTGGACGAGGTCGCCGCCCTGCACGCGTACCCCGCCCTCGCGCCGGAAGAGGTGGCACTGGTGCTGGCTCGGGCCAAGGCGGAGGCGGTGGCGGCCGTGCTCGATGGGGACGATGCACCCGGCGACGCGCCCGCGTCCGCCCTCGTCCTGGGCTGCGACTCGGTGCTGGAGCTGGACGGCGAGGCGCACGGCAAGCCGGCGGACGCCGCGGAGGCCACCGCGCGCTGGCAGCGGATGCGGGGACGCAGCGGCGTCCTGCACACCGGCCACTGGGTGGTCGACCTCCGCGATGACGGCAGCGCGGCGACCCTCGGCGCGGTCGCGTCGACGACCGTCCACTTCGCTGACGTCAGCGACGACGAGATCGCGGCCTACGTCGCGACCGGTGAGCCGCTGGCCGTGGCGGGCGCCTTCACCACCGACGGTCTGGGGGGTGCCTTCGTCCGTGGCATCGAGGGCGACCACCACACGGTCGTGGGTGTCAGCCTCCCGTTGCTGCGCGACCTGCTCGGCGAGTGCGGTGTGCCGTGGCCCTCGCTCTGGGCGCGCGGCTGACCCCGCCCGCAACCTGTCGCGGGGCGTCCCCGCGACGATAGGTTCGTTGCAGGGACGCCCAGCGACGAGATGGATGCGTCGTAACTGGGCCCACGGCCAGGGCCGGAGCCCTCAGACCGGCGGGACGCCGCGACGTCGCTCGCTGAAGGCGCGGTCGCGGCGCGCCGCGTAGCGGAGCCGGCGGACCACCTCGTCCCGCAGCTGCTCCGGCTCGACGACCCCGTCCAGGACCAGGTCTGAGACCAGCCGCTCGAGGTCGACGTCCCGCTCGTACTCCTCGCGCCGCGCGGCGACGAAGGCCGCGCGCTCCTCGTCGTCCTCGAAGGCGGCGATCTTGTTGGCGTAGACCGCGTTGACCGCCGCGTCGGGCCCCATGACGGCGATACGGGCCGTGGGGAGCGCGAGGCAGGCGTCCGGCCCGAAGCCAGGTCCGGCCATGGCGTACAGCCCGGCGCCGTAGGCCTTCCGGACAATGACGCTCACCTGCGGCACCGTCGCCTCGGAGACCGCGGTGACCATCTTGGCTCCGTGCCGGATGATGCCGGCCCGCTCCACCTCGGTGCCGATCATGAACCCGGGGACGTCGGCGAGGTAGACGAGCGGGATGTTGAAGGCGTCGCAGAGCCAGATGAACCGGGCCGCCTTGTCCGCGCTGTCGACGAACAGCACGCCGCCGCGGACCGCCGAGTTGTTGGCCACGATGCCGACCGTCTCGCCGTCCATGCGTCCGAACCCGGTCACCAGCTCGGCGGCGAACAAGGGTTTCACCTCGAAGAAGGAACCGTCGTCGACGAGCCCGTCGATCACGTCGTGGACGTCGAACGGCGTGCTCTCGACCTCTGGGACGACGGTCCCGTCGAGGACGCGTGCCGGCGGCTCCGGCTGGTACGACGGAGGCGACTCGCGCCAGCTCGACGGCAGGTAGGAGAACAGCAACCGGGCCTGCTCGATGGCGTCTGCGTCGTCGGTCGCCAGCAGGTCGCCGCAGCCGCTGACGGTGCAGTGCATCCGGGCGCCGCCCATCTCCTCCAGCGACACCTTCTCGCCAACAACCATTTCCGCCATCCGGGGGCTGCCCAGGTACATGGAGGCGTTGCCCTCCACCATGATGACGCAGTCTGTGAAGGACGGGATGTACGCGCCCCCTGCGGCTGAGGGTCCGAACAGGCAGCAGATCTGCGGCACCTTGCCGGACAGCGCCACCTGGTTGTGGAAGATGCGCCCCGCGCCCCGACGCCCGGGGAAGAGCTCGACCTGGTCGGTGATCCTGGCCCCCGCGGAGTCGACGAACCAGAACACCGGCAGCTCCTCGGCCAGAGCCGCCTCGGTGGCCCGGACGATCTTCTCCACGGTGCGCGCGCCCCAGGAGCCGGCCTTGACCGTCGGGTCGTTCGCCACGACGATCGCGGGCCGGCCGTCGACCAGGCCCCGTCCGGTGACGACGCCGTCCGCCGGCAGCCCGGCCGCCATCGCGTTGGCGTACCGGCCGTCCTCGACGAAGCTGCCGTCGTCGAAGAGCAGCGCCACGCGGTCACGGACATACAGCTTGTTCTGCCCGGCGAGCTTCTCGGCGGCCTTGGATGTCGGGGCGGCGGACGCCTCGCGCGCCGCCCGCAGCCGCTTGCGGACGTCGGCGACCCGCGGGTCGCTGGGGAAACCGGCGCTCACGCCGGAAGCCCGAGGCCGCGGGCCACGACCATGCGCTGCACCTCGCTCGTACCCTCGCCGATCTCCAGGATCTTGGCGTCGCGGTAGAACCGTGCCACGGGATACTCCTCCATGAACCCGTTGCCGCCGAATACCTGCGTTGCGACTCGGGTGGCGGTCACGGCCGCCTCGGTCGAGTAGAGCTTGGCGATGGCAGCCGCCTGCTTGACGTCCGAGGCAGGCCGGCGTCCCGCGTGGTGCTGATCCTTCAGCCACGCCGCCTTGTAGGTGAGCAGCCGGGCGGCTTCCACGGCCACGGCCAGGTCCGCGACCGCGAACGAGACGCCCTGGTACGCGCCGATCGGGCGGCCGAAGCTGACCCGGGTACGGGCGTAGGAGGTGCTTGCCTCCAGGCAGGCCTGAGCGAGGCCCACCGCCAGCGCCGAGATCGCGATGCGGCCGTCGTCCAGCGTCTGCAGGAACTGGCGGTACCCGGCGCCCCGAGCGCCCAGAAGGTTGCTTTCTGGCACGCGTGCCCCGGCGAAGGTCAGGCCGTGCGTGTCGCTCGCGCGCCAGCCGAGCTTGTCGTAGGCCGGCTCGACCACGAACCCCGGCGTGCCGTTGGGAACCAGGATGGCGCTGATCTCGGGGCGGCCGTCCTCGAGCGTGCCGGTGCGTGCAGTGACGGTGACGACGCTGGTGATCTCCGTGCCGGAGTTGGTGATGAACGCCTTGGCGCCGTCGATGACCCACGTCCCCGCCTCCAGGCGGGCCCGCGTGCGGGTCGCTCCCGCGTCGGACCCGGCGTCCGGCTCGGTGAGTCCGAAGGCGGCCAGCGCCCGCCCGGCAACCAGGTCGGGAAGCCAGCGCTGCCGCTGCTCGTCGTTGCCGAAGGTCAGGATCGGGTTGATCCCGAGGCCGACCCCGGCGGAGAGGGTGATCCCGACCGACTGGTCGACGCGGCCGAGCTCCTCGATGGCGACGCACAACGACGTGAAGTCCGCGTCCGCGCCGCCGTACTCCTCCGGGACCACGAGGCCGAACAGTCCCAGCTCGCCCATCTGCGGCACCAGCTCGACGGGGAACCGGTGCTCCCGGTCCCATTGCGCGGCGTGCGGGGCCACCTGCTCCTCGGCGAACTCACGCACCACCTGACGGAAGTCCTCGTGGTCCTTGCTGAGCTCGAACGCGGTCACCGCTGCGCACCTCTTCGGTTCAGACGCCAGGCGGCGTTGCTTGACGTTGACGTCAACGTAAAGCCACGATGGCCGGCATGGCAAGGGAGCGCACCTGGACGATCGCGGAGGTCGCCGAGGACCTGGGTGTGACGCACCGGACCATCCGGTACTACGAGCACCTCGGCCTGATCACGCCCGAGCGCCGCGGCACCTCTCGGGTCTTCCACGCGCGCGACCGGATCCGGCTCCGGCTCGTGCTGCGCGGACGGCGGCTGGGCTTCCCCCTGGAGGAGATCCGGCGGATCGTGGACATGTACGACCAGCAGCCCGGCGAGACGGGGCAGCTGCGGTACCTGCTGGACCAGATCGACGACCGCCGCGGCGTGCTGACCGAGCGGCTGCGGGACGTCCAGGCAGCCCTGCAAGAGCTCGACGACCTCGAGCGCCGCTGCCGCGAGGACCTGGCCCGGCTGTCCGGGCCGCGGTGAGGGCGGAGGCCCGCGCCCGCGCAGGGCGCTAGGCTCGGCCGGCCGAAGAAGCATCGACGCGATGGACGGGGAGCCTGAGATGGGACGACACGAGGGTCGGTCGATCACCAAGGTGCTCATCGCCAACCGGGGCGAGATCGCCGTCCGGATCGCGCGTGCGTGCACGGACGCCGGCATCGCCTCCGTGGCCGTGTACGCCGAGCCGGACCGCGACGCCCTGCACGTCAAGGTCGCCGACGAGGCGCACAGCCTCGGCGGTTCGACTCCCGGCGACTCCTACCTGGCGCAGGACAAGCTGCTGAAGGTGGCGGCAGAGTCCGGCGCGGACGCGGTGCACCCGGGTTACGGCTTCCTCGCCGAGAACGCGCACTTCGCCAAGGCCGTGGCCGATGCCGGCCTGGTGTGGATCGGGCCGTCGCCCGAGGCGATCGACGCGCTGGGCGACAAGGTCAAGGCCCGGCACATCGCCGAGCGGGCCGGGGCTCCGCTCGTGGCCGGCACCAAGGACCCGGTGGCGGACGCCGAGGAGGTGTTGGCCTTTGCCGACGAGTACGGCCTCCCGGTCGCGATCAAGGCGGCGTACGGGGGCGGCGGGCGCGGCCTGAAGGTCGCCCGCACCCGCGAGGAGATCCCGCACCTGTTCGACTCCGCGGTGCGCGAGGCCGTGTCGGCGTTCGGTCGCGGCGAGTGCTTCGTCGAGAAGTACCTCGACCGACCGCGGCACGTGGAGACGCAGTGCCTGGCCGACACCCATGGCAACGTCGTCGTCGTCTCCACGCGGGACTGCTCGCTGCAGCGCCGTCACCAGAAGCTGGTCGAGGAGGCACCGGCGCCGTTCTTGTCCGGCGAGCAGGTGGCCGAGCTGTACCGGGCGTCCAAGGCCATCCTCCGGGAGGCCGGCTACACCGGTGCGGGTACCTGCGAGTTCCTGGTCGGGCAGGACGGCACGATCTCCTTCCTCGAGGTCAACACCCGGCTGCAGGTCGAGCACCCGGTCACCGAGGAGGTCTCGGGCATCGACCTGGTCCGCGAACAGCTGCGCATCGCGGCCGGCGAGGAGCTCGGCTACGACGACCCGCCGTTGCGGGGGCACTCGATCGAGTTCCGCATCAACGGGGAGGACGCCGGTCGCGGCTTCCTGCCCGCGCCGGGCACGGTCACCGGCTTCCGGGCGCCCAGCGGGCCCGGTGTCCGGCTCGACTCCGGCGTGGAGGCGGGCGACGTCGTGAGCGGCGCCTTCGACTCGATGCTGGCCAAGCTCATCGTGACCGGCCGCGACCGGCACCAGGCGCTGGAGCGCTCCCGGCGCGCGCTGGACGAGTTCGTCGTGGAGGGGATGCCGACGGTGCTGCCCTTCCACCGGGTGGTGGTGCGCGACCCGGCGTTCGCGCCTCCCGGCGACGAGCCGTTCTCGGTGCACACGCGGTGGATCGAGACGGAGTTCGACAACACGATCGAGCCGTTCGTGGGGGCTCACGGGGCCGCCGAGGAAGAGGCTCCGCGCGAGCGCGTGGTGGTCGAGGTGGCGGGCAAGCGGCTGGAGGTCGTGCTTCCGGCCGGTCTGGGGGTCGGTGCAGGGTCTGGGTCCGGAGGCGGTTCCGCGACCGGTGGCCGTGCACGGGCGCCGAAACGGTCCACGCGGTCGGCGTCCGCCACGGGAGCGGGCAGTGACGCCCTGACCGCCCCCATGCAGGGGACGATCGTCAAGATCGCCGTCGAGGAGGGGCAGGCCGTCCAGGCCGGCGACCTCGTCGTCGTCCTCGAGGCAATGAAGATGGAGCAGCCGATCACGGCACACAAGGCCGGAACGGTCACCGACCTGGTCGCCGAGATCGGCCAGACCGTCGCCAGCGGCACCGTGCTGCTCCAGCTCACCGGCTGACGAGCTCGGACGGTGCCCGGCGCACGCAGGAGGCGACGCGATCCACCCGCTGCACGGGCACGGGGGCACGTACCGGGCTAAGGACGGGATGTCGATCGGACGCAACCTGCAAGCAGCCCGCCAGCGAAACGGGTGACGCTCGTCTTAGACTCCACCAGCTCGACGAGGTCCTCCACCGAGAAGGAGCCGGCGCGTCCTCCCGCCTGCGAGGGCATCAGCCGTTCCAGGGCGTCGGCAGGCAGAACATCCTCCAGGCGCTGCAGGATGACCAGGACGTCGACCCGGGTCGCGCCCAGGTCGTCGGACAGCCGGGCGTGCGGCAGCACGGTCTCGGGATGAACCTCGAGCACGTCCACGAGAACGTTCTCCACCAGCTCCACGACCAGCATGTCCCTCATTCCACGCTCCTCCATCTCGTCTGTAGCCGGCCGAGGCCGGCCGTTCTCGCTGCGGAGCCGCACGCCCCGACGTCGGCATACCCGGACCACTACTGCGGGGAGCTCGACCCGTTGCTCGTCCGAACCAGCCCTTCCGGCGCGCGGCCGTCGATGCCTCCACCGGCGTCCACGAGCAGCTGCTGCTGCGCCAACCAGCGCTGCAGGCTCTCCCGGCAGTGCCGCTCCAGCTGGCTCAGGCGCTCGGTCTCGGCCCGCAGTTGCTGAACGCGGGCCTCGATCGACTCCACCTCGTGCTGCCGCCTGATCTGGAGCTCCGCAAGCACCGCGCCGGCCTCAGCCTGGGCCTGGGCCACGATCTGCTCTGCGGTCACCCTCGCGTCGGAGACGACCTGCTCCGCGTCCGCTGCGGCGCTGGCGGCAACCTTGTCCGCCATCTCCTGCGCGATGGCAAGCGTGCGAAGGGCACGGGCGCTGAGGGCGTCGTCGCCGCTGCCTGCGGGGTCTTCGGCCGGCGCCTTCGGGCGATCCGCATCGGCGTCCGGCTGCGGGGCGGGCTGGGGCCCCGTGCCCGTCTGCGTGGCCCTGGTGAGCTCACGCCGGACAACCCCGAGGAAGGCGTCGACCTCCTCGACCTTGTAGCCGCGCATCACGACGCGGAACTGCTGGGCCTTGATGTCTTCGGGTCTGAGGGTCACGGTGGCGCTCCTTCGGCAGCGTGGGTCGTCGGCCTTCTCGTGCTGACGTAGAAGGGAGGCCGCGGGACGCTTCCCGATACCAAGACCTGGCTGGGGACGAGGAGCACCACCGGGTATCCGAACCAGCTCACCGGCCTCCGCTGGGCAGACCCGTAGACCACCGGCCCTGGAGGACCCATGTCGATGCCGGATGCCACTGCCCTCCCGCGTGGCGGCCAGCCCCACCCGGTCAAGCTCGCGACCGGGCCGGCCACGGCCGAAGACCGGACGCTGCCTGCTTCCGTGACGTGGTTGGCCGAACGTCGTCGACGTGCGGTCGTCGGCGACGAGGTCGCCACCCGCAAGCGCCACGACCGTGGCCGCCTCACTGCGCGTGAGCGTGTCCTCCTGCTGCTCGACGAGGGGACGTTCATGGAGACAGACCTCTTCGCGCGACACCGTGCGACCGGGTTC
>DATFPQ010000212.1:0-26087 GCA_035264765.1 Actinomycetales bacterium | reverse complement strand
CCGCCAGCAGCTCCGCACGGCTCGCCGGGCCACCGGATGCACCGGCCGGCTGCGCCGTATCGGAGACGATCGGCGCCGGGGCCGGATGAGGAGCCGGGGAGGCAGCGGGGGGTGCCGGGGCCGGCACGGCGTCTCGCCTGGCCCACAGGTGGTCGACGACCTTGCCGAGGGTGTCGTGGTCGCTCAGCCGGAACCCCTCGGGGCGCTGGCCCAGCCCGTACCGCTCCCCCGCGCGGGCCAGCAGCTCGGTCTGCTTGACCGAGTCGATTCCCAGGTCGGCCTCCAGGGCCACCGTCTCGGTGAAGACCTCCACCGGGTACTCCAGCGCCTCGGCGTACATCGCCGCCACCTCCGCCAGCAGCTCCGCACGGCTGGCCGGGCCACCGGATGCCCCGGACACCGTCGGCGTCGGTGCAGCTGCAGGCACCGGCACAGCGGCGGACACCGGCGCCACGGCGCGAGCGAGCGCGACGCCGGCGCTCTGTGGACTGGAGCCCTGGATCAGCTCCACGCCACTAACGGCGTCCACGGAGGGAAGGCATCGCCGGACCACGCCGGTGACGCCGTGGCCCGCCCCGCACTCCACGAAGGAGGTGGCGCCGAGCTCACGCAGCCGCTGCAGCGCCTGGCCGAAGCGGACCCGGCGGACGAAACCACGGGCAACGAGCGTGGGAATGTTGTCGTCCGCGCGGTAGTAGCGACCCAGTGTGGGCGAGTACACCGGCGTCGTGAGTGGTGCAGGCGTCAGGTGCGCAACCCGGTCGGCCATGGGCGCGACGAGCGGCGCGAGCAGGGGGCTGTGGAACGGGTGAGGCGCCTTGAGCCGGGTGGCTGACCAGCGCAGCGCCCTAGCCATCGCCGCTAGGACGTCGATCGCCTCGTCCGGCCCGGACACAACCGTCTGCAACGGTCCGTTCTCGACCGCGACCACCGTCCAGGGGTCGCCGAGGAGCTCCAGGAGCCGCTCCGCCTGACCGACGTCGCAGCCCAGGGCGACCATCGCGCCGCCCGTGGCCGCCCGCTCGCGCAGCGCGGCGTTGCGGTGCAGCACGATCTCGGCCCCTTCGGCCACCGTGTAGGCCCCGCCTGCGACAAGAGCCGAGATCTCGCCGAAGCTGTGCCCCGTCACCACGTCGCCTGGGTGCCCGGCGTCGGTGAGGATGCGGTGCATCGCCGTCGAGATCCCGTAGATGGCGAGCTGGAGCACCTCGGGGGCGTCGGCAACGAGCTCGTCGATGGTCGGCGGGCGCTGCCGCAGAAGCGTCGGTGTGACCGACGGCCGCCCCAGGCGCGCGGCGACGCCGTCGATCACGTCGAAGGTCTCGCCCACCTGCGGGAACCGCTGTGCGAGGTCGGCCAGAACGTCGCCCTGGTAGGCGCCCTGGCCGGGGAAGACGACGACTTCATGGACGGGCACGGGCATGAGCTCCTCCTGGAATGGCTGAGGTCGGGAATCGACGAACGGCTTCGTCGGCGACCGGTGCTTACCGACCGGCAACTACGGCGGCACGGTTACGGCATCACCCCATCCGAGCGCGCCGACCGTCGCGGGATACAGCACCGACTCTCTGCGGTATCCGCGGTCGCTCCGCTGCCTCTCTTGGGTCATCGCCGCCGCCGGATCGCGTCGGCTGCTGCAACCAGACCTCGACCAGCTATCGACAGGAGCCCGACCATGACCGAGCAGAACCGCACCGAGGCCCACCTCGCCGTCGTCCGCAAGGCCCTCGACGCCATCTCGCGCGGAGACTTCCCGACTCTGGCGAGCACCGTGACCCCGGACTTCGCGCGACAGGACCTCGGCGAGACGTTCGTCCTGGAGGGCTCGGGCGCTGACCCCCTCGTCCAGTTCATCGGAACCGTGCGCACCGCGATGCCCGACTTCACCATGCGCGTGGTTGACGGCTTCGGCGACGACGACCGGGTCGCCGTCCAAATCCGGCTGACCGGCACGCACCTAGGGGAGTTTCTGGGCTCCCCGCCCTCCGGGCGCCGGATCGAGATCAACGGCATCAGCCTGTACCGCTTCCGGGACGGGCTGATCTGCGAGAACCGTCAGCTGCTCGACGTCGCCCGCATGACGCGGGAGCTGACCACCACAGACCGCGCCGCCGGCGCCGCCTGAGCGCCGCTCCGGCCGGGAAGTCTCTTGACACCCAGGCTCGGAGCGGCGTATTAACGACGTTAACTTAACGCTATTCACAGGAGATGCGATGCTCTCTCGACTCGGATGGCTCACAGTGCACCGCCGTCGACTGGTCCTAGCGCTCGGTGGCCTCGCGATCGCGCTGGCCGGCGTTCTCGGTTCCTCGGTCCTCGACAAGCTGACCACCGGCGGCTTCGCCGACCCCTCCTCGCAGTCCGAGCAGGCCCGGCTGGCCCTGCTGCGTCAGTTCGACGAGGGAGCACCGAACTTCGTGCTCCTCGTCAGTGCCGAGCAGGGCACCGTGGACTCTCCGGACGTCGCGGCCGCCGCATCCACCCTGACCCGCAAGGTCAGCGAGGAGCCCGGAGTCGACCAGGTGTGGTCCTACTGGTCCCCCGGCTCTCCGTCGCCCCTGCGCAGCGATGACGGCCGCCAGGGCCTCGTCCTCGTCCGGGTTCACGGCGACGACGACGCCGTCGCCAAGGCCGCGACCTCGTTCTCCCCGCGATACACCACCGACGGGCCGGTGATCACCAGCCGGGTCGGAGGCAGCGGGGAGATCGCTCGACAGGTCCAGGACCAGATCCGGAAGGATCTGGCGCGCGCGGAGATGCTCTCGATGCCCGCCCTGATCGTGCTGCTGGTCCTGGTCTTCGGCACGCTCGTCGCAGCCGGCCTGCCGCTCGCGATCGGCCTGGTGTCCGTCGTCGGCACCCTGCTCGTCCTGCGGGTGCTGGCGTCGCTGACCGACGTGTCCATCTTCGCGATGAACCTCACCACCGCGCTGGGACTCGGCCTGGCGATCGACTACAGCCTGTTTCTCGTCGCCAGGTACCGCGAGGAGCGCCGCCGTGGGCTGGCGCACGAGGACGCCGTCGTGCGGAGCGTCGAGACGGCGGGACGCACCGTCCTGTTCAGCGCGGCCACCGTGGCTGCGGCCCTGAGCGCGCTGCTGCTCTTCCCCACCGTCTTCCTGCGCTCCTTCGCGTACGCGGGGATCGCCGTCGTCGCGCTCTCCGCGACGGGTGCCCTCGTGGTCCTGCCAGCTCTGCTGGCCGTGGCGGGTCCGCATCTCGACCGTTGGGCGCTCAACCCGATGCGGAACCCCGGCGGCCTGCACCAGCGGCCTCGTCCGGGCTTCTGGCACCGCCTGGCGGTCGCGGTCATGCGCCGCCCGGTCCTCGCCGGCGGAGCCGTCCTCGCACTGCTGCTGGTGCTCGGAGCGCCGTTCCTGCGCGCCACGTTCGCACTGCCGGACTACCGCGTGCTTCCCGAGGACACGTCCAGCCGGCAGGTCCAAGAGGCGATCGACCGCGGCTTCGCGCGCGGAGAGGCCGACAACCTTTTCGTCGTCGCCACGCAACCGCCGGGAACGGACCTGCACCGGCCGGACATCGACCGTTACGCCGGCGCGCTGTCCCGCGTGACCGGAGTCGCGCGCGTCGACGCGGCCACTGGCTCGTACACCGAAGGCCGGCGGGTCGGGGCCGTCCCGGCCGACGGTGCCCGGTACGTGAACGCCTCGGGGACGTGGCTGTCCGTGGTCCCCTCGGTCGAACCACTGTCGCCGCAGGGTGAGCAGCTCGTCGAGGACGTCCGCGCCGTGCCGTCCCCGGTGCCCGTGCAGGTCGGCGGCGCGTCGGCGCAGTTCGTGGATACCAAGAGCGCGCTGTTCGACCGGCTGCCGCTGGCGTTGGGAGTCATCGCGGCCGTGACCTTCTGCGTCCTGTTCTTGTTCACCGGAGGGCTCCTCGTGCCGATCAAGGGCCTGGTACTCAACCTGTTGAGCCTCAGCGCGACGTTCGGCGCGCTGGTCTGGGTCTTCCAGGAAGGACACCTCGCCGACCGGCTGCAGTTCACACCGACGGGCACGCTCGACCTGAACATGCCCATCCTGCTGTTCTGCGTCGCCTTCGGGCTGTCCATGGACTACGAGGTGTTTATGCTCTCCAGGATCAAGGAGCGCTACGACGTGACGGGCGACAACCAGGAGGCGGTGGCGTTCGGGCTCGAGAGCACGGGTCGGCTGGTGACCGCGGCCGCTGCGCTCCTCAGTGTCGTCTTTCTCGCCTTCGCGACGTCGGGCATCAGCTTCATCAAGCTGATGGGCGTCGGTACGGCCCTCGCGGTTCTTCTGGACGCGACGCTGGTCCGTGGAGTGCTGGTGCCGGCCTTCATGCGACTTGCGGGCCGGGCCAACTGGTGGGCACCGCGGCCGTTGCGTTTCCTACACGACCGGCTCGGGCTCCGCGAGGGCGAGCTTTCGGCGCCGGACGAGACCGCGCCCACCGCGGCACCCCGCCAGGCCGATGCCGTCGAGCAGCGCTCCGTGGCCGACGCCAACGGCCAGGGCGGCAGACTGACCCCATGACCGCTCCTGCTGAACGCTCACCCTCGTCCCCGCGGGCCCGGCTCCCGCGGGGACAGGGTGAGCTGCTGCGCCCGCAGATCCTCGACGCTGCCGAGGCTATGCTGCTAGGTGGCGCCGACGAGCACGCCGTGTCGATGCGTGCGGTGGCCGAGGCGGTCGGTGTCACTCCGCCGGCCATCTACCGGCACTTCGCCGACAAGGACGAGCTGCTGCTCGAGGTCTGCGAACGCCGGTTCACGGAGTTCGACGTGCAGATCGAGGCGGCCGGGGCGGACGCCGGTGATCCCGTGACGGCGCTACGGCTGCGCGCCGAGGCGTACGTCCGGTTCGGCCTGACCCACCCGGAGCACTACCGGATCCTGTTCCTCAAGGGGCCGGGCGGCGTCGAGCGGCGTGCGGCCGAACGGGGTGGAGCCGGACGCCGCGCGTTCGAGCACCTGGTCGCCGCGGTACAGGCGGGGATCGACGCGGACCGGCTGCGTTCGGACGACGCGATGGTCCTCGCGATCAGCCTGTGGTCGGCCCTGCACGGCCTGACGGCGCTGCTCATCTCGATACCGAGCTTCCCGTGGCCGCCGGTCGAGACGCTGGTCGCAACCGTCGCCGACGTGCAACTGCGCGGCATGCAGCGCGGCTGACGCCGCTCGTGCTCGGCCCGCCGGCCCAACGGGTTCGTCCGGCCGGCCTCACGGTCGGCTGAGGGTGTATCTCACCGGGCCGTCCACGCTCCTGCAGAGGTATGAGCAGCGTCCAGCGTCCCGCAGCCGTCTCGTCGGAGGGCCCAGCATGAGCAGCAACCTGCCCTCCCAGCTTCCGGCCCGCCTGGTGCTTCGGCGCCGCCGGACACGCGTCGTCGGTGTCTTCGCCGTGGCCGCCCTCGTCTTCGGTGCCGGGGCCGCTGGTGCTGTGCTCCTCACCGGGGACGACGTAGCGCAGGAGCCCTGCCCCGACGGAACCCGCACGCTGGCGGTCGCCGCTCCGCCGGAGCTGGCGAGCGCAGTCCGGATGGCGGCAGAGGCCGTGACCGCGAGGAGCCGGCCATCCGAGTGCGTCGACGTGCGGGTCGAGGGCGTGGCCGCGTCAACGGTGGCCGCAGCAGTTGCCGCCCAGCCGCCGCGGCGGCCCGACGTCTGGATCCCTGACTCGTCCCTGTGGTTGCAGCGGCTCACGTCTGCGGGCATCCCAGCCACTGGCCCATCGGTTGCCCGGTCGCCGGTGGTGCTCGCTGTCAGCCAGCCGGCGTCCCGAGCGGGGTCCGCAGACCGGCCGTCGACGTTCGCCGAGCTGCTGCGGTTGGCCGGTAACGGCGCGCTGCGGCTCGGGATCGCGAAGGGCGCCGACGACTCCGTCACCATCAGCGACCTGGTCAGCCTGAACAAGACCGGCCAACGGAGCGGCCGGGGCCGGGTGGAGCTGGCGGCGACCCTGCGTGCCGCCTCACGCGAGGCCGGGACGTCCGAGGGCGATCTCGTCGCGGCGGCCCCGCGCAGCGTGAGCCTCATGGTGCCCGCGAGCGAGCGGTCGGTGTGGGCCCACAACCTCCGTTCCCCCTCGTCGCCGGTGGTCGCCGTCTACGCCGACGGCGCCTCCTTGGACTACCCGTTCGTCGTCCTGACCCCCAACACGGCGCGGATTCGGGTCGCCGAGCGGTTGTTCGCCGCCCTGCGGGGCACCCAGGGGCGCCAGGCGCTGGCTGCAGGCGGCTTCCGGGCCCCCGACGGCAAGGCCCCGGCCACGCTGTCCGGCGTTCCCGGCATCGATCCTGCCGCCCCCGCCGCCGGCGCCGCGCCGAGCGCGCGAGAGGTGGCCGCGGCACTCCGGGTCAGCCGCGTCGTCACACTCGGCACCCGCATGCTGGCCGTCGTCGACGTCTCAGGGTCGATGGCCCGGCCCCTTCCCGGGGCAGGCGGAGCGTCGCGGATGCAGGTCACCAAGGGGGCGGCCAACAGCGGCCTGTCCATGTACCCCGACGACACCTCCATCGGCCTGTGGGTCTTCGCCACGGATCTCACCAAGCACACCGACTACCGGGAGCTCGTCCCACTGGGTCCGCTCGGTCTGCGTCCCGACGGGGTGATGGGTAGGGAGCGCCTGGGACGCGCGCTCGCCGACCTGGACCATGTCCGGGGCGGCGGGACCGGGCTCTACGACACCACGCTGGCCGCCGTCCGGGCGGTCCGGAAGGGGTGGGATCCCGAGCGGGTCAACTCGGTCGTGCTGCTGACCGACGGACAGAACGACGACGAGCACGGCATCTCGCTGCGCCGGCTGCTCCGGACGCTGCAGCAGGAGTCGGATCCCCGTCGACCGGTCCCGGTCATCACCATCGGGCTCGGCGAGGACAGCGACCGGGCCGCGCTGACCGCTATCAGCCGCCAGACGGGCGGGTCGACGTACGAGGCCAGCAAGGCGAGCGACAGCTACCGCGTCTTCCGCGAGGCGATGGGACGCCGCGAGTGACACCGGGATGCCCTGACGCCTGCCCTGAGTGCAACCCTTGTCCCACACCAATAGGCGCGCGGGGGTCAGGCCCGGGTGTGCAGCTGACGGGCCGCCTCGGCGATCGAGCCGGACATCGACGGGTACACCGTGAACGCCGCGGCGACCTGGTCGACCGTGAGCTTGGTCTGCACCGCGAGCGCCACCGGGAAGATCAGCTCGGACGCCCGCGGCGCGACGACCACGCCGCCCATGACGATGCCGGTGCCGGCGCGGGAGAACAGCTTGACGAAGCCGTCCTGGACGTTCTGCATCTTGGCGCGCGCGTTCGTGGCCAGCGGCAGCATCACCGACTCCGCCGCGATGCCGGCCTGCTCGAGGGCGGTGGCGGACCACCCCACCGTGGCGATCTCGGGGTCGGTGAAGATGTTCGCCGCCACGGCCCGCAGGTTCAGCGGCTGCACCGCGTCACCCAGCGCGTGCCACATCGCGATCCGGCCCTGCATCGCGGCCACCGAGGCCAGTGGCAGGACGCCGGTGCAGTCCCCCGCCGCGTACACACCGCGCGCCGTCGTCCGCGACACCCCGTCCACGTCGATGTGGCCGGACGACGCCAGCCTGACGCCCGCCTCCTCCAGCCCGATTCCGGCCGTGTTGGGCACCGAGCCGACGGCCATGATGGCGTGGGTTCCCTCCACGGCCCGACCGTCGACCAGACGCACGAGCACGCCGTCCGGCGTCCGGCTCACCGACTCGGCGCGCGACCGGTTCAGCACCGTCATCCCGCGCCGGCGGAACACGTCCTCGATGACCTGGGCCGCGTCGCCGTCCTCCCCGGGCAGCACCCGGTCGCGCGAGCTGACGAGCGTGACGTCGCTGCCGAGCCCGAGGTACGCGTGCGCGAGCTCGGCCCCCGTCACGCCGGAGCCGATGACGATGAGCTTCTTCGGCAGCGAGTCCAGCTCGTAGAGCTGCTGCCAGGTCAGGATCCGCTCGGCGTCAGGCAGCGCCGACGACAGCTCGCGGGGACGCGCCCCCGTGGCCACGAGGACGACGTCCGCCTCCAGCCGCTCGCTGCCGCCGTCGAGCAGCTGCGCGGACACCTGCTGCGGCCCCTCCAGCCGGCCGGTCCCCCGCAGCACCCGCACGCCGCGCCGCTCCAGGGTCGCGCCGATGTCATCGCTCTGCGCCCGCGCCAGCTGCTTCACCCGCTGGTTCACCGTCGGCAGGTCCGCGCGGGCCACCTCGCCCGGCTCGGGGGACTCGGTCAGCCGCACACCCAGGCCCGCGGCCGCGAAGAACCGGCTCATGAAGTCCGACGTCGAGATGAGCGTCTTGCTGGGGACGCAGTCGGTGAGCACGGCGGCGCCGCCCAGGCCGTCGCGGTCGACGACCGTGACCTCGGCCCCGAGCTGCGCGGCGACCAGGGCGCTCTCGTAGCCTCCCGGGCCTCCACCGACCACGACCACCCGCTGCGCTGAACCACCCACGGGCCCCATCCAACCACCGCCGGGCCGGGGAGGTCCCGGGAGCCGCTGCCCTAGCCTTGCGCCATGCCGCTCTACGCCGCCTACGGGACGAACCTCGACTCACGCCGGATGCTGAGCCGGGCGCCGCACTCGCCGATCCGGGGCACCGGGTGGCTGGCCGGCTGGCGACTCACCTTCGCCGGGGAGGACATCGCCTGGAACGGCCCACGCGCGACCCTCGTCGAGGACATCGGGAGCCAGGTGTACGTGGCCCTCTACGACGTCACCCCGGCCGACGAGGCCAGCCTGGACGAGTGGGAGGGCACCGGCTTCGGCGTCTACCGCAAGATCCGGGTACGGGTGCACACCTTGGACGGCGACGCGCTGGCCTGGGTCTACGTGATGGACGGCTACGAGGGTGGCCTGCCGTCCGCGAGCTACCTCGGCGAGCTGGCGGCCGCGGCCGAGGCCGCGGGCGCGCCGGACGACTACGTGCTCGAGCTACGTGCCCGGGCCTGCCGCTCCGACGGCTGACCCGACCGGAGCACGGCCTCGGGCAGGCCGCCATCGCACGGGAGCGGACTCCTGAGTACCCGATCGAGTGGTGCGCTGTGGCCGCTGTCAGGGCACTGCGGTCGCACGTCCGCGGGGTCCGTCGCCCCCGGTCAGCTGGCCCGTGACTTGGGCTTGCTGATAGACGCGGGTGGAGGCTTGATCTGGCTGACCGGCTTGGTTCCAGCCGGGTAACCGCCCTTCTTCTCGATCTTGGGCCGAGTGCTGCGGTTGTCCGACATCGGGCCTCCTAGCCGGGGATGAGCTCAGCGTACGCGACCTGGTCCCAGTTGATCAGGAGCGATCTGCCCGTGAGTACGGGCAACCCCTCCTCTGTGGTGAGGAACTCGCCGTTTTCGTCGCTCTCGGCCAGCTCGCAGATGAGGAGGTCTTGGGGTTCGGGATATCCAGCGGCGTAGCTCTGCAGCCCGGTTGCGGCTGACTCGCCCCAGAGCCCGCAGACCCAGGTGTTGTCGCCCTTGAGGCGAAGCCTGATCCATCCGGTGAGGTCCGCAGTGGCGAAGAGGTCGCCCCATGCGCGGGGGGCGGGCGAGGGACCGGTAAGGAACTTCACCCACTCACGACGCCGGTATGCGGCACGGCCGACGACTCGGCCGACAGCGATCGGCACGACGACGAATGCCAGCGGTAAGAGCCAAACCAGGCGGGGAGGGCGCGCCCCTGTCGGATGTCCCAGGTGACCACGAAGTGTCGATACGCCACGCCGTACAGCACCGGCAGCTCGGCCACGAGGAAGACCGCGGAGGCGCCGAGGAACCGCTGAGCGCGCTCGGCTGCACCCGGCAGGCGGTCGCACGGCTCCCCCCGCCAACACCCGGCTATCGTGCGGCCGGTGAGGACGACTCCGGACCTGGCCGACCCCGTCACCGACCCGTTCGAGGTCGCGCGCTCGGCCGCCGCGCGGCTGGCCGAGCTGACGGGGGCGGCGCGGCACGACGTCGCCCTGGTGCTCGGCTCCGGCTGGGCTCCTGCCGGAGACCTGCTCGGCGAGACGCTGGCCGAGGTCGCGACCGAGGACCTGCCGGGCTTCGCGGCCGCGACGGTCGCCGGGCACCGCGGCGTGGTGCGGTCCGTAGCGATCGCAGGCAGTGACCGCCGGGCGCTGGTCTTCGGGACCCGCACCCACTACTACGAGGGCCGCGGTGTGCGTGCCGTCGTGCACGGCGTCCGCACCGCCGCCGCCGCGGGCTGCAGCACCGTGGTGCTGACGAATGGCTGCGGCGGCCTGAACCCCGCCTGGACGCCTGGGACGCCGGTGCTGATCAGCGACCACATCAACCTGACCGGCCGCTCGCCCCTGGAGGGACCCACCTTCGTGGACCTCACCGACCTTTACTCCCCGCGGCTGCGGGCGCTGTGCCGCGAAGTTCAGCCGGACCTCGACGAGGGGGTGTACGTGCAGTTTCCCGGACCGCACTACGAGACCCCCGCGGAGGTGCGCATGGCCAGGGTCATCGGCGGCGACCTGGTGGGCATGTCCACCGCGCTGGAAGCCATCGCCGCCCGACACGCCGGCCTGGAGGTGCTCGGGGTGTCGCTGGTCACCAACGCGGCCGCCGGCACCGGCGGGTCGCCGCTCGACCACGCCGAGGTGATCGAGGCCGGCCGGGCGGCCGCGCAGCGCTGCGGCACGATGCTGGCCGACGTCGTCCGGAGGATCTGATGCCCACCGAGCAGCTCCTGCAGCAAGTCAGGGCCTGGCGGGACGACGACCCGGACCCGCTGACCCGGCAGGAGCTGGAGGGACTGCTGGCGAGGTGCGAGGACGGCGACGGGCCCGCGGCCGCCGAGCTGGCCGACCGGTTCGCCGGCACCCTGCAGTTCGGGACGGCGGGCCTGCGGGGCGCGGTAGGGGCGGGGCCCAACCGGATGAACCGCGCCGTGGTGATCCGTGCCGCTGCGGGGCTCACGGCGTACCTGCGGCGCGACTACGCCGCCCCTCGGGTCGTGATCGGCTACGACGCCCGCCACCGCAGCGACGACTTCGCCCGTGACACCGCCGCGGTGGTGACCGCAGCCGGGGGCGAGGCCCTGCTGCTGCCGCGCCCGCTCCCCACACCGGTGCTCGCGTACGCGATCCGCCATCTCGGCGCCCACGCCGGCGTGATGGTGACCGCTAGTCACAACCCGCCGCAGGACAATGGTTATAAGGTTTACCTCGGTGACGGCAGTCAGATCGTGCCGCCCGCCGACCGGGCCATCGCCAGCGAGATCGCCGCCGTGGCCCGGGTCGCCGACGTACCGCGCGCGAAGGCGGGGTGGCGGCTGCTCGGCGACGAGGTGCTGGACGCGTACCTGCGGGACGTCGTCGCCGTCGTCCGCCCGGATGCACCCCGCGCCCTCTCCGTCGTCCACACGCCGCTGCACGGCGTCGGGGGCGACGTACTGGTCAGAGCGCTCGTCGCGGCGGGCTTCGAGGCCCCTTACGTCGTGCCCAGCCAGGCTGAGCCCGACCCCGACTTTCCCACCGTCGCGTTCCCCAACCCGGAGGAGACCGGCGCCATCGACGCCGCCCTCGACGCGGCGCGCGAACGCGGGGCGGACCTCGTGCTGGCGAACGACCCCGACGCGGACCGGTGCGCCGTCGCGGTCGCCGACCCACAGGCCGCCGGAGGCTGGCGGATGCTGAGCGGCGACGAGGTCGGCGTGCTGCTCGGCGCGCACCTCGTCGACCGCGGCGTGCCGGACGACGCGGTGATGGCCTGCTCCATCGTGTCCAGCCGGCAGCTCGCGGCCGTGTGCGCGGCGGCGCGGGTCGGGCACGTCGAGACCCTGACCGGGTTCAAGTGGATCGCCCGGGTCCCCGGCCTGCGGTACGGGTACGAGGAGGCGCTCGGGTACTGCGTCGACCCGCACTCGGTGCGCGACAAGGACGGCGTGAGCGCAGCCCTGCTCGTCGCCGAGCTCGCCGCCGCCCTCAAGGCGGAGGGGCGCACGCTGCTCGACCGGCTAGACGACCTCGCCCGCGCGCACGGGGTCCACGCCACCGCGCAGTACGCGGTTCGGGTGGCTGACCTGTCGCTGATCACCGGCGCCATGGCCCGGCTGCGGGAGCACCCGCCCGCCGTCCTGGCAGGGTCTCCGGTCGAGCGCGCCGACGACCTGTTGCTGGGCAGCGCCGACCTGCCCCCGACGGACGGCCTCCGCTACCTCCTTGCCGACGGTGGCCGGGTCGTGGTGCGCCCCAGCGGCACGGAGCCCAAACTCAAGTGTTACCTCGAGGTGATCGAACCGGTCACGACGGACGACCTCGCCGGTGCCCGCGCCGTCGCCGCTCGCCGGCTGGCGTCCCTTCGAGCCGACGTCGTCACCGCCGTCGGCTTGGACCGGCAGACAACCGTCGTCACCGAAGAGACAGGAGCGGTAGCCCGATGACCGCAGCGACGCCAGGTCACGACGACCGGAGGGTCGTCGTCGTCGGCAGCGTGTCCGTCGACGTCACGGCCTTCGCGAGCCGTCTCCCCGGCCCCGGCGAGACGGTGATCGGCGACTCGCTGACCCTCGTGCTCGGGGGCAAGGGAGCGAACCAGGCCGTCGCCGCGGCGCGCGCCGGAGTCCCGACGACGATGGTCGGCTGCGTCGGCAGCGACCCCTTCCGCGACATCGTGCTGGACGGGCTGGCCGCCGAGGGGGTCGACAGCTCAGCGGTGGCGACCGTCCCCGGCGCCACCGGCGTCGCTCACATCCGCGTGGACGCGGCGGGCGAGAACGACATTGTGATGGTCCCGCTGGCCAATGCGGCACTGACCCCGGAGCGGGTCGAGGCCGCGCTGAACGCCGTGAGCAGCCGAGCGGCCGTGCTGTTGCTCCAGCTGGAGATCCCGCACGAGACGGCGCGGCATGCGGCGCGGCTGGGGCGTGACCACGGACTGACCGTGGTGCTCGACCCAGCACCTGCTCCGGCTACACCGTTCGACGAGGCGTTCTGGGCCACCGTCGACGTGGTGACGCCGAACGAGACCGAGGCGCGGATCGTCACCGGCATCGCCGTGGTCGACCGGGCGAGCGCCGAGCGGGCCGGACGCTGGTTCGTCGACCGGGGGGTGCGCCGCGCCGTCGTCACGCGGGCCGGTGAGGGCGCCACCGTCGTCACGGCGGACGGCGTCACGCACCACCCGCCCTATCCGGTGACGCCCGTCGACACGACGGCGGCCGGTGACGCCTTCGCGGGCCACCTCGGGGCCGCCCTGGCCGCCGGGCTGCCGTGGGACGCCGCCCTCCAGCAGGCGATGGCCGCGGGCGCGCTCGCCGTGACGGTGGCCGGCGCGAGCCCCAGCCTGCCGACCTCCGCCGCCGTGGAGGCGTTCCTGACCGAGGTGGCCGAGCCGCAGCCTCAGCCCTTGACCGCTCCCGCGGACAGTCCCGCCACGTAGTAGCGCTGCAGGGTCACGAACAGCACCACGCAGGGAATCATGGCGATGACGGATCCCGAGGCGAGCAACCCGTAGTCGATGCTGCCGTAAGCGCCCTGCTGCAGGTTCAGCAACGCGACCGGCAGGGTGTACAGCTCCTGCCGCGTCAGGAAGGTCAGCGCGCCGAGGAACTCGGTCCAGGACGCGAGGAACGCGTACAGGGCGGTCGTCGCCATCCCGGGCACCACGAGCGGCCGGAGCACGCTGACAAGGGTCCGGACGGTACCGGCGCCGTCCACGTTCGCGGCGTCCTCGAGCTCGTTCGGCACCGAGGCGAACGCGGTGCGCATCACGAACACGCCGAACGGGAGGTTGACCGTCGAGTAGAAGAGCACCAGCCCGAGCCGGCTGTCGGTGAGGTGCATGGCGTTCATCTCGAGGAACAGCGGGGTCAGGATCGCCTGGAACGGGATCATCAGCGTGATCAGGATCAGCCCGAACGCGACGCCGGATCCCCGGAACTTGAACCGGCCGAACCCGTACCCGGCGGCCGTCGCGAGCAGCATGGTGACGATGGCGGTGCCCACCGAGACCAGGATGCTGTTCAGGATGGCCTGCGGGATCGTCGCGATGCCCGAGATGTTCCTGAAGTTGTCGAGCGTCAACTTGAAGAACGTCGACAGGTCGGGTGCCGCGGTGATCGTGGCGGCCGGCTGCAGCGACCGCAGCAGCGCCCATAGCAGGGGCACCACGAAGATGACCAGTGAGAGGACGGCCGCGAGCACGTAGAGCCCCACCTTGACCCGGCTCTCCGGTCGGTCGCCGGTTGACGGCGGTACCCGCCGGGACGGCGCCGTCGATCGAACGCGGCTCTCAGGTGCGCTGACTGTCGCCATTTCTGCTCCTGTCTACGACCGACCGGGCGGGCCGGTCAGTGCCTCTCGCGCAGCAGCCAGAACTGCCCCGCGCTGATCAACCCGACCACGACCACGAGGACGATGGACAGTGCGGTGGCCGCACCGACCTGCAGCTGGACGAAGGCGCGCTGGTAGATGTACATGACGATCGGCGTCGTGTCCGTCCCCGGACCGCCCTGGGTGAGGATGAAGAACTGCGTGAAGGCGAGGAACGATCCGATCACCGAGAGGATCAGGCACATGGCGATGCTGCGCTGCAGCATGGGGATGGTGATGTGCCACTCCCGCTCCCACCACGACGCGCCGTCGACCTCCGCCGACTCGTAGGTGTCGCGCGGGATGGCCTGCATGCCGGACACCAGCATCACCATCGTGAGGCCGGAGACACCCCAGATGACGAGCGCGCAGATCAGCGCAGTCCCCAGCTTGGCGTCGACCAGCCAGGCGGTCGAGCCGTCGGTGATGCCGAGCGCCCGGAGCAGGACGTTGATCGCACCGCTGTCCGGCTGCGCCTCGAGCACGGTGATGAAGCTCAGGACGCTGAGCCCGATCACGTAGGGCAGGAAGAACACGGTGCGCAGCAGGGTCGAGCCCCGGCGCCTGCCGCGGACCACCACCGCCATCAGGTATCCGACGACCAGGATGGGCAGCGTGACGATGCCGGTGTACAGCAGGGTGTAGCCCACCGACTTGGCGAACGCGGCGTCCTTGAGGATCGCCGTGTAGTTGGCGAACCCGATGAACCGGTAGGACCCGATCAGCGGCCAGTTCGTCATCGAGATGTAGATCGCGAACAGCAACGGTGCGAGCACGAAGACGACGACGAAGAGCAGCGCCGGCGCCACGAGCATCCAGCCCGTGCTGGCCGGGTGCGTCAGCGAGCCGCCGCCCCTGCGTCCGCGCACCCGCAGCCGGCCTCGGGAGGCCGCCTCCGCGGCGGCCTGGGTCCTGACCGGAGCTCCGGACAGCGCCATGGTCCTCACCTCGTCCTGTGGTGTCTGGTGTCGAGACGTCGAAAGCCTGGGTCGGTCAGAGCTGGGCCTGGTCGAGGATCCGTTGGAAACCCTGCTGACCGGCCTCCAGGGCGCCGTCGATGTCGCCGTCGAAGACCGCCTGCCGGAACATGGCGATCCACGGGCTGTCCGGCTGGTTGAACAGCAGGTTGTACGCCAGGGTCGGCGGGGCGTAGCCCCGGTCGATGCGGTCCAGCGGCGCGACGGCCTGCGGGTAGGACTTGCGGAACTCCGGGGTCGCGACGTCGGAGCGCACCGGTGTGAAGCCGCCGGTCGGCAGGGAGGACTGCTGCTTGACGTCGAGGGCGAACTTGGCGAACTCCCAGGCGCCCGAAGCGTTCTGTGCTCCGCGCGGGATGCAGAGGTTGTCACCGCCGTCGAAGAAGGCGCTGCCGCCGTCGGGCCCGGCCAGCAGCTTGACGCTGGTCCTGGCCTGCGCCTCCTTGTCGGCCGAGAGCACCGAGACGCTGTAGTTCGCCGGCAACAGTCCGACCTTCCCGGCACGGAAGTCGCTTCCCCACGTCGTGCCGGTGTCCGCGAAGTTCGCGCGCGGAACCAGCCCCTCGCGCCACAGGGTCCGGTACAGCTCCAGCGTGCGCCGTACCTCCTTGTTGTCGGCCACCGCGGCGCGCTGCGACCCCACCGCGCCGACGATCGTCCGGCTGTCCGCTGCCCAGACGTGCGGCTGCACCACGAAGCCGAGGATGCCCGGTGAGTTGGCGGCGATGGACCAGCCGTAGATGTCCGACCCCAGCTTGCGCACCCGCCGGGCCGCCTCCAGGTACCCGTCGAAGTCCGTGAGCGTCTCGGGGTCGACGTTGGCCCGCTCGAGCAGCTGCTCGTTGTAGAACATCGCCGAGGTGTCCGCCAGGTACGGGACGGCGTAGTAACGGTCGTTGCGCGCGGCCAGCCCGAGGTGTCCGGGGCTGATGGCGTCCCGGAACGGGAGCGCCTCGATGAGCGGCGTGAGGTCGGTCAGGGCGTCCCGGTACAGGAACAACATCGAGTTGATGTCGTCGATGTCGACGATGTCGGGCACCTGGCGTCCCCGGATCGCCGTCGCCAGCTTCGTGACGAACTGGCTGTCGAGCACCGGCGTCACCTCGACCCGGATGCGGTTCTGAACCTTGTGGAACTGGTCGACCGTCACCTGCACGCCCGCCTGGGTCGCCGCCCGGCACCAGAGCCGGACGGTCCCGGTTGCGCCCTCGCCGAACCCCGCAGCGCTCACGTTCGGCTCGGGCAGCTGGGACCCGCACGCCGGGAGCACGGCACCGAGGGCGCCGACTCCGGCCAGCTTGAGGACGTCCCTGCGTCGAAGCGCCATCGCTTCCTCCTCGTGAACGGGTGAGCAGTGCGGACTGCGGCCGCGGGCCGCCCGGTCAGGCCCGGTCGGCGCGAGGAATCCAGACCCGCATCGGCCCGATCCCCCGGTTGGCCCAGGCGAAGTACGGCACGGCCGTCACCGGGGCCTCTTCGGCCGGCTGCGGCTGAGCCGCAGCAGTCGTTGCCGGCCGGTACGGCCAGGGCTGCGCGGTGTGGGCCGGCGAGCGGCCCCCGGCACGGACCACGGTCACGCCGGCCAGCAGGTCGGGGCGGTGCTCGGTCTCCAGGGGCGCCGAGACGTCGAGCCGCAGGTCGTCCACGAGGACGCCGTCCGGCTGGTCGGCCTGCTCGACGGCGTAGACGACCGGCCCGCGCTCGATCGCGACGCAACCGCGGACTGCATCCACGCGCTCGTCGGCCTCCGTGAGCCGGACGGTCATCGGAAGGACCAGCTCGACGACGTCACCCGCGCTCCAGACCCTGCGCACGGTCGCGTAGGCGCCGGCCGTCACGGCCTGCTGCTCGCCGTCCACGGTGAGGGTGGCGCCCTCGGCCCAGCCGGGGACGCGGAGGGAGAGCGTCCACTCCGCCTCGGGGGACTCCTGAACCTGCACGCGCACGCGGCCGTCCCACGGGTAGTCCGTCTCGACCGACAGCCGGGCCGCGCCGCCGCCCACGGCAGCGGTGACCTCGCTGGAGGCGTACAGGTGCAGCTGCACGCCGTCGTCGTCGCTGGTCGCGAGGTAACCGTCCAGGCTCGACAGCATCCGCATGATGTTGGGCGGGCAGCAGGCGCAGTCGAACCACCCGCGCCGGCCGTGCGCCGGGCTGCGGTTCTCGTCGGGGTGGGCACCGTCGCGGTGTTGCAGCGGGTTCACGTAGAAGTACTCCGCGCCGCCGAGCGACACCCCCGCGAGGAAACCGTTGTGCAGCATCCTCTCGCCGGCGTCCGCGTAGACCGGGTCGCCGGTCGCGAGCAGCATCCGCCAGGCCCACTGCACACCGCCGATGGCCGCGCAGGTCTCGGCGTAGGCCCGGTCCGCCGGCAGCTCGTACGGGTCCCCGAACGCCTCCCAGTCCCAGCGCGCGCCCAGCCCCCCGGTGACGTAGGTCTTGGTCGCCAGCATGTGCGCGAACTGCCGGGTGAGGGCCTCCAGCAGCTCGGCGTCCTCCAGCTCGACTGCCACGTCGGCGGCGCCGGCCGCCAGGTACACCGCGCGGACGGCGTGCCCCTCGACGGTCGTCTGCTCGCGCACCGGGACACGGTCCGAGAAGTACGTCGGCTCCTTGCCGTAGCTGTCCATCAGGCCGTGACCGCGGGCCTCGACGAAGTACCGGGCGAGCTCGAGGTAGGAGCGGTTGCCAGTCTCCCGGTACAGCTCGACCAGGCCCATCTCCGCCACGGGGTGCCCGTCGACGTCGTGCCGCCGATCCTCGCCGAACGTCTCCACCAGGTGGTCCCCGAGCCGGATGGCGACCTCCAGGAGGCCACGGTCGCCGGTGCACCGCACCTGCGCCACGGCGGCCTGGAACAGGTGCCCGGCGCAGTAGTGCTCGTGGCTCCACGGCAGGTCGCGGTAGCGACCCTTGCCCTCGATCTGCACGACGGAGTCGAGGTACCCGTCGGGCTGCTGGGCCGCAGCCACGATCTCGGTGACCGCGCGCTGAGCCTCCAGCAGCTCCTCCGACGGCTGCCGGCCGTACTCCCAGGCCGCCGCCTCGAGCCACTTGTAGACGTCGGAGTCCATGAAGATCGGACCACGCGCCTCGCCCGTCGCGGTCCCGGCCGCGATCCGCAGGTTGTCCAGGTTGCCCGCGGACTCCAGCCGCTCCTGGCCGCTAGGGATGGCAGTCTCGCGGTTGGCCCGCTGGCGGTCCGCCCAGAAACCGCCCGTCACGCGCGCCGCCCCTGGAGGCACCGGACGCAGCCGGGTGGCCGCTCTCGCCGTGGGTGCGGCGGGTCCCGCCGGCAGCTCGGTCCGCTCGTGCGCCGCCTCGTCCGCCGCCCGGGACGGCTCCTGGACGCGTTCGGGGGCTGCACCGGCGGAGGTCGGGGCCGACATGGGCGCTCCTCGAGAAGTCGGCGCCGGGCATGGGCCGCGGCGCTGCGTTAAGGGCTTGGGGGAATTCGGAACACGTTTTCTGCGTGCCCGACGGTAGGCTGCCGGACGCAGGTCGTCAAGCCCCGAGTTGCGCTTTTTCCTTGCCCTGCACACACTTCTGGTTCCACGTGCGCGCGCCCGCGGGCTATCCTCGTCTTCCCACGTACAGCCCTCGGAAAGGAGCGCACGATGCGTTCCTCGGCGCGTCCGGTGCGAATCGTGGATGTAGCCGCGCTCGCCGGGGTCGCGCCGGGCACGGCCTCCAAGGCGCTGAACGGGTCCGGTCAGCTGCGCGCGGAGACCCGTGACCGGGTCCGGGCGGCGGCCGCCCAGCTCGGCTTCACGCCGGACGGCTTCGGCCGGGGCCTGTCCTCGGGTCGCAGCTACACCGTCGGGCTGCTGACCACGGACCGGTTCGGCCGCTTCACCATCCCGATCCTGGCCGGCGCCGAGGACGCCCTCGGCGCCGGTCAGATGGCGGTGATGCTGTGCGACACCCGTGACGACCCGATCCGCGAACAGCACTACGTGCGGATGCTCCAGTCCCGCCGGGTGGACGGCATCCTCGTCACGGGCCGGCGCACCGACCGCCGGTCGCCGATCGACGTGCCTCCCGGGCTGCCCGTCGTCCACGTGTTCACCCCCTGCGCCGACCCCGAGGCGACATCCGTCCTGGCCGACGAGGCCGCAGGCGCGCGCCTCGTGGTCGAGCACCTGGCCGGCCTGGGCCGGAAGCGGATCGCCCACGTGACCGGGCGGCGTGACCACCGCAGCGCGCTGGTACGGGCCGAGGCCATGGAGCGGGCGGCGCTCGATGCCGGGGCGTCCTTCGAGGGACCGGCGCTGTTCGGCGAGTGGAGCGAGCGCTGGGGCCGGCAGGCGGCGGCCGCCCTGCTGCGGCGCGAGCCGGGAGTCGACGCGATCGTGTGCGGCAGCGACCAGGTGGCCCGCGGCGTCTGCGACGGGCTGCGCGAGGCCGGGGTCGACGTCCCCGGTGACGTGGCCGTCACGGGCTTCGACGACTGGGACGTCATGGCGTTGGCCAGCCGTCCGCCGCTGACCACGGTCGACCTGCGCCTGGAGGCACTGGGGCGGTGCGGCGCCGAGCTGCTGCTCGAGGCGGTCGCGGGCCGGCCGCAGCCCGGGACGACGTGGCTGCCGCCGCGCTTGGTGGTCCGCGAGTCCACCGTCGGGCCATGACCAACCTCCATTGACGGCTGAGCGACAATGTCCGGATGAGCGCTCCCGCCCTCCCCCGCCCTGCCGCCGCTGCGGAGGTCGACGTCGACCTCGCCAGCGACGCGTCGCTGCGCCGGTTCCTGCACGGCCTGCCGGGGGTCGACCAGGTCGGCCTGGAGGCGCGGGCGGCCGGGCTCGGCACCCGGTCGATCAAGACGACGGCCAAGGCCTGGGCGCTGGACACCGCCATCTCGATGGTCGACCTCACCACGCTGGAGGGCGCGGACACGCCCGGCAAGGTGAGCGCCCTGTGCGCCAAGGCGATGCACCCGGATCCGGGCGACCCGACCTGCCCACGGGTTGCCGCGGTCTGCGTCTACAGCGACCTCGCGCCCGTGGCGGTCGAGGCCCTCAGAGGCTCCGGCATCCACGTCGCCGCGGTCGCGACGGCGTTCCCGAGCGGCCGGGCCACCCGCGCGGTGAAGCTCGCCGACACGCGCGACGCCGTCGAGGGCGGTGCCGACGAGGTCGACATGGTGATCGACCGCGGAGCATTCCTGTCCGGCCGGTACCTGCAGGTGCTCGAGGAGATCCGCGCGGTCAAGCAGGCGTGCACCGCCGCCGACGGCCGTACGGCCCACCTCAAGGTGATCCTGGAGACCGGTGAGCTGGCGACCTACGACAACGTCCGCCGGGCCTCGTGGCTGGCGATGCTCGCGGGCGCCGACTTCATCAAGACCAGCACGGGCAAGATCTCCCCAGCGGCGACCCTGCCGGTCGTCACGCTGATGCTCGAGGCGGTGCGCGACTTCCGGCTCGGGGGCGGTCGGCAGGTCGGCGTCAAGCCCGCGGGAGGCATCCGGACCGCCAAGGACGCTCTCAAGCACCTGGTCGTGGTCAGCGAGGTCGCCGGCGACGACTGGATCGACCCGGACTGGTTCCGCTTCGGCGCGTCTACGCTGCTGAACGACCTTCTGCTGCAGCGTCAGAAGCTCGCCACCGGCCGGTACTCCGGCCCCGACTACGTGACCCTGGACTGATTCGAGTGCCGAAGTTCCAGTACGCCCCCGCGCCCGAGTCGCGCGCGGTTGTCGACCTGAAACCGTCGTACGGGCTCTTCGTGGACGGCGGTTTCGTCGACCCGCAGAGCGGCACGTCCATCAAGAGCACCAGCCCCGCCACCGAGGAGGTGCTGGCCGAGGTCGCCGAGGCCGGCGCCGAGGACGTCGACCGCGCGGTCCGTGCCGCCCGCCGGGCCTACGACCGCACCTGGTCTCGGCTCTCCGGCGCCGAGCGCGGCAAGTACCTGTTCCGGATCGCCCGGCTGATCCAGGAGCGCTCACGCGAGCTCGCCGTGCTGGAGTCCCTGGACAACGGCAAGCCGATCAAGGAGAGCCGCGACGTCGACGTCCCGCAGGCGGCGGCGTGGTTCTTCTACTACGCCGGCTGGGCGGACAAGCTCGAGCACGCGGGGCTCGGTCCGAACCCTCGCCCGCTCGGCGTGGCCGGGCAGGTCATACCGTGGAACTTCCCGCTGCTCATGCTGGCCTGGAAGATCGCGCCAGCGCTGGCCTGCGGGAACACCGTGGTGCTCAAGCCGGCCGAGACCACGCCGCTGAGCGCGCTGCTCTTCGCCGAGATCTGCCAGCAGGCCGACCTGCCGCCCGGCGTGGTGAACATCGTCACCGGGGCGGGCGCCACCGGGCAGGCGCTGGTCGAGCACCCCGACGTCGACAAGGTTGCCTTCACCGGCTCCACCGCCGTCGGCAAGCAGATCGCCCGCTCCCTTGCCGGCACCCGCAAGCGCGTGACGCTGGAGCTCGGGGGCAAGGGCGCGAACATCGTGTACGACGACGCGCCGGTGGACCAGGCGGTCGAGGGCATCGTCAACGGCATCTTCTTCAACCAGGGGCACGTGTGCTGCGCGGGGTCCCGGCTGCTGGTGCAGGAGAACGTCGCCGAGGACGTCGTCGACCGGCTGAAGCGTCGGCTGGCCACGCTGCGGGTCGGCGACCCGCTCGACAAGAACACCGACGTCGGCGCGATCAACTCGGCCGCGCAGCTGGCGAGGATCACCGAGCTCGCGCAGGCCGGCGAGGACGAGGGCGCCACCCGCTGGTCGCCGGCGTGCGAGCTGCCGAGCACGGGCTACTGGTTCGCGCCCACCGTCTTCACCGGCGTCTCGAACACCCACCGCATCGCCCGGGAGGAGGTGTTCGGACCGGTGCTGTCGGTGCTCACCTTCCGGACCCCCGACGAGGCCGTCGCCAAGGCCAACAACACCCCGTACGGGTTGTCCGCGGGCGTGTGGAGTGACAAGGGTTCGCGCATCCTCTGGACCGCCGACCGCCTGCGGGCCGGCGTGGTGTGGGCCAACACGTTCAACCGGTTCGACCCCACCTCGCCGTTCGGCGGGTACAAGGAGTCGGGCTTCGGTCGCGAGGGCGGCCGCCACGGACTGGAGGCCTACTGTGCCCACTGACGCGTCGGCCGCCGAGCGCAGTGGCCGGCTCGAGGTCCGCAAGACCTACAAGCTCTACGTCGGCGGCGCCTTCCCGCGCAGCGAGTCCGCGCGGTCCTACGAGGTCACCGACGCCGGTGGAGGTTTCCTCGCGAACGCGGCGATGGCCTCGCGCAAGGACGCGCGGGACGCCGTCGTCGCCGCCCGCAAGGCGTTCGCCGGCTGGTCCGGGGCGACCGCGTACAACCGCGGCCAGGTGCTGTACCGGGTCGCGGAGGTTCTGGAGGGCCGCCGCGCCCAGTTCGTCGACGAGGTCTCGCGCGGCGAGGGGCTGACCCGCGACCGTGCGGAGCAGACGGTCGACGCCGCCGTCGACCGCTGGGTCTGGTACGCGGGATGGGCCGACAAGGTGGCGCAGGTGCTGGGAAGCCTCAACCCGGTGGCGGGGCCGTACTTCGACATCAGCGCTCCCGAGCCAACCGGCGTGGTGGCAGTCCTTGCGCCGCAACGGTCCTCGCTGATGGGGCTGGTGTCCGTCGTCGCCCCCGCCATCGTCACGGGCAACACCGTCGTGGTCCTGGCGAGCGAGCGCCGGCCCCTCCCCGCCGTCACCCTGGGCGAGGTCCTCGCCACGTCCGACGTGCCCGGCGGCGTCGTCAACGTGCTCACCGGGCGGACCGCGGAGGTTGCCCCGTGGCTCGCCTCGCACATGGACGTCAACGCCTTGGACCTGTCCGGCGCGGCCGTCGCCGAGGGGGTGTCCTGGTCGGCGCTGGAGGCGGCGGCGGCCGAGAACCTCAAGCGCGTGGTGCGTCCTGCCGGCACCGGTGGGGACGCCGTGGAGCCGGACTGGTGGCCGACGCCGGGGCTGGAGCGGGTCCGGGCCTTTGTGGAGACCAAGACGATGTGGCACCCGAAGGGCACCTAGGACGCCGGACGCATCGGCACCTCCGGTGCCTCACCGCTCGTGACACCGGGCCGGGGCGGCGGGACGCCTGCCAGTGCAGCGCCTACCAGTGCAGCGCCTACCAGTGCAGCCCCGCCGCGTTCAGCCCGGCCTCGGCCTGCAGGCGCGCCACGCTGTCGAAGGGCGGGGGGCCGCCGGGCACCGTGACGCCCATGATCGCGCAGGTCTCGCGCAGCACCCCGTCGTAGGCCAGCGACGTGGCCAGCAGCCGCTGGTACAGCGCCGGGGTGCGGCCGTCCGCGCACGCGAGCCGGGCGATCTCGACGTCGAGGCGGTGCAGCCGGGCGCACAGCTCGTCGTAGCCCGGTCTCGGTGGCGTCGGGGGCGGAACCCGGCGGATGCCGGCCGCGGCGGCCCCGGCCAGGGCTGCCGTGACGAGGGCGCGCCACGACCGCCCCCTCCAGCCGGCGACCCTGCCCATGCACCTAGGATGCGACGCCGTCGCGGCCGACGCCACCAACATTGGCGCGAACCGGCCGCGAGGATTCCCGTCTGCGAGGATGTGGACCCGTGAGCAGCGACCCGGTGCCGTGCGGCTCGCCGTCCGCCCGCATCGTCGTCCTGGCCGGGCCGTCCGGCAGCGGCAAGTCCCGGCTCGCGAACCGGCTCGGGCTTCCGGTGCTCCGGCTGGACGACTTCTACCACGACGGCGACGACCCAGGCCTGCCGCACGCCTTCGGCATCGTGGACTGGGACGACCCGGCGTCCTGGGACCTCGATGCGGCCGTGCGGTGCGCGGTGCGGCTGGTCCGCGAAGGCTCGGCTGACGTGCCGATGTACGACATCCCGACCTCACGCCGGATCGGCATGCACCGGCTCTCGCTGGATGGCTGCCCACTCCTGGTCGCCGAGGGGATCTTCGCTGCCGACGTCGTCCCGCACCTGCGCGCGGAGGGTGTGCTCGCCGAGGCGCTGTGCCTCACGCACCGGCCGCTCGTGACCTTTATCCGGCGGCTGGCGCGTGACCTGCGCGAGTCGCGCAAGCCTCCGCTGACCCTCGTCCGGCGCGGCTGGGCGCTGATGCGGGCGGAGCCACACGTCGTGGCCCGCCAGGTGGCGCTCGGCGCCGTCCGGTGCCGGCCGCACGAGGCCGAGCTGCGGGTGCGGGGGATGCTCGCCGAGTCGTCGCCGGACCGGTCCCGACGGGTTAGCTGAGCGGACCCGCCGGATCCGGGCCCGGTCCGGACCTTGACTCACGGACCCGCCCGCAGCGAGCGCCAGGCAAGCACGGCACCGGCGATCGCCACCACCGGGCCGACCACCGCCCACACCGGGTTACCGCTCATCGCGCTACCGCCGAGGACGCCGATCCCCTGCAGCGTCCACACCGCACCGACGAGCACGAGCAGGGCTCCGAGGCCGACTACGACGTTTCGCATCATGGGGTCAGTGTGGACCGAAGGCCGCGGGGTCAGGGCTGCCGCCTTTACCGGCTGAGGCGTGACCGGGCGTGCCACGTAAAATGGACCGGTCGACGTCGAAGGGGGTCCGCAGGTGCACCGTGAGCAGGGTCCGTCCGTGTACTGGCGGATCCTGCGTAGCGGCTCGGCGCTGCGGCCGTTCGCCCTCTCGGTCCTCGCCCGGCTGCCGATCTCGATGGCGCCGCTCGGGATGCTGCTGCTGGTGCAGCAGGTGCAAGGGTCGTACGCGGTGGCGGGGACGGTGACGGGGGCGTTCGCGCTCGGCACCGCCGTCGGCTCACCTGGCTTGGCGCGCGTCATGGACCGCGCCGGCCAGCCGCTGGTCATCGCCCTGACCGCCGTGTTGAGCGGCGCTCTGCTGGCCGCCCTCGCGCTGTCCACCGTGCGCGGCGCGGGGCCCGTCGCGTTGGTGTCGGTCGCCGCCCTGGCCGGTGTGGCCTTTCCGCCGATGAGCCCGGCGATGCGCGGCGCCTGGAAGGAGGTGCTGCCACCGGGGCGGCTGCGGCAGGCCGGCTTCGCCCTCGACGCGGTGGCGGTCGAGACGGTCTTCGTCGGCGGGCCGCTGCTGCTGTCGCTGTTGCTCGCACCGGCAGTGCCCGTCCTGCCGCTGCTGGTGACGGTGGCGCTGCTGGTCGTCGGAGGCGTCGGCTACAGCCTCACGGCGGCGGCGCGGGACGCCGGACGTGCTGTGACGGACCGGCCGGCCGTGAAGCCGGACGCCGGGCACGCGCCGACGGAGCAGACCGCGCACGCGGCTCGCGGTGGGCCGGTCCTGCGCTCTCGCGCCCTGCTGGCCGTCCTGGCAGTGGCCGCCGCCATGGCGGTCGCCTTCGGCCACATCGACACCTCCCTGGCCGCTACCGCCCGGGAGCGGCTCGCCGACCCGGCGGCCCTGGGCCTGCTGTTCACCGCGATCGCGGGAGGCAGTGCCACGGGCGGGCTGCTGTACGGCGCACGCCACTGGCGGTGGCTCCCCGGCCGGCAGCTCCCGGTGCTGCTCGGTGCCTTCGCGCTGGCCCTGGCCGGGCTGCCGCTGCTGCTGTCGGCGGACGACCTTCGCCTCGGCGCGCTGCTGCCGCTGCTGTTCGTGGCCGGCCTGCCGATCGCCCCGAGCCTGATCGTGCAGCAGAACCTCGTCGACGACCGGGCGCACCCCAGCCGCGCCGGGGAGGCCCAGGCCTGGCTCAGCTCCGCGGCCACGACCGGAGCGGCGGCCGGCACCGCGCTGTGCGGGGTGCTGCTGGACGTCGCAGGGCTGCCCTGGGCCTTCGCAGCCGCCGCCCTCGCGGCCGGCTGCTCGGCCATGATCGCTGCCGGGACCCTCCTCGGCCGATCCCGGACCAGGAGGAGA
>DATFPQ010000211.1:0-16908 GCA_035264765.1 Actinomycetales bacterium | reverse complement strand
CGTCCAGCCGCCGGACCACGTCGGCGAGCAGGTCCCGGTTCGAGCCCCGGCCGAAGGCGGCGTCCAGGTCGACCAGGTGGATCCACTCCGCCCCAGCCCGCGCCCAGGCCAGCGCCGCTTCCAGCGGGTCGCCGTAGGAGGTCTCGCTGCCTGCTTCGCCCTGGACCAGCCGCACGGCCTGGCCGTCCGCCACGTCAACGGCCGGCAGCAGCTGCAGGCGGGGGACGTCGGTCACAGGGGCTCCTTCTCGGACGTCGACGGCGCGGTCACAGCGAGCGCACCCAGTTCTCCAGCAGGTGGGCGCCGGCGTCACCGCTCTTCTCGGGGTGGAACTGGGTCGCGGACAGCGGCCCGTTCTCGACCCCGGCCACGAACCGCACGCCGTGCTCGCTCCAGGTCACCCGAGGCGGCTCGAAGTGCGCCACCTGGCCGTCCCGCATCTGCAGCTCCCAGCGCTGGACGGCGTAGGAGTGCACGAAATAGAACCGCTCGGCCTCGACGCCGGCGAACAGCGACGTCCCCGCGGGGGCGTCGACGGTGTTCCACCCCATGTGCGGTACGACGTCGGCCGGCAGCCGCTCGACCAGGCCGGGCCACTCCCCCAGCCCCGGGCGAGCGCCAGCGACGGCCGGCTCGGTCGAGCCCTCGAACAGCACCTGGTGCCCGACGCAGATGCCCAGGACAGGCCGGCAGCCGGCCAGCCGGCGGCCGACCAGCTCGGGTGCGCGCACCGCCTCCAGCCCGACCATGCAGGCGGCGAAGTTGCCGACCCCCGGGATCAACAGGCCGTCGCACTCGGTCACGGCCTTGCGGTCGCTCGTCAGCTCGACCTGCGCGCCGACCCGCTCCAGAGCACGGACGGCGGAGCGGACGTTGCCCGAGCCGTAGTCGAGGACGACGACCCGTGGTCGCGTCTTAGGCGTGCTCATCGGTCCTCCTCCAGCTGGGCGGCCAGGTGCGCCTCGGTGCGCGCGAAGGCGTCGAAGCGGGCGACGGCGTGAGCGTCGGGGTCCACCCGCTCGGCACCCGGCAGGTCCTGGGCGCGCACCGCGCCGAGCGGCAGACCTGCCCCCGGCAGGCCCAGCGCGCGGAGCACGTCGTCGACCACGTCGCAGCTCGAACGCTGGTCCGGGGCGAGTGCCGCCTCCAGGGCCGCGACGTGGGCCGGCCGTCGGGAGCCGGTGACGTGGGCGACGAGCGCGGGTGGCGCGGGCGCCAGGTCGCGCGTGCGGATCGGCCCCACGTCCTGCGACCACACCAGCCAGCGTGGCTCGGCGCGCCGCCCGGCCTCCTGAACGACGAGCACGGCCCGCGGCCCGTCGGCCACGAGGCACAGTGAGGGCCGCAGCCGCGAGGGCACGGGCCGGCCACCGAGCAGCGCGACCGGGTCGTCGTACGGCGGCGCCGACGCCGGCGGGCCGGCGGGGACCACCAGGTTCCACACGGGGTCGGGGACCACCCAGACGGGCAGCAGCCCGGTGCGCGCCCAGGAGCGGACGTCGTCGACCCGGCCGCGCAGCAGCAGCAGGGCCGGGGGCGCGCTCACCACCGCCGCGCGCCCGCCCCGGTCACAGCAGCCCCTTGGTGCTCGGGACGCCCTGCACCCGTGGGTCGGGAGCCACGGCGGCGCGCAACGCGCGGGCCAGCGCCTTGAACTGCGCCTCCACCAGGTGGTGCGGGTCGCGGCCCGCGAGCACGCGCACGTGCAGCGCGATCGCGGCGTGGTGCGCCAGCGTCTCCAGCACGTGCCGGGTCAGCGAGCCGGCGTAGTCGCCGCCGATGACGGCGTAGACCTGCCCCTCCGGCTCTCCGGTGTGGACGCAGTACGGGCGGCCGCTGACGTCGACCACCGCCTGCACCAGCGCCTCGTCCAGCGGCACCACGGCGTCGCCGAACCGGGAGATGCCGCGCTTGTCGCCGAGCGCCTCCCGCAGGGCCTGGCCCAGGACGATGGCGACGTCCTCGACGGTGTGGTGCGCGTCGATGTGCAGGTCGCCGCTGGCCTGCACGGTCAGGTCGAGCAGCGCGTGCCGGGCCAGGCTGGTCAGCATGTGGTCGTAGAAGCCGACCCCGGTGCTGACGTCCGCGCGCCCGGTGCCGTCGACGTCCAGCTCGACCAGCACGCTGCTCTCGCTCGTGACCCGATCCAGCCGGGCGTGCCTACGGCGCGTCGTGCCGGCGCCACGCTCCGCAGTCGGCTCGCCGGACCCGGCTGCGGTCTGCTCGGCGCTCTGCTGGCTGCTGGTCACGGCTGCTCCGGGTTCGTCTGGTCGTTCGGGTGCGGGATCGGCTCGTGGCTCGTCGCGTCCCCGTTGCCGCACACCCGGGCCAGGGCGGACAGGAAGGCGGTGGTCTCCTCCGGGGTTCCCGCGGTGACCCGCAGGTGGCCCGGGATGCCGACGTCGCGCACGAGCACGCCCTCGTCGAGCAGCGCCTGCCAGGTGGCGCTCTCGTCCCGCAGGCCGCCGAAGAGCACGAAGTTGGCGTCGCTCGGCACCGGCACGAGGGCCGAGCCGGCGTCGTCCAGGCCGGGCAGCTCGGCAACCACCCGGTCGCGCTGCGCCTTGATCGCGTCGACCGTACCGAGCAGGGCGGGCGCGTGCCGGAGGGCCGCGAGCGCCGCGGCCTGGGTCAGCGAGGACAGGTGATACGGCAGGCGCACCAGGCGCAGCGCGTCGCACACGGCGGGGTCCGCGGCCAGGTAGCCGACCCGGGCACCGGCCAGTGCGAAGGCCTTGCTCATGGTCCGGGTGACCACCAGCCGCGGTCGGCCGGGCAGCAGCGTCAGGGCGCTCGGCGTACCGCCCCGGGCGAACTCGGCGTACGCCTCGTCGACCACCACGAGGGCCCGGTCGCTGGCGTCGTACGCGGCCACCACGACGTCGACCGAGAGGGCCGTACCGGTGGGGTTGTTCGGGGAGACGAGGAACACGACGTCCGGGTCGTGCCGGCGGACCTGCGCAGCAACGCCGGCCGCGTCCAGGTCGAACACTCCTGTAGCGCTGCCCCGCTTGCCGTCGACCCAGGCCGTGCCCGTGCCGGTGCTGATGATCGGGTGCATCGAGTACGCCGGCGTGAACCCGAGCGCAGTGCGGCCCGGACCGCCGAACGCCTGCAGCAGCTGCTGCAGCACCTCGTTGGAGCCGTTGCCGGCCCAGACCTGCTCGGCGGTGAGGTCGTGGCCCAGGTACCCGGCGAGGGCCTCCCGCAAGGCGGAGAACTCCCGGTCGGGGTACCGATTGAGGTGCCGGACCTCGGCGGCGACGGCCTCGACGACGGCGAGCGCCACCTGCTCGGGGACGTCGTAGGAGTTCTCGTTCGTGTTCAGGCGCACGGGGACGTCCAGCTGCGGGGCGCCGTACGGCGTGCGGCCGCGTAGGTCATCGCGCAGCGGCAGCGCGTCGAGGGCGGTGCCCGAGCCGGCCGGGGCGCTGGTGCTCACGGACCCCAGTCTAGGGAGCGCCCCCGACAGCCCGGCGTCCGGCGTCCGGCCGCGTTCGGGCGGTAGGTGGCGCTCCCAACTGGATCTACGACCGTTCGGTGTCCGGCAGCGGCGCGGCTTCGGCGGCTCGCTGGCTGTCCGCGGCAGATCGCGGTGCCGGGATGGGAACGTCCGTGGGGGCCGGGCCGACGTCCTCGACCGCCGAGGTCCCGGCCCTGATCATCCAGATCCCGAGCCAGCCGATCGCCAGACCGAGCGCGGCACCCCAGGGAGGCACCAAGGCCCGCCACCCCAGGACGCCGCCGACGACGATGGCGCAGCAGATGGCCGCGGGAAAGACGCGGGCACGCAGGCTGGCGAGGCCGTACAGCGCCCAGCCCAACGCGAAGAGAAAGTAACTGGAGATGGCGCCGAGGCCGAGCACCACGGTCGGCGTCGTGTCGAACGCCTGCGGCACGCGGTCGGCGATCCACGGGACGGCGAACGACTCGAACCACAGGTCGCCCCCGAGCGCGAGGGTGCCGACCAGTGCCGCGACCAGGCCGACGACCCCGAACCTGCCCGCGGTCCGCGCCTGCCAGCTGTAGGACGCCGGCGGCGAACGCGGCCGGTCCGGCGATGCGGAAGAGCGGTGCGGCGTGGGACATGGGCTCATCTCCTCGGAGGGAGCCGCCGCGTCGAGCACAGACGCTCGACCAGCTGTCCGGACCGCGATGGGGCGGACCCTCACCTGCCGGGCCGCAGAGGGGCCCGGTCCCCCTTCACTAGGCTCCCCCGCCTCAGGAAGCGACAGCCTCCTCAGCCGTCGCGGAACCGGACCCGGACTGCATCACCGTGACCGGGCAGGTCCTCGGCGTCGGCGAGAGCGACGACGTGTGCGGCGACCTCCTGCAGCGCCGGCCGGTCGTACTCGACGACGTGGATGCCGCGCAGGAAGGACTGCACCGACAGTCCGCTGGAGTGGCACGCGGAGCCGCCGGTGGGGAGCACGTGGTTGGACCCGGCGCAGTAGTCGCCGAGCGACACCGGCGCGTAGGGACCCACGAAGATGGCACCGGCATTGGTGACCCGTCGGGCGACGTCGGGGGCGTCGCGGGTCTGGATCTCCAGGTGCTCGGCGGCGTAGGCGTCGACGACGGCCACGCCGGCGTCCAGGTCGTCCACCAGCACGATGCCGGACTGCTCACCGGCGATCGCCTTGGCAACCCGCTCGGTGTGCTTGGTGGTCGCGACCTGCCGCTCGAGCTCGGCGACGACCTGCTCGGCCAGCTGCTCGCTGTCGGTGACCAGCACGGAGGCGGCGAGCGGGTCGTGCTCGGCCTGGCTCACCAGGTCGGCCGCCACGTGCACAGGGTCCGCCGTGTCGTCGGCCAGCACCGCGATCTCGGTCGGCCCGGCCTCGGAGTCGATGCCGATCAACCCCTTGAGCAACCGCTTGGCGGCCACCACGTAGATGTTTCCAGGCCCGGTCACCAGGTCGACCGGGGCGCACACCACCGAGCCGTCCTCCTCTCGGGCGCCGTAGGCGAACATCGCGATGGCTTGGGCGCCGCCGACGGCGTAGACGTCCTCGACGCCGAGCAGCGCGCAGGCGGCCAGCACCGTGGGGTGGGGCAGGCCGGCGAAGCGCTCCGCGTTGTCCCGTTGCGGCGGGCTGGCGACGGCCAGCGACGGCACGCCCGCCTCCTGGGCCGGTACGACGTTCATCACGACGCTGCTGGCCAGCACGGCCAGGCCGCCGGGCACGTACAGGCCCACCCGGTTGACCGGCACCCAGCGCTCGGTGACCGTGCCGCCCGGGGCGATCCGCGTCGTGACGTCGGTGCGTCGCTGGTCGCGGTGAGCCAGGCGGGCGCGCCGGATCGACTCCTCCAGCGCGGCGCGGACCACGGGGTCCAGCTCGTCCAGCGCGGTGGCCAGGGCCGCGGCGGGGACCTTGAGGTCGGTGGTGCGCACGCCGTCGAACCGCTCGTTGAGCTCGTGCAGGGCGGCCGCGCCGCGAACCCGCACCTCCTCGCAGATCGGCTGCACCACGGCCAGCGCGGCGTCGACGTCGAAGCGGGCACGTGGCAGCACGCCGCGCAGCGACGCCTGGTCGAGGGCGGCTCCGCGCAGGTCGGTTCGCGAGATCACCCCCTCAGGATACGAGCCGTTCTGGCGGCCTCGTCCGCCGAACTCGGCCCGACGGGACCGCTCCGCCGCCACCGGTACGGTCGGGTCCGTGACCGTTCCGACCGGCACCTTGGCGGCCGGCGCCGGCAGCCCGCTGGTCGACGTCGACAGCACGGCGTCCCGGATCGCGCTCGTGGCCGTGCTCTTGACCTGCGCCGGACTGGCGGCCGCGGTCAACGTCGCCGGCGGGCTGGGCCAGGCCGCGGCCGTACTGCGGGCCAGCGGGCGGGCGGTCCTGCAGCTGCTGGCCGTCGCCGTTGTGGTCACCGCGGTCCTGTCCTCGCTGCCGCTCACGGTGGCGTTCCTCGCCCTGATGTCCACCGTCGCGAGCGCGACGGCGGGCCGCCGGCTGACCCGGGACGTGTCCGGCGCCTGGTGCGCCCTGCCGGTGCTCGTGGCGGCCGTACCCGTGCTCCTGCTGCTCGTTGGCGTCCGGCTGGTGCCGGCGACCGGCACCGCGCTCGTGCCGGTGGGCGGCATCCTGATCGGCGGCGCGATGACCGCCACGGTCCTGGCTGGACGCCGGGCCCTGGACGCGATCTCCACCCGCTACGGCGAGTACGAGGCCGGTCTCGCGCTGGGCCTGGACCGCCGGGACGCCGCGCTCCTGGTGGCCCGGGACGACGCCGCGCTCGCCCTGCTGCCGGGGCTGGACCAGACCCGTACCGTCGGGCTCGTGACCTTGCCCGGGGCCTTCGTCGGCATGCTGCTCGGCGGCGCCACGCCGGCGGAGGCGGCCGCCGTCCAGCTGGTCGTGCTGGTCGCGCTGCTCCTGGTCCAGTCGACCGCGGTTCTGGTGGTGCTGGAACTGGTCGCGGGTGGACGGCTGCGCGACCCCAGGCGCCGGGGCGTCGCGCGGTGAGCGAGTCGCTGCCGCTGTTCCCGCTCGGGACGACGCTGTTCCCCGGCCAGCTGCTCCCCCTGCACGTGTTCGAGCAGCGGTACCACGACCTGCTCGCCGACCTGGTGAGCGGCTCGTCGAGCTCGACGCCAGGCGTCACCGGCCGTCGCGGGCCCCGGTTCGGCGTCGTCGCCATCCGGTCCGGCCACGAGGTCGGCGCCCGCGACCTCCCGCAGCTGCACCCGGTCGGCTGCGTGGCCGAGCTGGTGGAGGTGCAGCCGCACCCGGACGGTACGAGCGACCTGGTGGCCCTCGGCCGCGAGCGGTTCCGGCTGCTCGGCCTGGACGGCTCCGCGGGCACCAGCTACCTCACCGGGCTGGTGCAGTGGCTCGAGGAGCCGCTCACCCCCACGCCACCCGGCCTCTCCGCGCAGGTCACGGACCTGTTCGGCCGCTATCGCGCCGCGCTCGGCGGGGCGGGTGAGGGTCCGGTGCTGCCTCGTGACCCGACCGTCCTCTCCTGGGCCGTCGCGGGGTCGATGGCGCTCCACCCCGGAGAGCGGCAGCACCTGCTGGAGGTCCCGGACGCGGCGCAGCGGCTGCAGCACCTGCGCCGGCTGCTGCGCCGCGAGCTCGTGCTGGCGGCGACGATGCCGTCGCTGCCGGCTACCGAGATCGGGCGTCGGCCGCCGGATCCCCGGTGAAGACCGCCCCCAGGAACCGGGTGATGCTGAACAGCAACGGCGCCACGAACAGCACCGACACCGTGTGCAGAGCCAGCGGCGTCTCTGGCCGGGCGGACCCCGCCCGTACCTGGTCGACCAGCGGTGCTGGGCCCAGCCAGCTGCCCAGCCGCCAGGCCAGCACGCTGGCCAGCCCGAGCGCGACGGCCGCGACCAGGGCCTCGGCCACTGGGCTCCGGCTCGGCCGCAGCGCGAGGACGGTGGCCACCAGCACGCCGGCGGCTCCGGCGACCACCACGAACCAGCCGTCCTGCGCGACCTGCAGCTCCTGGTGCCCCTGCAGCAGCACCTGGCCGCCCTGAACCGTGGCCTGCGCGGTCGGAGCCAGCAGCCACCAGGCGACGCCCATGGCCACGCCCCCGACGACGAAGAGCAGCGTCGCCCAGATGGCGGCCCGCCCGGGACGCGTCCCGCCGGAGCCTCTTCGCGGCCGGCGGCCACGACTGGCGTCGCCAGCCGGCTGCAGCACCGTTCGGGGAATCGCGCTCACCGCCTCACCCTAGGCAGACCCGGCCGGGCCGCACGTCAACGGGTGGTCAACCGAGCCGTGAAGCGAGCCGCGGTGCCGTCCTGTCGCGCTCAGTCCGAAGGCGGCGAGCGGCTGGAGGTTGCTGCGCTCCTCGGCACCGAGATCCAGCTGCTCCCCACCCGGAGCGGCGACCCCCACCCGGAGCGGCGACCCCACCCGGCGCGGCGACGGCCACTCGGATCGATGCGGCCGTGGATGCGACGCGATGGCTGCTCCAGCAGCCGCAACGTCGCATCCACCGCCGCAGCGATCAGCGCGGGGCCGCAAACCACGCGCCAGGACGACAAGTCGGACAGCTGGACCAACACGCGCCAGGACGGCAAGCCTCGATGTCCGGCGCCCGGTGCCCGGCCCGGCGCCGGCGGCCGGCGGCCGGCGTCAGCCCACCAGGCAGCTGGGCCCGAGTAGCTGCTTGAGGTCGCCGAACAGGGCCGGGCTCGCCGTGACCCGCAGCCGGTCGTCGAGCCGCATCAGGGTCGCCTTGTCGGCCTGGGTCAGCCGGAGGTGGACCTCGGTGACCCCGGGATGGGTGCTCAGGACGTCCTTGAGCCGCTCCGCGACGGGTGGGGTGCAGCGCGAGAGCGGCATCGCGATCACCACGGGTCCGCGCGGGCCTTCGCTGATGTCCGGGATGGTCAGCTCGGCGGCGTAGATGGTGGGGACCTCGTCCCGCCGGTTCACCCGCCCACGCACCACGACGACGAGGTCCTCGGTGAGCATCGACGAGACGGTCTGGTACGCCTGCGGGAAGAACAGCACCTCGATGGCGCCCTCGAGGTCCTCGACCGTGGCGATCGCCCAGGGGTTCCCGTTCTTGGTCATCTTGCGCTGCAGCCCGCTGATCATCCCGGCGATGGTCACGGTGGCCCCGTCCGGGCGGCTGTCGTCAGCGAGCAGCGAGGCGATCGAGCAGTCCGCGGAGCCGTGCAGCACGTGCTCGATGCCGAACAGCGGATGATCGCTGACGTACAGCCCGAGCATCTCCCGCTCGAACTTCAGCTTCTCCTTCTTGTCCCACTCGGTCTGCGGGATCGGCGGCAGCACCGCGAGCTCGATCGCGACGTCGTCGTCGAACCCGCCGAACAGCGAGTCCTGTCCCTGCGCCTCCTTGCGCTTCTCCTCGACGAGGGACTCGACGTAGACCTCGTGCACCCGGACCAGCCCGGCGCGCGCGTGGCCGAGGGAGTCGAAGGCACCGGACTTGGCGAGCGACTCGATGGTGCGCTTGTTGCAGACGACGGCCGGCACCTTGCGCAGGAAGTCCTCGAACGAGGCGTACCGGCCCTTGCTCTCGCGGGCGCTCACGATGGCGTCGACCACGTTGCTTCCGACGTTCCGGATCGCCGTCAGCCCGAACCGGATATCCGTGCCGACCGGGGTGAAGTTGGCCGCCGACTCGTTGACGTCCGGCGGCAGGACCTTGATTCCCATCCGCCGGCACTCGTTCAGATAGACGGCCGACTTGTCCTTGTCGTCCCGGACGCTGGTGAGGACGGCCGCCATGTACTCGGCCGGGTAGTTGGCCTTGAGATAGGCGGTCCAGTAGGACACCAGCCCGTACGCCGCGCTGTGCGCCTTGTTGAAGGCGTAGTCGGAGAACGGCACCAGGACGTCCCACAGCGCCTTGATCGACTCGGCCGAGAAGCCGTTCGCGAGCATGCCCTGCTCGAAGCCGACGTACTCGGCGTCGAGCACCTCGCGCTTCTTCTTGCCCATGGCCCGCCGGAGCAGGTCCGCCTTGCCCAGCGTGTAGCCCGCCAGCTGCTGGGCGATGGCCATGACCTGCTCCTGGTACACGATCAGGCCGTACGTCGTCCCGAGGATCGGCTCCAGCGCCTCCGCCAGCTCGCGGTGCAGGTAGGTGACCTCCTGCTGCTTGTTCTTGCGCAGCGCGTAGTTCGTGTGCGAGTTCGCGCCCATCGGGCCGGGGCGATACAGCGCGCCGACCGCGGAGATGTCCTCGAAGTTGTCCGGCCGCATCAGGCGCAGCAGCGAACGCATCGGGCCGCCGTCGAACTGGAAGACGCCGAGGGTGTCGCCACGGGACAGCAGCTCGTAGGTCGGGCCGTCGTCCAGCGTCTTGCTGAGCTCGTCCAGGTCAAGGGTGATGCCACGCGACGCCTCGACGTTCTTCAGCGCGTCGTCCAGGATCGTCAGGTTGCGCAGGCCGAGGAAGTCCATCTTGACCAGGCCGAGCGTCTCGCAGCTCGGGTAGTCAAACTGCGTGATGATCTGGCCGTCCTGCTCGCGGCGCATGATCGGGATCAGGTCGACCAGCGGCTCGCTGGACATGATGACCCCGGCCGCGTGGACGCCCCACTGCCGCTTGAGCCCCTCCAGGCCCATGGCCGTCTCGACCACCTTGCGGACGTCCGGGTCGGCCGCGTGCAGCGCACGGAACTCTCCGGCCTCGGAGTACCGCTTGTGGTTCTCGTCGAAGATGCCGGTGAGCGGCACGTCCTTGCCCATGACCGCGGGCGGCATCGCCTTGGTGATCCGGTCGCCCATCGCGAACGGGTACCCCAGCACCCGGCTGGAGTCCTTGACCGCCTGCTTGGCCTTGATCGTTCCGTAGGTGACGATCTGGGCCACCCGGTCGTCGCCGTACTTCTCGGTGACGTACCGGATGACCTCACCGCGCCGGCGCTCGTCGAAGTCGACGTCGAAGTCGGGCATCGACATGCGCTCGGGGTTGAGGAACCGCTCGAAGATCAGGCCGTGCTGCAGCGGGTCGAGGTCGGTGATCCCCATGGCGTACGCCGCCATGCTGCCGGCTCCGGAGCCGCGGCCCGGACCGACCCGGATTCCGTTGGACTTGGCCCAGTTGATGAAGTCCGCGACGACCAGGAAGTAGCCGGGGTACCCCTTGCCGACGATGACCTCGATCTCGTACTCGGCCTGCTCACGCACGCGGTCCGGGATGCCGTCCGGGTAGCGCCGGTGCAGGCCGGCCTCGACCTCCTGAACGAACCAGGAGTGCTCGGACTCGCCCTCGGGGCAGGGGAAGCGCGGCATGAACCGCCCCTCCCCCTCGGTGAAGCCGACCTCGCACCGCTCGGCGATGAGCAAGGTGTTGTCGCAGGCCTCCGGCAGCTCGCGCCACAGGTGCCGCATCTCGGCCGCGCTCTTGAGGTAGAAGTCGTCGGCGTCGAACTTGAACCGGTTGGGGTCGGCCAGGGTGGACCCGGACTGCACGCACAGCAGCGCCGCGTGGGCGGTGGCGTCCTCGGCGCGGGTGTAGTGCAGGTCGTTCGTGGCCACGAGGGGCAGGTCGAGGTCGCGCGCCAGCCGCAGCAGGTCCTGCTGCACCTGGCGCTCGATGCGGAGCCCGTGGTCCATCAGCTCGCAGTAGAAGTTCTCGGCGCCGAAGATGTCCCGGAAGTCCGCAGCCGCCTGCCGCGCCTGCGCGTACTGGCCGAGCCGCAACCGGGTCTGCACCTCGCCGGACGGGCAGCCGGTGGTGGCAATCAGCCCTTCGCCGTAGGTCTGCAGCAGCTCGCGGTCCATCCGGGGCTTGAAGTAGTGGCCCTCCAGCGAGGCCCGGGACGCCAGCCGGAACAGGTTGTGCATCCCACCGGTGGTGCGGGCCAGCATGGTCATGTGCGTGTACGCACCCGACCCGGACACGTCGTCCCGGCCCCCGTCGCCCCACTTCACGCGGGTGCGGTCGGTGCGGTGCGTGCCCGGCGTCAGATAGGCCTCGAGCCCGATGATCGGCTTGACGCCGTGCTTCTGGCCGGCCTTCCAGAACTCGTACGCGCCGAAGATGTAGCCGTGATCCGTGGTCGCCACCGCGGGCATGCCCTGGCGGGCCGCCTGCGCGAACAGCTGGTCGATCCGCGCCGCGCCGTCCAGCATGGAGTACTCGGTGTGCACGTGCAGGTGGGCGAACGAACCATCGGGCATGGCCGCGATTCTAGGTGGCGGCACCGACAGTCCGGTGGCGCCTCGACGTCGGTCCTGACCGCACGGCGTGTCGCGGGGGGCCCGCCGGCCGCGCCTTCGCGGGTGATCGCTGAGACGGCCCGGATGGCTCAGAACCGCGCCTTCGGGCTCAGAGCGCGCCTTCGTGGCAACGGCTGTTCCTCAAACGAAGGCTGTTGCCACGATCAGGCGCATTCGACGCGCCTGGCCCACGTGCGCGGGTCAGCCGGCGAGCCGCTCCAGGGCATCCTCGAGGTCTGCGGGGTACTCGCTGGTGAACTCGACGTACTCATCGGTGGCGGGGTGCGGGAAGCCGAGCCGGACCGCGTGCAGCCACTGCCTAGTGAGCCCGAGCCGCTGGGCGAGGACCGGGTCCGCGCCGTAGGTGAGATCGCCCACGCAGGGGTGCCGCAGCGCGGAGAAGTGCACCCGGATCTGGTGCGTGCGCCCGGTCTCCAGGTGCACCTCGACGAGAGAGGCCGCGCGGAACGCCTCGATCACCTCGTAGTGCGTGACGCTGGCCTTGCCGGCCGCCGTGACCGCCCACTTCCAGTCGTGCTGCGGGTGACGTCCGATCGGCGCGTCGATCGTGCCGCGCAGCGGGTCGGGATGGCCCTGCACCACCGCGTGGTAGACCTTGTCGACCGTTCGCTGCTTGAACGCGCGCTTGAGCACCGAGTACGCGTGCTCGCTCTTCGCGACGACCATGAGTCCGGACGTGCCGACGTCCAACCGGTGCACGATCCCCTGCCGCTCGGCCGCTCCCGACGTCGCGACCGTGTAGCCGGACGCCGCGAGGCCGCCGACGACGGTCGGTCCGGTCCAGCCGACGCTCGGGTGGGCCGCGACGCCGACCGGCTTGTCGACCACGAAGATGTCGTCGTCGTCATAAATCACCTTCAGGCCTGGCACCGGCTCGGCGACGACCGCGACCGCCGGCGCGGCCGACGGCAGCTCCACCTCCAGCCAGGCCCCGGCCTGCACGCGGTCGGACTTCGCGGCCGGGCTGCCGTCGACGCGCACCAGCTCGGCGCCGACCAGCTCGGCGGCGCGGGTGCGGGACAGCCCGAACAGCCGGGCCAGCGCGGCGTCCAGCCGCTCGCCCTCCAGGCCGTCCGGCACCGGCAGGGCGCGGACCTCAGCCACGGATCTCGTCCTCCGTCCGTGACCCGGCACCGAGCCGGACGCCGTCCAAGCCGATCCCGCGCAGGCTGAGCACGGCCATCAGCAGCGCCGCGACGACGATCGCGACGTCGGCGAGGTTGCCGATGAACAGGTTGCCGTAGGCGATGAAGTCGACGACGTGGCCACGTCCGAGACCCGGCTCCCGCACCAGCCGGTCAACCAGGTTGCCGAGCGCGCCACCGAGCAACAGGCCCAGCGCGAACGCCCAGCCGCGGCTGCCCAGCCGTCTGGCGGAACGCACCACCACCACGACGATGGCAACGGCCACCACCGTCAGCAGCCAGGTGGCTCCGGTGCCGAGCGAGAAGGCGGCTCCGGCGTTGCGGATGATCCGTAGCTGGAGCAGGTCGCCCAGGACCGGGACCGGCTGGTCCGGCCGGAGCCGGGCCACGGCGAGGGCCTTGGTGACCTGGTCGAGAACCAGAACCGCGACGGCGAGGACGGCGAGCCCCCCCAGAAGGGCGCGACGGGACGGGTTGGGACGGGATGCGACGTCGTTCAGCGACGTTCCTGAAGCTGCTTGCATGACACGCACAGGGTCGCACGTGGGAACACCTGCAGCCGCATCTTGCCGACCGGCCGGCCGCAGGACTCGCACGCGCCGTAGCTGCCGTCGTCCAGCCGGGCCAGGGCCCGCAGGCTCTGCTCCAGCATGCCGCGGCTGTTGTTCGCGAGCGTGATCTCCTGCTCACGCTCGAACGTCTTGGCGCCCGCGTCGGCCTGGTCGTCCCCCGTTCCCTCGCCCGAGTCACGCAGCAGCTGCTGCAGCTCGCTCGCCGCGACGTCGATCTCGCTGCTGAGCCGGGCGACGTCGCTGTCCAGTCCGGACCGAACCTCCTGCAGCTCGGCCGGCGTCCACGGGGCCTCGTCCTCGCGTACCAGCAGCTGGGATGCGTCGGCGGGCGTCTCGTGACCTGACGTCGCCCCGGCGGCGCTCGACTTGGCGGTGCGGGCCTTGCCGGTGGCAGGCTTCGCGGTCGCCGACCTCGTCGTCGCAGACTTCGCCGTCCCGGACCTGGCGGTGCCGGACTTCGGCGCCGCAGCCTTGGTCGGGCCTGAGCTCGCGGGCACAGACTTCGCGGTCCCTGTCTTCGCGGTCCCTGTCTTCGCGGTCCCGGCCTTCGGGGTCTCTGCCTTCGCCGTCCCCGTGTTCGCGGTCGCGGACTTCGCGGTCCCGGCCTTGGCGGGCGCGGACTTCGCGGTCCCTGTTTTCGCCGTTCCTGCCTTCGCGGTCCCGGACTTCGCGGTCCCGGTCTTCGCGGTCCCAGCCTTGGCCGTGGCGGACTTCGCCGGCTCGCTGGGGCCCGCACCGGTCGCGGGGGCGACGGGCGCGGCGGCAGTGACGGCAGCGGCATCGGGCGTCGCGGCTGTCGTCGGCCCACTCGCCGACGACGGCTTGGCCGTCCGCGCGCGAGGGACCTTGGCCGACGTGGTGGCCGGTGCGGACTGGGCCGCGCTCACCTCGGGTGGCTCTTCGGCCGAGCGGGACCTCGCCGTGCGGCGCGACCCGCCCGAGCGGGCTGGAGCCCTGCGAGTGGTCGACGTGTCGGCTGTGCTCCTAGTGGCGGCCTCGCCGCCGGTTCCCCTGGCCATGGCCCCTCCCTGCACCGCCACGGGCGGTGTTCGGCGCGCCCGCAGCCGCGGGGCGGTCTCGGAAGGATAGGCGTCTGACGTACAGGGCTCAACGCCTTGCGCCGGGGCACCGAAAAGTCCGGGCCCCGGCGCGACGGGCGTTCGAGCTCAGCCGCCGAAGGGGAAGCGGGGGGTGTCCTGTCCGGCGCCGGCCCCCTGACCTCCGCCGTCGGCCGACCCGGCGGCCCCTGGCGTGCGGCCGGCGACCGGGGCCCTGGTCTCCAGCTCGCGCAGCTGGTTCTCCAGGTACGCCTTGAGCCGGGCGCGGTACTCCCGCTCGAAGGACCGCAGCTCCTCGACCTTGCGCTCCAGCACCTGCCGGTTCCGCTCGAGGTCGCCGAGGGTGCGACGCTGCCGCTCCTCCGCCTCGTGCACCAGCCGGGTGGCGTGCTCCTGGGCCTCGCTGACGATCTTGGCGCCCTCGTCCTTGCCCGCCTGGACGTACTCGTCGTGCAACCGCTGGGCCAGGACCAGCATGCCGGCCGCGCTCTCCGGACCGCTGGCCGCGGGTGCCTGCGCCGCCGGTGCCTGCGCCGCCGGTGCCTGCGCCGCCGGTGCCTGCGCCGCCGGTGCCTGCGCCGCCGGTGCCTGCGCCGCCGGTGCCTGCGCCGCCGGTGCGGGTGCCTGCGCCGCGGGTGCCTGCGCGGCGGGTGCCTGCGCCGCGGCCGGTGCGGACCGAGCCGCTACCGGCTCAGCCTCCCGGGTCGGGTGTGCGTTCGGTGCCGTGTCCGGTTCGGTGGCGGGCGAGGCTGTGGCCGCCGAGCCGGCCGGGGAAGAGGCAGCCGCCGCGGCGCCCCCCGGCGCATTCGCCGACTCGCGCCCCGCCGTCGCCGTACGGGACAGCTCCGAGACTCGGCTCTCGCAGGCGCTGAGCTTGGACCGAAGCTCGTCGTTCTCCGCGTTCAGCCGACGCAGCTCCGCGACGACCTCGTCGAGGAACTCGTCCACCTCCTCCTCGTCGTATCCCTGACGGAACTTGGTGGGGCTGAAGCGCTTGTTGACAACTTCCTCGGGGTTCAGCGGCATCTGGTCACCTCTTGCGGTCTCGGGTCGCCCGGCACACCGTAGCGAGCGGCAGGTCAGCGGGCACTTTCGCCCCTGGTCGCCGCGACCGGCCCGCGGCCGCCCGCTTTTCCCTCAGTTTTCCCCCGGTTCCGGCAGGGTTCGACGCCTGGGTCACCCGAGGATGCCGAGCAGGACGAAGGTGATGAAGAACAATATGAAGAAAGCCAGGTCGATCTGGAAGGCGCCGATCCGCAGCGGCGGGATGGCCCGGCGCAGGGCCCGCAGTGGTGGGTCCGTGACCGTGTAGACCGCCTCGGCGAGAACCAGCACGACGCCGTGTGGACGCCAGCCGCGCGCGAGCGTCTGGATCCAGTCCAGCACCAAGCGGCCGAGCAGCAGGACGAAGAAGGCCAGGACGACCAGGTGGAGCAGCGAGCGGATGAGCCCCACGCGCGTCAGCTCTGGTTGAACAGGCCGCTGGCGGCCACTGGCTCCTTGTCCTCGGCGGTCACCTCGATGTGGGCCGGGGACAGCAGGAAGACCTTGTTCGTGACCCGCTCGATCGCACCGTGCAGGCCGAAGACGAGGCCGGCCGCGAAGTCCACCAGCCGCTTGGCGTCCGCGTCCTCCATGTCCGTGAGGTTCATGATCACCGGGACGCCCTCACGGAACGACTCACCGATGGTCTTGGCCTCGTTGTAGGTGCGCGGGTGGATCGTCGTGATCCGCTGCAGCTCCTCGACCGGCGCGCTGGGGACGACCCGGGCCAGCGGTCGCTGCGGCATCTGGGTCACCTGTGCCGCGGTCTCCCGGTAGCCCTGCTCGCGCGCCGGGGAGGCGCCGTGCAGCTGGTCGTGGCGGCCGTCGCGGCGCGCAGGGGTCTCGTCCTCGTACTCGTCGTAGACGTCGTCGTCGTAGCGGTCGTCGTCCTCGGCGAGCCCCAGGTAGACCATCGTCTTGCGCAGCGCACCGGCCATCGCCAGCTCCTCGTCCGTCGTCGTCGGTTTGCCGCGACCCGTCGCGCTTCGCGCCGCGGCCTGGCTCGCCGTCGACGCTACTAGAGCGGTGGGCGTGATCCGAGGACCGCGCTGCCGACACGCAGGTGTGTCGCGCCGGCGGCGACGGCCTGCTCGAGGTCGCCGCTCATCCCCGCGGACAGCCAGGTGGCGCCGGGGTGCGCGTCCCGCGGCGGGGCAGCGCCGGCCGATGTCCCGGCGCTCGCCGAGGCGGTCGCCGGCACCTCCGCGCTGCGGCTGCGCGGCCTGATGGCGGTGGCCCCGCGCGAGGCCGACCCGGCCGAGGCGTTTGCCCGGCTGGCCGCCCTGGCCGCCGACCTGCGGGACGCCCACCCCGACGCCACCTGGTTGTCCGCGGGGATGAGCGGCGACCTCGAGCAGGCCGTCGCCGCCGGCGCGACACACCTGCGTGTCGGCAG